>JBBRWW010000014.1:0-33059 GCA_038248955.1 Lysobacterales bacterium
GCACTACACCGTGGCCGGCAAGGAGGCGATCGACATTGACGGCAAATCGCAGCAGGCCACCAAGGTGGTCAGCACCAACGGCGACAAGCAGACCATCGCCTGGGTGGTCGAGGGACTGCCGGTGCCGGCGCGGATCCTGCAACGCGAGAACGGCCAGGACGCGATCGACCTGCGGGTGCGCTCGGTGCGTTGAGCGGCTGCGATTCACCAACATGAAGAAGCCCCGGGATGCGGGGCTTTTTTCGTCTTGCCGCGACTTGTCCGTGACATCGCGAGCCGCGCGGGGCGCTCCCGCCGCGGGCGCCCCATCGGCCGGGACGGTAACTACTACCCGATGCGCTTGATCCGGGCTCCGAGCGAGGACAGCTTTTCCTCAATGTTCTCGTAGCCGCGATCAAGGTGGTAGATGCGGTCGATGGTGGTTTCGCCGCTGGCCACCAGGCCGGCCAGGATCAGCGACGCCGATGCCCGCAGGTCGGTGGCCATGACCGGCGCGCCGCTCAGCGCCTCGACGCCGCGGATGATGGCGGTGTGGCCCTCGACGCGGATGTCCGCACCCAGTCGTTGCAGTTCCTGCACGTGCATGAAGCGGTTCTCGAAGATCGTCTCGGTGATCACCCCGACGCCATCGGCAATGCAGTTCATCGCCATGAACTGCGCCTGCATGTCGGTCGGGAAGCCCGGGTGCGGCGCGGTGTGGATGTTGACCGCGAGCGGACGCCGCCCGTGCATGTCGAGGGTGATGCGGTCGCCGTCGACGGTGATCTCGGCGCCGGCTTCGCGCAGCTTGTCGAGCACCGCGTCCATCGTGTCCGGGCGCGCGCGGCGCACGGTCACCCGTCCGCCGGTCATCGCCGCCGCGACGAGGAATGTGCCCGTCTCGATACGGTCGGCCACCACCGCATGCCTGCCGCCGTGCAGCCGATCGACGCCCTGCACCACGATCCGGTTGCTGCCCGCACCCTCGATCAGCGCGCCCATCGCTGTCAGGCACTCGGCCAGGTCGACGATCTCGGGCTCCATCGCCGCGTTTTCGATCACGGTGGTGCCGTCGGCCAGGGTCGCCGCCATCAGGACGTTCTCGGTCGCGCCGACGCTGACGACGTCGAATACCACCCGTCCTCCCTTGAGGCGCTTGGCGGTGGCCTTGATGAAACCGTGTTCGACGCTGATGTCGGCGCCGAGCGCCTGCATGCCTTTGATGTGCTGGTCGACCGGGCGCGAGCCGATCGCGCAGCCACCGGGCAGCGAGACCTCGGCCGAACCGTACTTGGCCAGCAATGGGCCCAGCACCAGCACGGATGCGCGCATGGTCTTGACCAGTTCGTAGGACGCCACCTGGCTGTGAACGGTGGTCGGGTCCACGGTGATGCCGCTGCCCTTGCCGATCGTGCCCTCGTCGATGCTGATGCCCGCGCCGAGCTCGGCGAGCAGTTTCGTGGTGGTGGCCACGTCATGCAGCTGCGGCACGTTGTTGATCTCGACCGGCGCATCGGCGAGCAGCGTCGCGCACAGGATCGGCAGCACCGCATTCTTGGCGCCGGAGATCTGCACGTCGCCGTTCAGCGGCAGGCCGCCCTGGATTACGATCTTTTGCATGGGTGGAGATAGCCTGGTGGGGCGCCGCTGGGGCGCGACGTGGTGGTTGGTGGATGGGGAGTGTCGCGTGCTTGCGCCCGACACGCGCTCCTAGCAGGCTCGCGCTTCCTCGGGAGTCAATGTCTTCAGGGCCAGCGCGTGGATCTCGCCGCCCATGCGATCGCCGAGCGTCGCATACACCAGGCGGTGTCGGGCGAGCGGCAGCTTGCCGGCGAAAGCCCCTGAGATGACGAGGGCCTCGAAATGCACGCCGTCGTCGCCACTCACTTCGGCGCGGGCGCCTGGCAGGCCTTGTTCAATCAGGGTACGGATGGTGTCGGCATTCACGTCGGGGCAGCCTTGGAAGCACGGCGACACGCCGTCGCAGCAACTGCTGGCGGAGCGCGTCTGGGATGGGTCGAACCTGCACGCAGGGCTTTTCGCGGATGAACCGCTTAGAATCAACAGATTAGCCTAGCGGAAAGCCCCCCACTCCGAAATGGCAACACTTTCGATCCTCCCGAGTTCACCCACCGATGCCGGCCTGGCCGCCAGTGGCCGCCGCGTGTTCGAGATCGAGGGCCAGGCTTTGGCCGCGGTCGCGGCGCGCATTGATGGCGATTTCTCCGTGGCGTGCCGGCTGATGCTCGCCGTCGCCGGCCGCGTGGTCTGCACCGGCATGGGCAAGTCCGGCCACGTCGCCCGCAAGATTGCCGCGACCCTGGCCTCGACTGGCACTCCGGCGTTCTACGTGCATCCGGGCGAAGCGGGCCACGGCGACCTGGGCATGATCACCGACACCGACGTGGTGCTGGCGCTGTCGTACTCCGGCGAGAGCGACGAACTGCTGATGCTGCTGCCCGGACTCAAGCGACAGGGCAACAAGCTGATCGCGATGACCGGGCGGGCGACCTCCTCGCTTGCACGCGAGGCCGATGCGCATCTCGACATCAGCGTGCCGGCCGAGGCCTGCCCGCTCGCACTTGCGCCCACCTCGAGCACCACCGCCGCGCTGGCGATGGGCGATGCGCTGGCGGTGGCATTGCTGGAAGCGCGCGGCTTCACCGCCGACGACTTCGCCCGCTCGCACCCCGCCGGCGCGCTCGGCCGCCGGCTGCTGCTGCACATCACCGACGTCATGCACGGCGGCGACGAGATCCCGCGCATCGGCGCCGAAGCGAGCGTCAGCGACGCGCTGGCCGAGATGAGCCGCAAGCGCCTGGGCATGACCGCAGTCGTCGATGGCGATGGCCGCTTGCTGGGGCTTTACACCGACGGCGACCTGCGCCGCACGCTCGACGACCATGGTGTCGACCTGCGCGCCACAGGCATCATCGACGTGATGACCCGGTCCCCGAAGACCATCGGCGCCGACGCGCTCGCGGTCGAAGCGGCGCGACTGATGGAATCGCACAAGATCAGTGGCCTGCTGGTCGTCGACGGCGAGCAGCGGGTGGTCGGCGCGCTCAATATTCATGACCTGTTGCGCGCCCGGGTGGTGTGATCGTCGCCCCGCTCGCCCGTTCCCCCGTCAGCCGAACTCGCCCGATGCCCTATTCGCACCTCAATGACTACCCTGCCGACGTCCGCGAGCGCGCCATGCGCGTGCGGCTGGCCTGCTTCGACGTCGATGGCACGCTGACCGATGGCCGCCTGTACTTCGACAGCGACGGCCGCGAGCTCAAGGCCTTCCATGTCCATGACGGATTGGGACTGGTGCTGCTGCGCAAGGCGGGAATCACGCCGGTCCTCGTCACCGCGCGGGTCAGCGTGATCGCCGAGCATCGTGCGGCCGAGCTCGGTCTGCGCGCGCATACCGCCGTTGCCGACAAGCTGGCCTGCGTGCAGGCGATTGCGGCCGGGCTGGGCATCGGCATGGACGAAGTCGCGTTCATGGGCGATGACCTGCCCGACCTGCGCGTGATGCAGCAGGCGGGACTATCGGTGGCACCGGCCAGCGCCCATGTCTGGGTACGCGAACGGGCGCACTGGCGCACCGTCGCCCGGGGCGGGCATGGCGCCGCGCGCGAGCTGTGCGACCTGCTGCTGGCCGCCCAGGGACTGGCCGACCACCTGCTCGCCGACCTCATCGGCCCCGAAGGCGTGCGCGTCGAGGCCGCCGCATGACGTGGCGCGGAATGGCGATGGGGCTGCTATTGGCCGCCGCGCTGGTTTCCGCCTGGGCGGTGTGGCACCAGCGCGGCAAGGACACCTCCCTGTCCGCGCTGCCGGGCCAGCCCGATTACGTGCTGGAGGATTTCGAACTGGTCGCGCTGGATGAAAAGGGCGTGGAATCGTTCACCCTGCGCGCCCCGCGACTGACACGCGATCCCGATGCCAGGACGCTGGCCATCGTCACCCCGCTATTCCTGATCCCGCCGCGCTCGGGCTCGCAGGCCGAGCCGTGGGAAGTGCGTTCCCGGACGGGCTGGGTCAGCGCCAAAGGTGAAGAGCTGCGCCTGCGCGGCGACGTCACGGCGGTCAATGCGGGCGCCGCCGGGCCGACAACGCTCGCGAGCGACGAGATGAACGTATTCCCAAAAGCCAAGCGCGCCACATCCGCCGCGCAGGTCACCGTGACCCAGCCGGGTTCTATACTGCGCGGTCGTGGCCTGGAGGTCAGTCTCGACTCCCGGCAGTACACGCTCAAATCCGAGGTCAGATCCCGCTATGTCCCACGCCGTTAAGTGGCTTTCCGCCGCCGTGTTGCTTGCCTTCGCCCAAGGCGCCGGCATCCCGAGTGCATTGGCGCGCTCAAGCGATCGCAACCAGCCGATGGACATCGATGCCGGCCAGCAGAAGGGCAGCCTCGATGACCGAACCCCGACGGTGCTGTCTGGTGGCGTCACCATCATCCAGGGCTCCCTCACCGTCGTCTCCGACCAGGCCACCATCACCACGGCTGGCGGTGATATCTCGCGCGTCGTGTTCAGCGGGCGCCCCGCCAAGCTCAAGCAGTTGCTGGATGACGGATCGCCGATGAGCGCGTCGGCCAATGGGATCGACTACAACACCCGCACCGAAACCGTCGTGTTCACCGGCAGTGTCAGCATCCAGCAGCCACGCGGCACGCTCAGCGGCCAGCGGGTGGTCTACAACATGAAGACCGGCGATGTCACCAGCGGCGGTCCAGGCAATGGCCGCGTCAAGATGCGCATCCAGCCCAAGGGCGCGCCGGTCGAACCCCAGGGTGGCGGCTGATGCTGGTCGCGCAGGGCCTGCGCAAGGCCTACCGCTCGCGCGAGGTCGTCCGTGACTTCGGCCTGACCCTCGATGCCGGCGAAGTGGTGGGGTTGCTCGGCCCCAATGGCGCCGGCAAGACCACCTGTTTCTACATGATCGTCGGCCTGGTCCCGGCCGATGCCGGACAGATCCTGCTGGATGGCAAGGACATCACGTCCGAGCCCATGTATGCGCGCGCCAAGTACGGGGTCGGCTACCTGCCGCAGGAGCCGTCGGTGTTCCGCAAGCTTTCGGTCGCCGACAACCTGCGGGTGGTGCTCGAATTGCGCGACGACCTCGACAAGGCCGGCCGCGAGCGCGAACTGGCCAACCTCATGGACGAACTGCAGGTCAACCACGTCGCCGACCAGATCGGCGCCAGCCTGTCGGGCGGCGAACGCCGGCGCGTCGAGATCGCGCGTGCGCTGGCGGGCAAGCCGCGCCTGATGCTGCTCGACGAGCCGTTCGCCGGCGTCGACCCGATCTCGGTCGGAGAGATCCAGCGCATCGTGCGACACCTCAAGAATCGCGGCATCGGCGTGCTGATCACCGACCACAACGTGCGCGAAACCTTGGGCATTTGCGATCGGGCGTATATTCTCAACGAAGGCAGTGTGCTCGCGCAGGGGGCTCCGGATGCACTGCTCGCCAATCCCGACGTACGTCGCGTGTACTTGGGCGAGTCTTTCCGTCTCTGATCCCGTTTGAGGGGTCGACAGGACGCAGGATCGCCAACCACGACTCCGCCATTGCGAAGTCGTGCCGGGCAACACCACGTCGGCCCTGCCGACGCCCGGAGCAAGCATGCATGGCGGCCGTCGCACCGACCCGCCATCGTTCTCAATCGATCATGAAGCCCCGACTACAAGCCTCGCTAGGACAGCATCTGGTGATGACCCCGCAACTGCGGCAGGCGATCCGCCTGCTGCAATTGTCGACGGTCGAACTGGACGCCGAACTGGTGACAGCGGTGGAAACCAATCCGCTGCTGGACTGGACCGATACCGCGGAGAGCCCCTCGAAGGAGGACGAATCGGTCGATGGCAGCGAAGACCTGATCGCGCCCACGTCCGACGAGGAACCCTGGGGAAACAACGACGGCGAACCCTGGTACGAACGCATCGGCCCCAGCGACCGCGATGAGGACAGCCTCGCGGCTGAACAGGTCGCCGAAGACGAGTCCCTGCACGACCACCTGCTGTGGCAACTGCACCTGGGTCACCTGTCGCCGCGCGACCGCCATATCGGCGTATCGCTGATCGAGGCGATCGACGATGACGGCTACCTGCGCGAGCCGCTGGATGCCATCGCGGCCTCGCTGGCGCCGGAAATCGTCGCTGGCGAAAACGAAATCCTGACCGTGCTGCACCAGGTCCAGCAGTTCGATCCGGTCGGGGTCGGGGCGCGCACGCTGGGCGAGTGCCTTCGGCTGCAGCTGCACACCCTGCCGGAGGACACGCCGGGCAGGCTGCTGGCGGATTCACTCACCAATGGCACCTTGGAGCGCTTGCCCAGGATCGGCATTGCCGGGCTCGCCAACGAACTCAAGCTCGACGTGGCGGAGGTCGACACGGCCGTTCAGCTGCTGCGCTCGCTCGATCCGCGCCCGGGTGCGCAGATCGGCGCGATCGCCAGCAGCACCTATGTCGCCCCGGACGTCGTGATCTGGCGCCAGCATGGCCTCTGGCGGGTGGCGCTGGCCGACGGCATGCGGCCGCGCATCAGCATCCACCGTGGGTACGAGGGCATGATCCGGCATGCCAGCACCGCCGACGCCAGCTACCTGCGCGGCCACCTGCAGGAAGCGCGCTGGCTGCTGAAGAGCCTGGAAGCCCGCGGCGACACCCTGCTAAAGGTGGCGCGCTGCCTGCTCAAGCAGCAGGCGGCTTTCCTGGAGTTCGGTGACAGCGCGTTGCGTCCGTTGACCCTGCGCGAGGTGGCCGCGGAGGTCGGCCTGCACGAATCCACCGTGTCGCGTGCCGTCGCCCGGAAGTATGCCCGCACGCCGCGCGGCACGATGCCGCTGCGGTCGTTTTTCGCCTCCGGCATCGACAGCGGCAATGGTGGCGAGACCTCCAGCACGGCGATCCAGTCGATGATCCGGCAATTGATCGACGCCGAGAACCCCCGCAAGCCGCTGTCCGATGCGCGCCTGGCGGAGACCCTGAAGACCACCGGCGTGCCGGTCGCCCGACGAACGGTGGCGAAATATCGGGAAGCGATGAGCATTCCATCGTCGCAGGACCGCATGCGGATCAGCTGAGACGCCACCTCGACTGGCCGGCCCGGACTGCCCTCCCCGCTTGGCGGCCATGGCTGGCAGGCTCCCCTGGCGAATCCCGGGTCTCGGTGAACGCCGCCCGCCCGCGAGATCCCGGCCTGACCCGCGGCGCCCGGACCGTGCGATGCTGGCGCTGCCCCGGCGCGTCCGGGGTCTGCACCCATTCCGTCGCGACGTCAGGAGGTTCCTATGCGCATCGAAACCCACGGCCAACAGATCGAAGTCACCGCCGCGCTCAGCGACTACGTCGAAAGCAAGCTGGCCCGGCTCAAGCGACATTTCGACCAGCCCTTCGACGTGCGCACCCAACTGCGACTCGACAAGCTGCAGCACCATGCCGATGCCACCGTGACCTTCGCCGGACGCACCCTGCATGCCGAATCCAGTGCCCCGGACATGTACTCCGCCATCGACCTGCTGGCCGACAAGCTCGACCGGTTGATGCTCAAGCAGAAGGAAAAGGCAGTCGACCACCACCGTGGCGAAGGACTGGCGCGCAACAGCGAGGTGATCTGACTGGAACCTGGGTTAGCGCCACGCCGTGGCCACCGCGATGCGGAGCATGCCGGTCGCGTGTCGCAGCGCCGTCGTGACCCTACCCGGCCGTGTCGCCCCCGCGCGGCGCCACGGCCGCCGACCTCGCGCTCGTTCGACACCCAGTCCGACAAGCGTTGCAACCCGCGTGGCTCGCTGTCCAGCAGATGGGCTGAGCTCTGCGCGGCCACGTCCTGATCCGTGCCTTTGGCTAGTGCCCGCGCGGCCAGGCCGCTGGTCCACACCGCTGCGCAACTTCGACTTGAGATCCCCGCATGACTGCCCGCATCAGTGCCAATGAGTTGTTCGAACAACTGCGCGAGCGCTTGGGCCTGCGCTGGCTGGCTGGCCAGACCGGTGAGCATCGCGTACTCGAAGCAATCGACACGGTCGCGCGGCGACCGTCTTTGGCCGGATACCTCAACGCCATCTATCCCAACAAGGTGCAGATCCTCGGCACCGAGGAGCTGTCGTGGCTCGACGGACTCGACTCGCGCCTGCGTTGGGAAACCATCCAGAAGATCGTCAGTTTCCGTCCCCTGGCGCTGGTGGTGAGCAAGGCCCAGCCGTGCCCCGAGGACCTGCGCCAGGCCGCCGAGGAAACCGACACGCCGCTGTGGGACTCGCCCTGCCGCGGCCACGAACTGCTCAACCACCTGCAATACCACCTTGCCCGCAAGCTGGCGCCGCGGGTGACGCTGCACGGGGTGTTCATGGAGATCTATTCGATTGGCGTGCTGATCACGGGAGAATCGGGGTCGGGCAAGAGTGAACTCGCGCTGGAACTGATCACGCGCGGCCACCGGCTGGTCGCCGACGACGCCCCCGAATTCACCCAGATCGCCCCGGACGTGCTCGATGGCACCTGCCCGGACCTGCTCCAGGACCTGCTCGAGGTGCGCGGACTGGGCGTGCTCAGCGTCCGACAGATGTTCGGCGACACCGCGGTCAAGAAGAACAAGTACCTGCGCCTGATCGTGCACCTCACCAAGCCGCACCTGGAGCCGCAACCCAGCGGCATCGAACGCATCATCGGCGACCTCGGATCGCGCCGCGTGCTCGACCTCGACGTGCCGATGATCACCCTGCCGGTCATGCCCGGCCGCAATCTCTCGGTGCTCGCCGAGGCCGCGACGCGCGCGCACATCCTGCGCGCCAAGGGAGTGGATCCCGCGACGGCGTTCATGGCCCGCCACAGCGAGTTCCTTGAGCGGGGTGACGCGTGAACCAGGCCCCCGCCTCGCCGACTCTGGTGATCGTCAGCGGCATGTCCGGCTCGGGCAAGTCGGTGGCGCTCAATACGCTGGAGGACCTCGATTTCTATTGTGTCGACAACCTGCCGGCGGAGTTGCTGCCGCAATTCGTGAGCAGCGTTATCAATGGTGGGGAGGGCGCGCCGGCCAAGCTCGCCGTTGGCATCGACGTGCGCAACCGCCATGGCGACCTGGCCGACCTGCCGGAGTGGCTGTCGGCGGTCGGCAAGCTCGGTCTCGACCCGAAACTGGTGTTCTTCGATGCCAAGGACGAGGTTTTGCTGAAACGCTATGCCGATACCCGCCGCCGCCACCCGCTTACCCAGCTGGGGCTGGCGCTGGCCGACTCGATCGCGCTGGAGCGACACGTGCTGCGGCCGTTACGCCAGATCGCCGATGCCGTCGTCGACACCAGCGGCATGAACGTGCACCAGTTGCGCCGCCATGTGATCACCGAGTTCGGCATCGACGGCGACGCCGGGATGTCGCTGCTGTTCGAATCCTTCGCCTACCGGCGCGGCGTGCCGGCCGATGCCGATTTCGTGTTCGATGCCCGCGCGCTGCCCAACCCGCACTGGGACGCCACGCTGCGGCCGCTGTCGGGACGCGATGCCGACGTGCGCGACTTCCTCGAACGCCAGCCGGATGTGAACCTGTTCGCCGACCACATCAGCGCATTCCTCGACACCTGGCTGCCCAAGTTGCAGGCCGACAGCACCCGCAGCTACGCCACGGTCGCGTTTGGCTGTACCGGCGGCCGCCACCGCTCGGTGTACCTGGCCGAACGACTGGCAGCGCACGCACGCAGTCGCGGCTGGAACCAGGTAGCCGTGCACCACCGCGAGCTGGAATAACCACCCGGCGGAAGGTTTGGCGCCAACAGGCCCGGCGGCTTCCGGATCGCAACGCCGGTCTGCTACCGTCGGGGCATGAGCGTCGGCATCCTCCTGATCACCCACGAAGGCATCGGCAACGCGCTGGTCGCCGTGGCCGGTCGACTGCTGCATCCGCTGCCATTGCGCGCCGAGGCGCTCGAGGTGGCATTCAACGGCGACCCCGATGCCCTGCTGCCACTGGCCAGTGCGGCGTTGCGGCGTGTCGACGGCGGCGACGGCGTGCTGGTTCTGACCGACCTCTACGGCG
Organism: Lysobacterales bacterium; assembly: GCA_038248955.1. Lineage (GTDB taxonomy): Bacteria > Pseudomonadota > Gammaproteobacteria > Xanthomonadales > Xanthomonadaceae > Lysobacter_K. Next base: position 10,012 of record JBBRWW010000014.1, read on the forward strand.
CGACGCCGAGCAACCTGGCGGCCAAGCTCGCGCGACTGGGAACGCCGCTACGGCGGGTCTCCGGGCTGAGCCTGCCGATGCTGCTGCGGGTGATGAACTATTCCGAACTGCCACTCGACGAACTTCCGGCGGTCGCCGCCGCCGGCGCACGTAACGGCGTGCTCATGGACGATGCATGACGAGCCGGCTGCCCCCGATGCGCGCAGGGCCGCGCGCACCGCATTACCCAGGAGTTCCCCGCGATGATCGAACGTGAGCTCACCGTCTCCAACCGCCTCGGCCTGCACGCGCGCGCCACGGCCAAGCTGGTGCAACTGCTGACCCCCTTCCAGAGCAGTGTCACGCTCGCCGCCAAGGGCCGCGAGATCAACGCCAAGAGCATCATGGGCGTGATGCTGCTGGCCGCCGGTCAGGGCACGCTGGTCAAGTTGCGCGTCGAAGGCAACGACGAGGCCGAGGTCGCCGACGCGATCGCCGCGCTGTTCGAACGCCGATTCGACGAAGACAGCTGATCGCGATGTCGTGCTCGCGGATGGAGTGGCGAACGTCATGAGACAGGCGTCGTGAGGCAGGTATTCCAGGGCACGGGCGCCTCGCGCGGCTCGGCGCTGGGCCGTGCGCGCGTGCGCCAGGCACATGCCCTTGAAGTCGCCGAAGAGCACATCGCCGAGTCGGCGGTCGAGGGCGAACTGGCACGGCTGCAGGCCGCGATCGCCACCGTGCGCACCGACATGCATGCCCTTCGCGAGCGCCTGCACGGCGCGCTGGCGCACGAAGTGGGCGAGTTCCTCGACCTGCACACGCTGTTGCTCGACGACCCCGAGTTGCTGCACGGCCTGGATGCGCTGATCCGCACCGGCCGCTACGGCGCCGACTACGCATTGCGGCTGCAGCGCGACCGCATCGCCGGTGTGTTCGAGGCCATGGACGACCCGTATTTCCGCAGTCGCCTGGACGACATCGACCAGGTGATCGGCCGCATCCATGCCGCGCTGCACCGCCGCGACGCCGGCCTCCATGGCGTGGCCGGCGAGATCGTCGTCACCGACAGCATCGCCCCGTCCGAACTGGTGCAGTACCAGGCGCAGGGCGTGATCGCGATCGTGACTGCAGGCGGCAGTGCGCTCTCCCACAGCGCCATTCTCGCCCGCAGCCTGCACCTGCCCCTGGTCGTGGGGGCCGCCGTGGCGCTGCAGAAGATCAACGACGGCGACGCGATGATCGTCGACGGCAGCAGCGGATTGGTGGTGCTCGAACCCGGCCCAGCCGACCTGCGCGCGCACCGGGAACGCGCCCGCGGCCAGGTGCGCGAACGGCGTGAACTCAACCGCCTGCGCCACGAACCCACCCGAACCCGCGACGGCATCGACATCCAGCTGTTCGCCAACGCCGAATCGCGCGGCGACGTGGCCGAGGCGCATGCTCTGGGCGCGTCCGGCGTGGGCCTGTACCGCACGGAATTCCTGTTCCTGCAACGCGTCGGCCTGCCCGACGAGGAAGAACAGTTCCGCGTCTACCGCGATGTCGTGCTCGGCATGAGCGGCCGTCCGGTCACGATCCGCACCCTCGACCTGGGCGCCGACAAGGCCGACCGCACCGGCCTGACGCTGCGCGACGAGCCCAACCCCGCGCTCGGCCTGCGCGGCGTGCGCCTGTCGCTCACCCGCATGGACCTGCTCGAAGCCCAGTTGCGGGCGTTGCTGCGCGCCTCGGGCTACGGACCGGTGCGCATCCTCGTGCCGATGGTGACCTCGCGCGAGGAATTCCGCGGCGTGCAACGGCTGATGAAGCGCGTCGCGCGCGACCTGCGCAGCCAGGGCCACGAAATCGCCGAGCACGTGCCACTGGGGGCGATGATCGAGGTGCCGGCGGCGGCGATCGCGCTGTCGGGGTTCATCAGCAGCGTCGACTTCCTGTCGATCGGCACCAACGACCTGGTGCAGTACCTGCTGGCCGCCGACCGCAACAACGAGGCGCTGGGCGATCTCTACACCCCGCTGCACCCGGCGGTGCTGCGCGTGTTGCGCGACGTGATCGCGCTGGCCTTGAAGCACGAAATCCCCATCGCGGTGTGTGGCGAAATGGCCGGCGACCCGGTGTTCGCGCCACTGCTGCTCGCCCTGGGCCTGACCGAATTCAGCCTGCATCCCGGGACGCTGCTCGAAGTCCGCCGCCGCATCCGCGGATGCGACCTGGCCGGGTTGCGCGCGCGCGCCCCAGCGCTTTTGCGCGCGCGTGACCGCGCCGCCATCGAGGCCTGGTTGTCCGACTGCGCCTGCATCAGCGGCTGAATCCACCAATACGGGGTGTCCATCGCCCCGATTGCCGGGCGATAATGTCGCGATGAAGATCTGATTCCCGGTCGCAGCACCGTTATCACTGTTGGACGGTGACGGTTGCGGCTCCCGCCTGGCAGCGCCCCACCGCTGCCATGAGTGCCCACCCGGAGCCCGCATGGCCGAACCCCTCCGCCACGACAAGACCGCGCGCCAGTTGCGGCTGCTCTCCGACGCGCTCGACAGCGGCCGGCTCGGGCCGGTACGCCGGCTGGTCAACACCTTGTCACCGGCCGAGATCGGCAACCTGCTCGAATCGCTGCCGCCGACCAAACGCGGGGTCGTGTGGGGCCTGGTCGATCCGGAGGACGACGGCGAGGTACTGGTCCACGTCGGCGACGAGGTGCGCGAAAGCCTGCTCGCGGACATGGACATCGACGAGATCGTCGCCGCCGTCGAGGACCTCGACATCGATGACCTCGCCGATCTGGTCGAGGACCTGCCCGACACCGTCATCGACGAAGTGCTCAAGTCGATGGACCGCGAGAACCGCGAGCGGCTCGAGCAGGTGCTCTCGTACCCGGAGGACACCGCCGGTCGCCTCATGAACCCGGACGTGGTGACGGTGCGCGCCGACGCCACCATCGACGTCGTGCAACGCTACCTGCGACTGCGCGGCGAACTGCCCGAGCATACCGACCATCTGTACGTGGTCAGTCGTCGCCACCAGTACCTTGGCCGCATCGCGCTGGCCGCGCTGCTGACCCACGAACCGGGCACGCCGATCAACCGCCTGATCGACGATGAGCAGGCCGCGATCGGCGTGGAGGAATCCGCCAACGACGTCGCCCGCCAGTTCACCGACCACGACTGGATCAGCGCCCCGGTGGTGGACGACAACAACATCCTGCTCGGCCGCATCACGATCGACGACATCGTCGACATCATCCGCGAGCAGGCCGAACACCAGGCCCTCGGCGCGGCCGGTCTGGACGAGGACGATGACCTTTTCAGCCCGGTGCCGCGCGCGTTCCGCCGCCGACTGCTGTGGCTGTCGATCAATCTCGGCACGGCGTTCCTGGCCTCGAGCGTGGTTGGCCGGTTCGAGGGCACGATCGAGAAGATCGTCGCGTTGGCGGTGCTGATGCCGATCGTCGCCGGCATGGGTGGCAATGCCGGCACCCAGGTGCTGGCGCTGATGGTGCGGGGCCTCGCGCTTGGCCAGATCGGCGCGTCCAACGTCGGCGTGCTGCTGCGCAAGGAACTGTCGATCGCGCTGATCAATGGCCTGGCCCTGGGGCTGGTGCTGGGCACGGTGGTCTGGCTGTGGTTCGGCGACCTGGCGCTGTCGCTGGTGATCGCCTCGGCGCTCACCATCAACCTGCTGTTTGCCGCCACTGCCGGGGTATTGGTGCCCTTGACCGCCAAGCGGCTCGGATTCGATCCCGCCCTGTCCAGCGGCGTGATCCTGACCACCGTCACCGACGTGATGGGCTTTCTCGCCTTCCTGGGGCTGGCGACGCTGATCCTGTTGCGCTGACGGCAGCCGGCGGATGCAACACCTGGGACAGGTGCAGGAGTGGAACGACGACAAGGGTTATGGCTTCATAACCGCGGTCAGCGACCCCACGCCCGCCGGTCGTGTGTTCTTCCACATCCGCGACTACGAGCGCCGCGGACGCCGCCCCGAGGTCAATGAACTGGTGCGCTAAGGCGTAGGCGCGGGACCGCAGGGCCGACCCTGCGCCCATTCGGTGCGCCGCGCGGTGCAGCCGCCGCGGTCGCCACGCGCAGACGTCAGCTTGAGGCGGTGGGTCGGATCGCGCCGGCGCATCACCGTGGTCGCGGCGGACTCAATGCGCGAGCAATGCCTCCAGCACCGCCATGCGCGCTGCCACGCCATTGGCGACCTGTTTCAGGATCAGCGACTGGGGACCGTCGGCAACCTCGTCGGTGATCTCGACGCCGCGGTTGATCGGGCCCGGATGCAGCACCACCGCGTCGGCCGCGGCGCGCTTCAGGCGGCGGGCGTCGAGGCCGAAATCGCGGTGGTAGTCGTCGAGGGAGGCGACCAGGCCTTCCTCCATGCGCTCGCGTTGCAGTCGCAGCATCATCACCGCGTCAACGCCGTCGAGCGCCGCATCCAGGTCCTGCGTCACCACGCACCCATCCAGGGTGGCGTCGTGCGGCAGCAGCGACGCCGGTCCGCAGACGCGGATCTCGACGGAGCGCCCAGCGCCCGCACCGAGCGTGCGCAGGCCGTGCAGGTCCGAGCGCGCCACCCGCGAGTGCAGGACATCGCCGACGATCAACACCTTCAGCCGGGAAAAATCGCCGCCCTTGGCCTGGCGCAGCGTCAGCATGTCCAGCAGCCCCTGGGTCGGATGCGCGCTGCGGCCGTCGCCGGCGTTGATCAGCGCGGTGCCGGGATTCGCGGCGCCGGCCAGCGCCGCCACCGCGCCGTCCTCGTAGTGGCGGACGATGAAGCCGCGAACGCCCATCGCCTCCAGGTTCTTCATCGTGTCGCGCGCGGTCTCGCCCTTGCGCGCCGACGAGGTCGAGACGTCAAAGTTGAGCACGTCGGCGCCAAGGCGTTGGGCGGCCAGCTGGAAGCTCATGCGCGTGCGCGTCGACGGCTCGAAGAACAGCGTGCACACGGCGACCCCGGCGAGCGCCTGGCGGGCATCGCGGCCCTCGCTGAAGTGCTGCGCCCGATCCAGCAACCCCGCCAATTGCGTGCGCGGCAGGCCGGCCAACGTCAGCAGGTGCGGCAACGCAGCCCCGCAAGCGGCATCGACAGGCGTGGCCGGTTCAGCGCTCATGCGGCCGGGGGGACGTCGGCAAGGGCGATCGCGTCATCGGGCGCAGCCAGCCAGCGTTCGACGATGATCGCGGCGGCCACGGCATCCAGCGCCTCGGCGTCGCGGCGTCGCTTGCGTCCCTGGGCACGATCGCTGGCAAAACGCTGCGCAGCCTCGATTGAACTGGAGCGCTCGTCCACAAGCACCACCGGCAATCGATAGCGGGCGTGCAGTTCGTGGGCGAATGCGTGGGCACGAGCGCGGATTGGCTGGTCGCCGCCCTCCAGGGTCATCGGGTCGCCGACCACCAGGCCGTCCGGGCGCCATTCCCTGTTCAGGCGATCGAGCGCGACCCAGTCGGGGCCATGGGCGTGGACGTCGACCACCGCCAGCGCGCGTCCACCGACACCGAACGCGCTGCCAACCGCGACCCCGATGCGGCGCGAGCCGACGTCGAATCCCATCACCGTGCTCGCATCCTTCATTCGGGCGGCCATCTCAGGCGTGCCCGGCATAATCGGCCAGATGGGCGAAATCCACCCCGATACGTCCCGCGGCGGCTTGCCAGCGTGCGTCGAGCGGCAGCGCGAACAACAGCTCGGGATCGGCGGGCGCCGTCAACCAGCTGTTGCCGGTGAGTTCCTCTTCCAACTGGCCCGAACCCCAGCCGGCGCAACCCAGCGCCACCACCGCGTGTTCGGGACCCTCGCCCCGCGCCATCGCCTCGAGGATTTCGCGCGAGGTGGTGAGATACAGGCCATCGCCGATCGCCAACGACGAGTCCCAACGCATGCCGCCGTCGTGGAGCACGAAACCGCGCTCGGGGTGCACAGGGCCGCCGGCCAGCACGACCTGGCCCCGCAGGGCGTCATCGCCGCCCTGGACGCCCATCTGCCCGAACACTTCGCCCAGCGTGTATTCGGACGGGCGATTGACGACGATGCCCATCGCGCCATCGGGATCGTGTTGGCAGATCAACGCGACGCTGCGCGAGAAGTCGGTATCGGCCAGCGCCGGCAGCGCGATCAGCAGTTGATTGGCCAGGGGGGTGGGCAGCGCGGGCATGAGCCCATTCTATCGCGGCGATCACGTGACGCAGCGTGCAGGTCCGCGCGTACGATGAACGCCCCGCCGCCGCCCGGATCCACCCATGTCCGCCACGACCCTGCGTCCACTCGCCCTCGCCTGCCTCGCCGTCCTTGCCCTGGCCGCCTGCTCGCGGGCCGCGCCGCCGGTGAAGCAGGCAGCCACCGACACCGGCAGCGGATATGCGCTGGCCCACGCAGGCGACTATGCGGTCGTGCCGCTGACGGCCGACCTGTCCGGGTTCGACGAGCGCGGCAAACGGATGATTGCGACATTGGTGCAGGCCGCCGAAGTGATGAACGACCTGTACTGGCGGCAATCGTGGGACGGCGAGCGCAGCGCGTTGCTCGCCCGCGCGCCCGATGCGGCCACGCGCGCCCTGGTCGCGATCAATTTCGGTCCGTGGGACCGCCTCAACGAGGACACGCCGCTGATCGACGGCATCGGCGCCCGTCCGCCGGGTGGCCCGTTCTACCCGGCCGACCTCGGCAAGGCCGAATTCGAGGCCGCCGATCTTGCCGACAAGACCTCCAACTACACGCTGCTGCGCCGCGATGCGGCCGGCAAGTTGGCCACGGTGCCCTACCACGTCGCCTACCGCGCCGACCTTGAGCGCGCCGCCTCGCTGCTGCGCGAGGCCGCGCAGCTCAGCGCCGACACGTCCTTCGCCAACTACCTACGCCTGCGCGCCGATGCGCTGCTGTCGGACGACTTCCGCCCCAGCGACCTGGCGTGGATGGACATGAAGAGCAATCCGGTCGACATCGTGATCGGCCCGATCGAGACCTACGAGGACCAGCTGTTTGGCTACAAGGCCGCGTACGAAGGCCTCGTGCTGGTCAAGGACATCGCCTGGAGCGAGAAGCTGGCGCGCTTCGCCCGGTTCCTGCCCGCATTGCAGAAGGGCCTGCCGGTCGAGGCGAAATACAAGGCCGAAGTGCCCGGTTCCGATGCCGATCTCAACGCCTACGAGGCCGTGTACTACGCCGGCAACGCCAACGTCGGCGCCAAGACCATCGCCATCAACCTGCCCAACGACGAGGAGGTGCAGCTGCAAAAGGGCACGCGTCGCCTGCAGCTGGAGAACGTCATGCGGGCGAAGTTCGACAGGATCCTGCTGCCGATCGCGAACCAACTCATCGCGGACGACCAGCTCGGCAACGTCACCTTCGATGCGTTTTTCGCCGACACGATGTTCCACGAGGTCGCCCACGGCCTGGGCATCAAGCACACCCTGGACAAGAGCGGTCGCGCCAGCCAAGGCACGGTCGACGAGGCATTGAAGGAGTACTCGTCGAGCTTCGAGGAGGGCAAGGCCGATATCCTCGGCCTGTACATGATCGACGCGCTCAGCCAGCAGGGGGAACTCGACAAGGCCAAGCTCATGGACAGCTACGTGACGTTCCTGGCCGGCATCCTGCGCTCGGTGCGTTTCGGCGCCAGCGACGCGCACGGCAAGGCCAACATGCTGCGCTTCAACTACTTCGCCGACGCCGGCGCGTTCACCCGCGATCCGGCGCTGGGCAGGTACCGCGTCGACCTGGACAAGATGCGCGCCGCGATGAACTCGCTGAGCGCCAAGCTGCTGACGGTGCAGGGCGACGGCGACTACGCGCAGGCCAGGCAGATGACCGAGACGCTGGGCGTGATCAAGCCCGACCTGGCGGCAGACCTGGCCCGGCTCAAGGACGCGAAGATCCCGGTCGACATCCGCTTCGAGCAGGGACTGGACGTCCTGGGACTGTCGCAGTACGCGACCGCGGTCGCAGCCTCCGCCGCTGCTTCGATGCCGCCGGCCCGCTAGCCGCGTGTCCGGCTACTGCGACTCGGCGCCCGGCCACCCGCTGCACGGCCCGTATCACGACCACGAGTACGGTTTCCCGCACCGCGATGAAGCGGTGCTGTTCGAGCGCCTGCTGCTGGAGATCAACCAGGCCGGGCTGAGCTGGGAAACGATGCTCAAGAAGCGCGACGGGTTCCGCCGCGCTTATCACGGCTTCGACGTCGACGCGGTCGCCGCCTACGGCGAGGCCGATCGCGAGCGCCTGCTGGCCGACCCCGGCATCATCCGCAACCGCTTGAAGGTCGATGCGGCGATCCACAACGCCGGGGTGATCCAGCAACTGCGCGCCTCGCATGGCAGCTTTGCCGACTGGCTCGACGCCCACGCGTGGTTGGACGGCGAAGCGGGGGTCCGGCAGCGGCGCGACAAGGCGGCCTGGGTGAAGCTCTTCAAGCAGACCTTCCGCTTCACCGGCGGCGAGATCACCAATGAATTCCTGATGAGCCTGGGTTACCTGCCCGGCACGCACCGCGAGGATTGCCCGGTGTATGCGCGCATCGCCGCGCTCGATCCGCCATGGCGACGGGAACGGGCCTGAACCGCGATGGCGCAGGGTCGCCGGAAGATGCGGCGGGAGTTTTTAGCAACCCATGAAAAGGGGCGGTTGCCCGCCCCTGCCCGTTCCTGGTCACCTCCGCCCGGCTGTTTCAGCGGCGAGCTTCGGCGACCTCGATACCATCCATGCCCGCCGCCAGGGTCTTCGCGTCGCCGCCCTGGGCGAGCTTGATGCGCAGGCGCACCTCGTTCTGCGAGTCGGCGAAACGCAGCGCGTCCTCGTAGCTGATCTCGCCGGCCTGGTAGAGCTCGAACAGCGCCTGGTCGAAGGTCTTCATGCCGAGCTGGATCGACTCCTTCATGACCTCCTTGAGTTTGTGGATCTCGCCGTCGCGGATGTAGTCCTGGACCAGCGGCGTGCCGAGCAGGATCTCCATCGCGACGCGCCGGCTCTTGCCATCCGGGCTCGGGATCAGCTGCTGCGCGACCACGCCCTTGAGATTCAGCGACAGGTCCATCAGCAACTGGTTGCGGCGGTCTTCCGGGAAGAAATTGATGACCCGGTCCATCGCCTGGTTGGCGTTGTTGGCGTGCAGCGTGCACAGCACCAGGTGGCCGGTTTCGGCGAACGCGATCGCGTGATCCATGCCCTCGCGGGTGCGCACCTCGCCGATCATGATCACGTCGGGCGCCTGGCGCAGGGTGTTCTTGAGCGCGTTTTCCCAGCTGTCGGTGTCGATGCCGACCTCGCGCTGGGTGATGATGCAGCCCTCGTGTTTGTGCACGAACTCGATCGGATCCTCGATCGTGATGATGTGGCCGGTCGAATTCATGTTGCGGTAGCCGATCATCGCCGCCAGCGAGGTCGACTTGCCGGTGCCGGTCGCGCCCACGAAGATGATGATGCCGCGCTTCGTCATCGCCAGCGTCTTGATGATCGGCGGCAGGCCCAGCTCCTCGACGGTCGGGATCTTGGTCTCGATCCGGCGCAGCACCATGCCGACCTGGTTGCGCTGGTAGAAGCAACTGACGCGGAAGCGGCCGACACCGGAAACGCCGATCGCGAAGTTGCATTCGTGGGTCTTCTCGAATTCCTCGCGTTGCTGCGGGGTCATCACGTTGAGCACCAGGTCGCGGCTTTGCTGCGGGGTAAGCGGATTCTGCGTGATCGGCGACAGCTTGCCGTTGACCTTCATCGACGGCGGCATGCCGGCGGTGATGAACAGGTCCGACGCCTTCTGGTGCGCCATCAGCTTGAGGAACGAGGTGAAATCGATGGTGCTCATGGGTGCCTCCGTGAGGCCTGATGGTCATTCCGGGCGCAGCGGGGGATCTGCTGTCGCGGCTTCGAACGGGTGGAACGAACGGGTGGAACGAACGCGTGGAACGGGCCGTCGTAACGGACGGATTGAACGGGTCCGTTGCCCTGCCCCGCGAACCCCGGTGGACGATCGCGGGACCGCGCGAAGGCTCAGTCGAACAGCCGCTTGTCCTTGGCGTACTCGCGGGCCTGGGGTCGCAGGATCAGGCCACGCTTGACGAGGTCCTGCAGGTGCTGGTCGAGCGTCATCATGCCGTGGGCCTGGCCGGTCTGGATCGACGAGTACATCTGCGCGACCTTGTCCTCGCGGATCAGGTTGCGGATCGCCGGGATGCCGACCATGATTTCCCACGCGGCGGTACGCCCGCCACCGACCTTCTTGAGCAGCGCCTGCGAGATCACCGCGCGCAGCGATTCCGACAGCATCGAACGCACCATTGGCTTCTCGCCGGCAGGGAACACGTCGATGATGCGGTCGACCGTCTTCGCCGCCGACGACGTGTGCACGGTCGCGAACACCAGGTGGCCGGTTTCCGCGGCGGTCAGCGCCAGGCGGATCGTCTCCAGGTCGCGCAACTCGCCGACCAGCACGTAGTCGGGATCCTCGCGCAGTGCCGAGCGCAGCGCCTCGTTGAAGCCGTGGGTGTCGCGGTGCACCTCGCGCTGGTTGATCAGGCACTTCTGCGAGGTGTGCACGAATTCGATCGGATCCTCGATCGAGAGGATGTGGCCGTATTCGTTCTTGTTGATGTGGTCGATCATCGCCGCCAAGGTGGTCGACTTGCCCGAACCGGTCGGGCCGGTGACCAGGATCAAGCCCTGCGGCTGGTCGATCAGTTCCTTGAAGATGCGCGGGCAGCCGAGATCCTCGAGGGTCAGCACTTCGGAAGGAATGGTGCGGAACACCGCGCCGGCACCACGGTTCTGGTTGAACGCGTTGACGCGGAAGCGCGCCAGCCCGGGGATCTCGAATGAGAAGTCGACCTCGAGGAACTCCTCGAAATCCCGGCGCTGCTTGTCCGACATGATGTCGTACACGAGCGAGTGGACCTGCTTGTGGTCCAGCGCCGGTATGTTGATGCGCCGCACGTCCCCATCGACACGGATCATCGGCGGCAGACCGGCCGACAGGTGCAAGTCGGATGCTTTGTTCTTGACCGAAAACGCCAACAGCTCGGCGATATCCATGCGTTCTCCCCCGCACTGCCAACGAAATAGTAGGTACGCCGCCAACAAAAACTGGAACCGCACTACCCCTGCGCGGCAGTATAGCCCCGGATCCGCGCCGCAAATCCAGCCCCAAACCGAGAGGAAATCCCGCCTTGATCGAGCATTGCCTCAACGATGTCCTGCAGCAACTGGACCACGCCGCCTCGGCCGCGCAGCGGCCCGCGCCGCGGCTGCTGGCGGTGTCGAAAACCCAAGCTGCGACGGCGGTCGCGGAACTGGCCAAGGCGGGACAGCGCGCGTTCGGTGAAAATTACGTCCAGGAGGCGGCCGCCAAGCAGGCGGCATTGGCTGAACAGGGCGCGGGGCTACCTGCCCTGGAGTGGCACCTGATCGGCCACCTGCAGTCGAACAAGGCCAAAGACGCGGCGCGGCTGTTCGATTGGGTGCAGACGGTCGACCGCCGATCGCTGGTCGAGGCGCTCGCCAGGCACCGACCCGCGGAGCGCGAGCCACTCAACGTGCTGCTGCAGGTGAACGTCGACGACGAGGCCAGCAAGCACGGCTGCCACCCCGACGATCTCACCGCGCTCGCCGACGCCGTTGCCGCGCAGCCCAGGCTGCGCCTGCGCGGAGTGATGGTGATCCCGACCCCGCACGCCGACGTCGAGCAGCGCCGGCCGGCTTTCAGGCGCACCCGCGCGCTGTTCGACGAGCTCCGCCTGCGGCACGCCAGCATCGATACCCTGTCGATGGGCATGAGCGACGACTGCGTGGTCGCGGTGGCGGAAGGTGCGACGATGGTGAGGGTTGGCACCGCGTTGTTCGGCGCGCGACCCAAACCCCTGGCTTCGGAAGATCCCGCATGAGCAATCCCAGCATCGCCTTCGTCGGCGGCGGCAACATGGCGCGCAGCCTGATCGGCGGCCTCGTCGCGCGCGGCCGCGACCCAGGTTCGATCCGCGTCGCCGAGCCGGTGGCGGAATTGCGCGATGGCCTGCAACGCGACTTCGGCGTCCGCGTGTTCGAGCGCGCCGGCGACGCCGCCGATGGCGCGAGCGCCTGGGTGCTGGCGGTCAAGCCGCAGGTGATCCGCTCGGTCTGCGATGAACTGGCGACGCTGGCACAGGCACGACATCCCGTCGTGCTGTCGATTGCAGCGGGCATCACCGCCGCGCAACTGGACCGCTGGTTGGGCGGCGGGATCGCGGTGGTACGGGCGATGCCGAACACCCCGGCGTTGCTGGGCGTCGGCATCACCGGACTGTTCGCCAACCCGGCAACGGCGGCCGGGCAACGCACCGAGGCGGCGGAACTGCTGGACGCGGTCGGGCCGACGGTCTGGGTTGACACCGAGGACCTGATCAATGCGGTGACCGCGGTGTCGGGCAGTGGCCCGGCCTACGTGTTCCTGCTCGCCGAGGCGATGCAGGCGGCGGGCATTGCCCAGGGCCTTCCCGCCGATGCCGCGCGCGCGCTGGTCGCGCAGACGCTGCTCGGTGCGGCAACGATGCTGACCCGGCTCGACGAGCCGGCCGACGTGCTGCGCAAGCGCGTCACTTCGCCCGGCGGCACCACCCAGGCGGCGATCGAGGTGTTCGAGGCCGGCGGCTTCCACGGCCTCGTCGACCGCGCGCTCGCCGCCGCCGCTGATCGCGGCCGGCAACTGTCTGCCGCCAACGACTGACCCTCCGGAGCTCATCCCATGCGTAGCCCCCGTCCGATTCTCGCCTCATTGGCCGCCACGCTGTTGCTCGTCGCCTGCAACGCGCAGCCTCCCGCTCGCACCGCCGACGGGCCGAGCGCGCCACAGGAAGCCATCACCCGAGTGGGCGACGTGAGCATCCGTGCGAGCGCGGTGCAGACTTCCTCGCTGGGGGCCGACGTCGCCAGCCAGTACGCGATCAGCCGCAGTCCCGGCACCGTGCTGCTGCTGGTCGCCGTGCGCAAGGGCGCCGACGGCGAAGAAACCGCGTTGCCGGCCCGGGTCACCGCCACGGCGATCGACCTGCGCGGTCAACGCCAGGACATCGTGATGCGCGAACTGCGGGTTGGCGACCTTCTCGACTACGTCGGCACGGTCGAAACGAGCCTGCCCGACACCCTGCGATTCGAGCTCACGATCGTTCGCGAGGGCGGCGCCTCCTCGTCGATGCAGTTCAGCCGCGAGTTTTTCCCGCTCTAGCGTCCACGCGTCGGCGCCGCTCAGTCCAGCGCGGGCCGGAGATGACCCAGCGGACAGGGCATCGCCAACTGGCAGAAGCCCGGTGCTGGTCGCTATGCGATCGGGTGCCTGGCCGACCAGGCGTGGATGAGGTTCGCGATCTGGGCGACGCCATCGGTCACGGCCGCCGGGCCGGGCTGGAGGATGAGCGGCGACTTGATCTCGTGCAACTCCCCGTCGCGCACCGCCGGGATCGCGTCCCAGCCCGGGCGCGCGGCGACCTTCTCGGGGCGGAACTTCTTGCCGCACCACGAGCCCAGGATGATGTCGGGCGCCTGCGCGACCACCATCGCGCCATCAGCGAGGATGCGATGCCTGGCCAGCGATTCGGCCGCCTGCGCGGGGAATACGTCGTCGCCGCCGGCGATGCGCACCAGTTCGGCGACCCAGCCGATGCCGGTGATCAGCGGCTCGTCCCATTCCTCGAAATACACCCGCGGCCGCCGCGTCAGTGTCGCCGCGCGTGCCTCGATCGCATCGAGCCCGCGCCGCAATTCATCGGCATAGGCGTTGGCCCGGTCCGCGGCGCCCACCAGCGCGCCGAGCCGGCGCACGTAGTCGATGATCCCGTCGACGCTGCGGTGGTTGCTGATCCAGACCTCGATGCCCTGCCGGATGAGCTCGGCGGCGATATCAGCCTGGATGTCGGAGAAGCCGATCACGAAGTCCGGCCGCAGCTTGAGGATCTCGCCGATCTTCGCGCTGGTGAATGCGCTGACCTTGGGCTTGGTCTTGCGCGCGATGGCCGGGCGCACCGTGAACCCGCTGATGCCGACGATACGGTCCTGTTCGCCGAGCGCGTAGAGCGTCTCGGTGGGCTCCTCGGTCAGGCAGACGATGCGGCGCGGGCCGTGGGTTGCACTCATGCCGCATTGTCCCACGTGCGCCTGCACAGGCCGGGCAGGGTCCGGGAGCACTTGTCCCGGCGCTAAGGGTAGAGCATCCGCTTTGACCACTCGCCGGCCCGGTCGCTCTCGTACAGCCAGCGCTCGTGCAGGCGGAACTCGGCCCCGTACCAGAACTCGAGCTTTTCCGGGCATACGCGCAAGCCGGTCCAGCGCAGCGGGCGCGGCACTTCGCGACCCTCGAACTCGTGCTCGATCTGCGCCATGCGTTGCTCGAAAGCCTCGCGCGACTCCAGCGTTTCGGACTGTTTCGACGCCCACGCCCCCAACTGGCTGACGCGCGGCCGCGAGGCGAAGTAGGAATCGGCCTCGGCGTCGCCGACGATCTCGACCGGGCCTTCGACCCGTACCTGCACGCCAAAGCGCACGCGTGGCCAGTGGAACAGAAGGGCGGCGTGCGGGTTGGCCTGCAGCTCGCGACCCTTGCGGCCATCGAGGTGCGTGTAGAACACGAATCCGCGCTGGTCGTGCGCCTTCAGCAGCACCGTGCGCGCCGATGGCCGCGCATCCAGCCCGGCGGTGGCGATGGTCATCGCGGTCGGCTCCGGCTCGCCGGCGGCGCGGGCTTCCTCGAACAGTTGCACGAACGTGGCATGGGCTTCGGCGATCAGGTCGGTCGTGCTCACTGGTGCTCCTTCGGATGACGCCGGGCGTGGCCCCCGGACCTGCGGGCAGCACGCCCGGCATCACCGAAGTGTAGTTCGCGATGTACGAAAGGCGCGATGCCGCTGTTGCCGTGGCTCAGCGACTGCCCATTCCGTCGGCGGGCGACCGTACGCCGGGCACGCGCTTGCGCCACGAGACCCACCACGTTTGGTGGCGAGCCCGTTACCGACCGGGGCGCGTCGCCAGCAATGCTGGCGGTGCACGATCGAGCTTTGCAGGAACGACCCGGCGATGGCTCGAGGTCACGATCGCGCCCGACCTCGGCCACGGCTGGCCGTTACTGGACGACGAACGACACGCGCAGGTTCACGCGCCACTCGGTGATGTTGCCGTCGCCGTCGGTGACGACCTTGATCTCGTTGACCCATGCACCCTTGATGCCCTTGACCGTCTCCGAGCATTTTTTCAGGCCGCCCTTGACGGCATCCTCGACGCTGGTGGTGGACGAGGCGGTGACTTCGATGACCTTGGCGAGGGACATGGCAATGCTCCTGGTGGGTTCCGGGGTGGCGAATGGATCGCGTGGTAATCGCGCCTTTGCCGCGCTTCGCCGGCCCGGCGCGGTGTGCATGGCTGGTCCGGTCGCGGCTACACCAGCCTAGGCCGGCGCTCGTTAAGGCGACGGCATCGCCGCTGCGCTGCTAGCATCGGCGGCGATGAATCCCGCCACCAACCTGATCCTCGTCGGACCGATGGGTGCCGGCAAGACGTGTATCGGACGTCGCCTGGCGAGCCACTTCGGCCTGCGCTTCGCCGACGCGGACCACCACGTCGAAGGACGCACCGGAGCGAGCGTGACCACCATCTTCCAATGCGAGGGCGAGCCGGGCTTCCGCGCCCGCGAGCGCGCGGCGCTGGCCGAGATCCTCGACGGCCACGACGTGGTGTTGGCCACGGGCGGAGGCGCGGTGCTGGATGCCAATAACCGTCGCCTGCTGCGCGAACGCGGATTCGTGGTCCACCTGCATGTCGCCATCGACCAGCAACTGCAGCGACTGGCCCGCGACCGCACCCGGCCACTGCTGGCGCGCGCGGATCGCGAACAGGTGCTGCACGACCTCGCGACGTCGCGCGCGCCGCTGTACGCGGAAGTCGCCGACCTGCGTTTCGACACCGGCCAATTGAGCGCTGCCGAGGCGGCGGAAAAGCTGGCGGTCTTGCTCGACCGGCAGTGGCAACGCCGGGAAACGACACCCCTTCCGCCCGGGGTCCGGGCGGCATGAGCGGCGTGCGCACGGTCGACGTCGGTGGTGATGCGCCCTACGCGATCGCCATCGGTCCCGGGCTGCTCGACGATGGCGCCCGACTGACGCGGCCGCTGCGGGGTCGCCACGTGCTGCTGGTCAGCGATGCCAACGTCGCGCCCCTGTACGCCGATCGCATCGCGGCCGCGATGCTCGCGGCGC
This sequence comes from Lysobacterales bacterium, assembly GCA_038248955.1. GTDB lineage: Bacteria > Pseudomonadota > Gammaproteobacteria > Xanthomonadales > Xanthomonadaceae > Lysobacter_K. The sequence continues at coordinate 26,202 of JBBRWW010000014.1, forward strand.
GGCCTACCCTGACGCTGGCGCGCCTCGTGCTCCCCGCCGGCGAGCAGGAAAAAACCCTGGCGCGCTTCGGCGAGGTGCTCGACGCACTTGCCCGCCTCGGCGCGACCCGCGACGCCGCGGTGGTCGCGCTGGGCGGCGGCGTCGTCGGCGACCTGGCTGGTTTCGCCGCCGCCTGCTGGATGCGCGGCATCGATGTGGTGCAGGTTCCCACCACCCTGCTGGCGATGGTCGACTCGTCGGTCGGAGGCAAGACCGCCGTGGACCTGCCGGCCGGCAAGAACCTCGTCGGCGCGTTCCATTCGCCGCGTGCGGTGGTTGCCGACACGGCCGCGTTGCGGACCCTGCCGGACCGCGAACTGCGCGCGGGCCTCGCCGAGGTGGTGAAGTACGGCGCGATCTTTGACGCCGGGTTTCTCGATTGGCTGGACGCGCACGCCGAAGATCTGCTCGCCGGCGACGACGCGGCGCTGTCCGAGGCGATTGCGCGCTGTTGCCATTACAAGGCGGCGGTGGTCGCACGCGATCCGTTCGAACGCGGCGAGCGCGCCCTGCTCAACTTCGGCCATACCTTCGGCCACGCGATCGAAGCCGAACAGGGCTATGCCGGTGGTGGGAGCGACGCCCTCAACCATGGCGAGGCCGTCGCCGTCGGCATGGTGCTCGCGGCGCGACTGTCGACCCTGGTGAACGCGGCTCCGCCGTCGGACGCCGACCGGCTGCAGGCATTGCTGGCGCGATTCGGGCTACCGACAGCGATCCCGGCGGGGCTGGATCCCGACGCCCTGCTCGCACGCATGCGGCTGGACAAAAAGGCCGGCGCCGATGGCCTGCGGTTTGTCCTATGGCAGCAGGCCGGCGACGCGCGGCTGCTTGGCGGCGTGTCCGACCAGGCGGTATTGAAGGTGCTGCGTGCCACGCACGAGCGGAGCGGTCCCATTGCGGCATGACGATCCCGGCTTCGGCGGCGCGCCGACGGGGCGCGCCGAAGCCCGCCCACCGTACAATTCACCCATGCGCCTGCTCCTGCAACAACATCCCGATGGCCCGGAAGCCCCGCGCTTCGTGCAATTGATGCTGCAACCCGACCTGCTGGGCGGGTGGACGCTGGTGCGCGAGTCGGGGCTGATCGGAGGGCGCAGCCAGCTGCGTCGCGAGCAGTACCTGGATCGCGACAGCGCCTTCACCGCGCTGGAGCGCGCCCGCGACCAGCAGCTCAAGCGGGGCTTCCAGCTGATGTTCGTGCAGGGCGCGGAAGCGCCCAGGTGATGCTCCACGCGCAGCGCGCCACCCGTCCGCCGCATTCTTCCCACGCCTTGTGCAGGGAACCGGCTTTCAACGTATTTCGCGCCCAGCGTCGCCGCTGCGTCGCCATCACCTATGGATAGACGAGCCATGACCGCAAGCGCCCCGACCAACGACCGCTTCCTGCGCGCGTTGCGCCGCGAACCCGTCGACCGCACCCCGGTATGGCTGATGCGCCAGGCCGGGCGCTACCTGCCCGAGTACCGCGCGACCCGCGCCAAGGCCGGCAGTTTCCTGGCGCTGGCAAAAAACCCGGAGCTGGCGTGCGAGGTCACCCTGCAGCCGCTGGCGCGCTTCCCGCTGGACGCCGCGATCCTGTTCTCGGACATCCTGACCGTGCCCGACGCGATGGGCCTGGGCCTGTATTTCGTTGACGGCGAGGGACCGAAGTTCGAACGTCCGATCCGAAGCGCCGCCGACATCGACCGCCTTGCCGTGCCGGACATGGAGACGGAGCTGCGCTACGTGATGGACGCGGTGCGCACCGTGCGCCGCGAGCTCGACAATGGCGCCGGTCAAAGCCGGGTGCCGCTGATCGGCTTCTCCGGCAGCCCCTGGACGCTCGCCTGCTACATGGTCGAGGGTGGCGGCAGCAGCAACTATTCCCGGGTCAAGGCGCTCGCGCTCAACGAGCCCAAGGCGATGCACCAGCTGCTCGAGGTCACCACCGATGCGGTGATCGCCTATCTCGGCGCGCAGCGGCTCGCCGGCGCGCAGGCGATGCAGGTGTTCGACACCTGGGGCGGCGTGCTGTCGCCGACCATGTACCGCGAATTCTCGCTGCGCTACCTGCAGCGCATTGCCGCCGAACTGCCGCGCGGCGAAGGTGCCGGCCACGCGCCGCTGATCCTGTTCGGCAAGGGCAACGACCCGTACCTGGAGGAACTTGCGGCGAGCGGCGCCGAAGCGGTCGGCGTCGACTGGACGGTCGGCCTGGGCGAGGCGGCCCGGCGCATCGGCGGCCAGGTCGCGATCCAGGGCAACCTTGATCCGGTCACGCTGTACGCGCAGCCCGACGCGATCCGTCGCGAGGTCGGCATCGCCCTGGACGACTATGCCGCCGGCAACGGCGGCTCGCGCGAGGGCCACGTGTTCAACCTGGGCCACGGCCTGTCGCCCGACATGCAGCCCGACCACGTCGCCGCGCTGGTGGATGCGGTGCACGAATTGAGCGCCCGCTGAGGGCCGTTGCGCCCTTCAAGCGCGATCCATCGCGCCCGTGCGCCGCGGCCGTGGACGGACAGCCCGCGCCATCCGCCTGAAGTCCCCCCGAGCCATGAGCCTGGTCATCAGGCGGCCGCCTCGCCAAAGCCGGCGCCGTGGCGGCGGGCTTCAGGACCGCGGGTCCCAGGACCCCGCGAGCACGACGCGTTCCTCGCCGGGCGCCGCACAACATTCCTCCAGCAATTCCGCCAGCATCGTCCCGGTGACCGGCTTGCGGAGGAAGCGGTCGAACCCGGCCGCGAGCGACTGCCGCTCGGCGTCGGCGTCGGCGCGCGCGGTCAACGCGATCAGTGGCGCATCGAATCCTCGGGCGCGCAGTTGCCGCGCCAGTGCCAGCCCGCCCATGCCCGGCAGGTCGAGATCGAGGAACGCCAGGTCGAACGACGCAAGCGCGACCTCGGTCAATGCCGCCAGGCCCTGCGCCGCGTGCGTGACACGGTGGCCCCGCGCGCGCAGCAGCGCGGCGACGACCTCGGAGACGATCGGGTCATCCTCCACCAGCAGGATGTTGCGGCGCTCGAGCCTGGGGCCGGGCGATGGCGTCGCGACCGCCTCGTGCGCGTGGTCGGCACCCGGCAATGGCAGGCTGACGCTGAAACGCGTGCCTTCGCCAGGCCTGCTGTCGACCGAGATCGTGCCGTCCATGGCCGCCGCGAGCTCCTGGCAGATCGCCAGGCCCAGGCCACTGCCGCCGTAGCGCGCCGCGGTACGGACGCCATCGGCCTGCTCGAATCGCCGGAACAAGCGGGCCAACTGCTCCGCATTGAGGCCCGGGCCGGTGTCGATGACCTCGAAGCACACGCCCGCGGCATCATCCGCGCCATCGTCCGGGGCATCATCCGGGGCAACGATCGAGGAACGACGCGAACGTGCGTGCGCCGCGCGCGCCGTGGACACCTGCAGCCGTACCTCGCCGTGCTCGGTGAACTTGATCGCATTGCCGATCAGGTTGAGCAGGATCTGCCGCACCCGGACGGCGTCGCCGCGCAAGCCGATCGGCAGGTCGGTCGCGACCTCGACGCGGAATTCCAGCCCGCGACGCCGCGCCAGCGGCGCCATCAGCGCGACCACCGCGGCGACCCATGGACGCAGCGCGAACGCGTCGTCGCTGAGTTGGAGCTTGCCCGATTCGATCCGCGCCAGGTCCAGGGCATCGTCCATCAATCGCAACAGGTGCTCGCCGGCGCCGCGAATCGACTCGGTGTAGCCGCGCTGCCGGGTGTCCAGGGCGGTGTCGAGCAGCAGTTCGCTCATGCCCAGAACGCCCGTCATCGGCGTGCGGATTTCGTGCCCTAGCGTGGCCAGGAACCGCGTCTTGGCCAGCGATGCCTCGTTGGCGACTTCGCGCTCGTGCTGGTGGCGTTGCCATGCCCGTCGCCGCCTCAGCCGCAAACGGTAGGCGTGGGCGCCCCACCACAGCAGCAGCACAGCCGCGCCGGCCAGGACCCCCAGCGCCCATGACGTGCGCCACCACGGCGGCAGCACGCGGAAGCGCAGTACCTGCTCACGTGCGGGACTGCCGGCGGCGTCGGTGGCACGTGCGCGCAGCGTGTAGTTGCCCGGCGCCAGGCCTGCCAATACCCGCTCGCCGCTGTCGCCCTGCGCCACCCAGTGGGTGTCGTAGCCGTCGAGCCTTGTGAAATAGCGGTTCGCGCCCGGGCTTTCGTACGCCAGCAGGCGCATCTGCACGCGCAGTTCGCGGTCCTCGGGGTCCAGCCTCGGCGCGGCGATCGCCAATGCCTGCCATTGCCCGCCACGCCGCACCTCGACGTGATCCCAACGCAGTTCCGGGCGCATCGGCGCCGGATCCTCGGCCAGCGTGTCGATAAGCACCACGCCGCCGTCGGCGAGCGCCGCCACCAGCACGCCGGCATCGGTCAGCGCCATCGCGTGGTCGGAGAATTCCCGGCTGCTCAGGCCATCCTGCAGGTCGAAGCGGCGCACGTGCCGGCGTTGCGGATCCCAGCGAAAGAGCCCGCGCAGGCTCGCCAGCCACACGCGGTGGCGGCGGTCGACGCGCAGACCTGAGCCCTCGACGGCAGGGATGCCCTCGGCGCCGCCGACCCGGCCCTGCAACCGCCAATTCGCGCCCTGCCGGCGGTAGTATTCCAGACCCGACAGGCGCTGCAACCACAGCGTGTCGTCGCCATCGAAGGCCAGTCCGAACACGCGGTCGCCGGCGGCGATGCCCGCCACCGGTTGCAGCTTGCGGGCGCGCGGGTCCCAAGAGGCCACGCCGGTTTCGCCGGCCACCCACAATGCACCATTGGCAGCGAACTCGATCGCCTCGATGTCGCCGATGCCCAGGCCTTGCGCCGCACCCGGTTCAATCCGCGCCAGCACCCGGCCGCTGCCGGGATCGCGCTGCTGGATACCGGCGCCCGACGACGACAGCCACACCGTTCCATCGGGGGCGATCCGCATCAGGTCGATCGGTCCGCCCGGCGGCGCGTCGCGGGCGGCATCGGCCGGCCACTCGCGCCAGCCTCCGGCACGATCGATGCGTACCAGCGAACTGCGCTCGCCCAGCCACACCCGTCCCTCGCCATCCTCGACCACCGCGATCGGCCGGCGGCCCTCCAGACGTGCGCGCACCCGGCGCGGCAGGGCGAAGCGCGTGCCATCGGCCCCCAGGCGTTCGACCTCGCCACGATTGCCCGCCAGCCATACCCCGCCCTGCGCGGCGGCGGCGACGCCCCGCACCAGGTCGCTGGCGAGCTTGCCCTGTTCGTGCGACAGCTCGGCGATCCTTCGCCAATCCGGTCGCAGGTAGCCCAGCCCCGCGCCGGACACCGGGAACCACATCGCGCCGTTTGCCTGCCTGAGCATCTGGTACATGGGCCGCACCGGGCCATGCGCGCCGATCGGCACCGGGTGCGGCACGGCGCCAGGGGTGAACCGCCACAGGTTTCGATGGCTCGCCAGCCAGCGCCCACCCTGGCCGTCGCGGTCGGCGATCACGCTGAACACCGCGTTGGGCCAGGCGAACATTGCCGACCATGGCGGAATCGTCCAGTGGCCGTCCGCCTCGTAGCGAAACAACCCGCTGCCGGCCCCCACCCACAAGGCGTCGCCATCGGCGGTGATCGAATAGATCGTCGCCAGCGGCACATCGCCGGGCAGCGCAACGCGCTCGAAATCGTGGCCGGTCCAGCGTGCCAGCCCCTCGGTCGTACCGACCCACAACCGCTGGCGCGTATCGACGGTCAACGACAGCACCGTGTCCGACGGCAGGCTGCGCGGATCGTCGGCGACCGGCATGAACCGGCTGATCCGCCCGGTTCCAGCTCCCACTCCCACTCCGCCGGGATCGGCGAGCCGATGCAGGCCGCCGCCATAGGTGCCGAACCACAACGCCCCACGATGGCTGGCGATCGCCCACGTATCGTCGCTGCCGATCTGCGGGTGGGTCGCCTTGCGGTAGTGGTGGAAGCCGTCGCTTGCAGCGTCGAGCACGCTCAATCCACGTCCCTCGATCGCCACCCACACGCGATCGTGGCCATCGACATGTACCGCGGCGACATAGTTGCCCGGCAGCGACGCTGCGTTTCCGGGAACGTGCCGCCAGACCCGAACGCCGACCCCGTCATAACGGGCCAGGCCATCATTGGTCGCCAGCCACAGGTAACCGGCGCGATCCTGCGCCATGCCGTTGACGTTGCTCGACGGCAAGCCCTCGGCCACCCCCACCACCCGAAGCCGCGGCGATTCCGGCAACGCCGCCCGCGCAACCGGCGCGCCGCCCATCCACGCCGCGACCAGCACCCACATCCATCTCTGCATCCCTGCATCCCCTTGCGTGCCGCCATCCCTGGTCGCGACACGGTTGCCGCGCGCCTGCCCGCATCCTCGCAACGCAACGCTGCCACTGCAAGTCGGCGGTTCGGGCCCACTGCGCCTAGTATTGGCTGCAGCCGCCGCCCGACCATGGAGACCCCGTGCACGACTCCCGTCCGTTCGTCCCCGCGCTTGTCCTCGCGTTCGCCGCCATGGCGGTGCCCAATGCCCGCGCCACGGACGCGGACACCTACCGTTTCGATCCGGTGCACACCCGGGTGATGTTCGCGGTCTCGCATGCGGGATTTTCCAGCGCGATCGGCACGGTATCGGGCAGCACCGGCACGCTGGTGTTTGATCGCGACGACTGGCGCAGCGCGCGCCTGGACGTGAGCGTGCCGCTGGCCAGACTCGACCTTGGCGATGCCAGGTGGAACGCGGCCGCGCTCGCCTCCAACCTGCTCGATGGCACCCGCCATCCCGAGGCGCGGTTCGTCTCGGACACGGTGGAGCCCGTCGATGCCGACCACGCGAAAGTGTGCGGACAACTCACGC
>JBBRWW010000015.1:0-31066 GCA_038248955.1 Lysobacterales bacterium
CGGGCAGCGGAGCCATCCGCCGATGACCGATCCGTTCGCCAGCGCCGGCGCGAAGTCGCCACCGAAACCCTTCACCGTCGAGGAAGGCCACCGCAAGGTGCGCAGCTTCGTGCTGCGCCAGGGTCGCTTCACGCCAGCGCAGCAGCGCGCGTTCGACGAACTGTGGCCGCGCTTCGGACTGGACTACAGCGGCCAACCGCGCGATTTCGATGCGGCGTTCGGTCGCCAGGCCAAGCGCATCCTCGAGATCGGCTTTGGCAACGGCGAGGCGCTGCGCTTCGCCGCGCAGCATGACCGTGATCGCGACCTGATCGGCATCGAGGTCCATGCCCCGGGTGTCGGCCGCCTGCTCAACGCGCTCGCCGACGACGGCAGCGACCACGTTCGGCTGTACCACCACGATGCGGTCGAGGTACTGACCAGCGAAGTGGCCGACGGCTCGCTCGACGAAGTCCGCATCTACTTCCCGGATCCGTGGCACAAGAAGCGCCACAACAAGCGCCGGCTGGTGCAGCCTGCGTTCGCCGAACTGCTGGTGCGCAAGCTCGCCGTGGGCGGCCGGTTGCACCTCGCCACCGATTGGCAGGACTATGCCGAGCAGATGTGGGACGTGCTCGATGCGACCGCTGGCCTCGTCAACCGCGCCGGTCCACGTGGCGGCGTCGAGCGGCCGGCGTGGCGCCCGCAGACGCATTTCGAGACCCGCGGCCAGAAGCTCGGGCACGGCGTGTGGGACCTGCTGTACGACCGCCGATGACGGACCACGGCGGCCTGTGTTGAGTTGTCGAAACGCCCGACGTGCGCCGCGAAGGGCGGATCGGCGAATTGGCGATTGCGGTATCCCTTGCCTGTGTCGCGATTCCGCGGAAGCGGCGGTTCCGCAAACTCCGTCCTCGGCCATGGTCACCCGGCCAGGCGCCGTCCCACGTCCCACCACGAGTCGCTGACCCACGGCATGGATACCGCGCTGACGCTCACCACCGACATGAAGCTCGTCCTCGGGCTGGTGGGTTTCACGATGGTGATGTTCCTGTTCGAGCGCATCCGCGCCGACGTGGTCGCGCTGGTCGTGCTGGTGTTGCTGGGCCTTTCCGGGCTGGTCGATCCCGAAGAACTGTTCAATGGTTTCTCCGGCAACGCGGTGATGAGCATCATCGCGACGATGATCCTGGGCGCCGGGCTTGACCGCACCGGCGCGCTCAACCGCCTCGCCGCCTGGCTGCTGCGGCGCGCGCACGGCGTCGAGCACCGGCTGCTGCTGCTGACCACGGCGGTCGCCGGCCTCAATTCGTCCTTCATGCAGAACCCCTCGGTGATGGCGCTGTACATGCCGGTCGCCGCCCGCCTGTCGTCGCGCACCGGCCTGTCATTGCCGCGCCTGCTGCTGCCGATCGCGGCCGCGATCGTGATGGGTGGTGCGCTGACGATGGTCGGCAATTCGCCGTTGATCCTGCTCAACGACCTGTTGATGGCGGCCAACAGCAACCTGCCCTCGGGCGCGGCGACGCTGGTACCGCTGAACATGTTCGCGCCGATGCCGATCGGGTTGGCGCTGCTGGCGGGGTCGCTGGCGTACTTCCATTTCTTCGGCGACAAGCGCCTGCATGACGACGATGGCAAGGGCGCCACGCCCGCGCGCACCCAGAGCTATTTCGCCAACGCCTATGGCATCGATGGCGAGGTTTACGAGCTCACCGTCACCGCCGACAGTCCACTGGTGGGCATGTCGCTGGGCGAGGCCGAGGCGCTCTACGGCGCGCCGCTGCTGCTGGCGCTGAAGTCGGGTGAGCAATCACGGCTGTCGCCGCCGGCGGACGCGCGGATCTGGGTTGGCAGCGTGCTCGGCGCGATGGGACCCAGGCAACAGGTGGCCGACTTCGCGCAGAACCAGCTGCTGCGCCTTAGCGCGCGGCTGCGAAATTTCGGCGACCTGTTCAACCCCAGTCGCGCCGGCATTTCCGAGGCCGTGGTGCCGGCGAACTCGAAATTCATCGGCAAGACCGCCGGCGACCTGCACCTGCGCAAGCAGTTCGGGCTCAGCCTGCTCGCGGTCAACCGGGACAAGACCGTGCACCGCGACAACGTCCGCGATGTCGCCCTGCGCGCGGGCGACATGCTGGTATTCCACAGCATCTGGACCGACCTGGCCGAGGCCGCCGCGAGCAAGGACCTGGTCGTCGTCACCGACTTCCCCAAGGGCGAGCAGCGCCCGCACAAACTCAAGATCGCGCTGGCGATCTTCGCCGTGGCGATGCTGCTGGCGTTGTCGGCACGGCTGCCGGTGTCGGTGGCGCTGATGACGGGGGTGGCCGGGATGCTCGTCGCCGGCGTGCTCAACATCGACGAGGCCTACGCCGCGATCAACTGGAAGACGGTGTTCCTGATGGCCAGCCTGATCCCGCTGGGCTGGGCGATGGACTCCAGCGGCGCGGCGGCGTGGGTGGCCGGGCATTCGATCGAACGGTTGCCCCAGGGCACCCCGTTGTGGCTGATGGAGGTGCTGCTGGGCCTGCTGACCACCGCGTTCTCGCTGGTGATCGGCCACGTCGGCGCGACCATCGTGGTGGTGCCGCTGGCGATCAACCTGGCGCTGGCGGCGGGCGGCAACCCGACCGCGTTCGCGCTGATCGTCGCGCTGTCGGCATCGAACAATTTCATGACGTCATCCAACCCGGTGATCTCGATGATCACCGGCCCCGCCGGCTACAGCAGCCGGGAGCTGTGGAAGGTCGGCGGCCCGCTGTCGCTGGTGTACACGCTGCTGGCGGTGGCGATGGTCAACGTGTTGTTTTGATCGCTGGCGGGTGGCGAGTCGCTGCCCGCCGGCCGCGTCAGGCCAGCCAGACCGCGCCATCGCGGACGACCACGGTCACCGCGCGCAGCGCGTCTCCCCGGCACGGGCCGGCCACGCACTCGCCTGCCGTCAGTTCGAAACTGGCGCCATGCGCGGCGCAGACCAGCAGGCCGTCCTTGCTCTTGAGGAACTGGCCGGGCGCCCAGTCCAGGCGGCGGCCGGCATGTGGGCAGATGTTGAGCCAGGCGCGCACCTCGTCGCCGTGGCGATGCAGGATCACCGATTCGGCGTCGCCGTCTAGGGTCGCCTCGACCTCCGTCAGACCGCCGTCGGGCAAGCGATCGAGGCTGATCAAGGGCGCATCGGATCCGGCGCCACCGCCGACGTTTAACGAAGTTCTCACAACTCCTCCTACCCCTCGACCGATACTGGGATCTCCGGCGATTGCCGCATTGTCCCACGATGCTTCATATGTCCAGCCACACCCGACTCTTCCATTTTCCGCGCTTCGACGCCCACGATTTCCAGTCGCGGGTGCGTTCCGCGTTTGAGCCACGCAAGCCGCGCCATCGCCTGCTGCGTTTCGCACTCGGCCTGGTCGGTCTGGCGCTGGTGCTGATACTGGTCATGGCAGGCGTCGTCGTGGGCGCGACCATGCTGACGGTGGGCCTGGCCTACAAGCTGCTCGCGGGGCGCGGCAAACCGGTCGCTCGCGATCCCCGCATCGTCGACGCCGAGTACCGCGTGGTCGACAAGCCGCAGCTGTCGCGCTGAACCGTGGGCGATGTCATCGCGGCCGCGCCGCACATCCGCATTCCCGTCCGGCGTCCCGGTGCCGCGGCGGCCGCCCCTGTCTGCGGAGATGTCCCCGGCATTACGTCCACCGCGATGTTCCCGGTGCGCCGCATCTACTGCGTAGGCCGCAATTTTGCCGAGCACGCGCGCGAGATGGGCGCGGCGGTGCCGACCTCGGCCGCCGACCGCGGTAGCCCGGTGTTCTTCTGCAAGCCGGCCGACGCGCTGGTACTCGACGGTCGCGTGCCCTACCCGCGCGGCACTCGTGACCTGCACCACGAGGTCGAACTGGTGGTCGCGCTCGGCGCCGACGCGCCCGACGGTGAGCTCGATCCGGCCGATGCCGGGCCGCTGGTGTTCGGTTATGCGGTCGGGCTCGACCTGACGCGCCGCGACCTGCAGGCAGCCGCCAAGGCCAAGGGACTGCCGTGGGATACCGGCAAGGCCTTCGACCACTCCGCACCGATCAGCGCGCTGGTGCCGGTCGATGCCGTCGAAAACCTCTACTCGCGAACGCTGACGCTGCGGGTCAATGGCGAAATCCGCCAGCACGGCGCGCTTGCCGACCTGGTCTGGACCGTGCCCGAGATCCTGCACGAGCTGTCGAAGCTGTTCGCGCTGCGCGCTGGCGACCTGGTATTCATGGGTACGCCGGCCGGCGTCGGCCCGCTGCAGCCCGGCGACCGCTACCACGCGATGCTGGAAGGGGTCGCCGAACTGCGCGGCGAGATCCTGCCACCGGCCTGAAACCACGGGTCGATTGGCTATAGTCTTGCCCGGCACGCACCGCTGCCGTCCGACAACGGGGCGCCGCTCGATGGGCATGATCAGCGAGTTCAGGCAATTCATCGGACGCGGCAACGTGCTCGACCTGGCCGTCGCCGTGGTCATCGGCGCGGCGTTCGGCAAGATCGTCTCCGCGCTCGTCGACGGCATCGTGATGCCGCTGATCGCCGCCGTCACCGGCGGGATCAGCGTCGATGACTGGAAATACGTGGTCACCCCGGCCCGGATCGGTGCCGACGGAAACGAAGCCGCTGCCGAGTTCGCGATCCGCTACGGCTCGTTCCTGCAATCGGTGCTGGATTTCCTGCTGGTCGCGCTGGTGATCTTCCTGGTGATGAAGGCCTACAACCACACGCGCAAGCCGGCCGCGGCCGCGCCGCCGGCCGAGGAAGTGTTGCTGCTGCGCGACATCCGCGACAGCCTGCGCAAGTGATGTCGCACGCCGGTCGGCAATAGTCGCGGCGCGACGACGCATCGCAGCGGCGAACCCGTGAGCGCGGACACCCCATGAGCCCGCCGCGAGTTGCTACGCTCGCGGCTGGATTTCCTGTTCCGGGGTAGCAACGAATGCGCGCATCACTATTGGCGGCTGCGATGGCCGTGGGTTTCGCCGCGATGTTCCACAGCGACGCTGCAGCGGCCGCCCAGCGCGAGACGCACATCCCCGCGGCGGCGATGGACCGGGCCGCGCAACTGCGCGAGACCGCGCTGGCCAGCGACCTGGGCTACCGCATCACCGAGTCGCTGACCACCGAGGTCGGTGCGCGCCTCGCCGGTAGTCAGGCCGATGCCCGCGCGGTCGCCTGGGCGCAGGCGAAGTTCCATGAACTCGGCTTCGACAAGGTATGGGTCGAGGCGGTGACGTTCCCGAAGTGGGAGCGCCGTAGCGAACACGCCCAGGTGCTCGGCGCCAACGCGCAGCCGCTGACCCTGACTGCGCTCGGCGGCAGCCCGGGCGGCACCGTCGAAGCCGACGTCGTGCGCTTCGCCGACCTGGCCGCGCTGCAGGCGGCGGCGCCGGGATCGCTGTCGGGCAAGATCGCCTACATCGACACGCCGATGGAGCGCGCGCGCGATGGCAGCGGCTACGGCATGGCCAGCAAGGTGCGCGGCAGCGGGCCCTCGGCGGCCATCCGGGCCGGCGCGTCCGCGTACCTGATGCGGTCGGCCGGCACCGACTCGCACCGCAACCCGCATACCGGCATCACCCGCTTCGACGACGGCCTGGCACCGATTCCCTCGGCAGCGTTGTCGGTACCCGACGCCGAGCAGCTCACCCGCCTGCTGGCACTGGGCCCGCAGCGCGTGCGGATGGCGCTGGACTGCGGCTGGAACGGCACCGCGACCTCGCACAACGTGGTCGGTGAAATCACCGGTTCGAACGGCAACGGTGCCAAGGCCGGAGTGGTACTCCTCGGCGGCCACCTCGATTCCTGGGACCTGGGCACCGGCGCGATCGACGATGGCGCCGGCGTCGGCCTGACCATGGCCGCGGCGAAGTTGATCGGTGACATGAAGCCGCGTCCGGCGCGCACGATCCGCGTGGTCGCGTTCGCCAACGAGGAGCAGGGCCTGTACGGCGGCAAGGAATACGCAAGGCTGCATGCCGCGCAGATCAGCCGCCACCAGATCGCTGCCGAGAGCGACTTCGGCGCCGGCCGCATCTACGCCTACTCCAGTTCCGCCCCCCTGTATGCGCAGGCCGCCGACCGCCAGATCGCCGAGGCACTGGCGCCGCTGGGCATCGCCCACACGCCCGGCAGCGGCGGCCCCAGCTCGGACATCGGTCCGTTCGCCGCGCAGGGCATGGCGTGGGCCGCGCTGCGCCAGGACGGCACCGATTATTTCGACCTCCACCACACGCCCGACGATACGTTCGACAAGATCGATCCCGCGGCGCTGGCGCAGAACGTCGCCGCGTACGCGGTGTTCGCCTACCTGGCTGCGTCGGCCGAGGGCGACTTCGGCAGCGCCGCCAAGCCGGTCACGCCGCCGGGCGAATAGGCGACCGGCGATGCAGTGCTATGACGACTTCAGCGACGCCCCGCTCGACCCGGTGACCGGACTGTTCCGGTTGGGCGGCAACGGGCCCAGCCTGCAGACCGCGCTGGCCGCGGCGCGCGCCACCCATCGCCAGGTGGCGCTGCTGCACGTCGACATCGACATGTTCCGCTCGATCAACACCAACATGGGTGAGGACATCGGCGACCAGGCGCTCGGAGCGGTCGCGCAGCGCATGCGCAAGGCGATGCCGCGCGATGGCTGGCTGTGGCGGCTCAACAGCGACGAATTCATCGCCGGTATCGGCTACCGGCCCGGGGAACTGGACGGTGAAGCACTGGCCGAGATGCTGCGTGACGCCTTCGAGACGCCGTTGTGGATCCCGCCGTACACATTGCCCGTGACGCTGTCGATCGGCATCGCGGTGTTTCCCCAACATGCCGCCGATGCGCCCGCGCTGCTGGCCAGCGCCGAGCGCGCGTTGCGCGACATCAAGCGCGAGGGCCTCAACAGCATCGGCCTGTACTCGGCGACGCCCGACAAGGCGGCGTCCAACGACGGCTTCGCCGAGCGTTTCGTCGAGGCACTGGACAACCGCGAGCTGCAACTGGTCTACCAGCCGCTGATCGATGCACAGGACGGCGGTCTGACCGGGTTCGGGGCACTGCTGCGCTGGAACAGCAGCAGCCACGGCACGCTGCGGCCGAGCCAGTTCCTGGAGATGGTGGAACGGGTGGGGCTGTCGGCGCGGCTGGGCGAATGGGTGTTCGACGCCGCGTCCCGCCAGCTCGCGGAGTGGCGCGCGCAGGGACTGGATTACCTCACGCTGTCAGTGCACCTGGCGAGCACGATGCTGGCCCAGCCCGACTGCCTGGATCGCATCGGCGAACAGCTGCATCGCTACAACCTGCCTGCCAGCGCGTTGGAGTTCGAGATTTCCGAAAGCGCGCTGGGCCTCGACACCCACCATGTCCATGACACCCTGGCCGGCCTGCGCGCGCTCGGCGCGACCCTGACGGTGCACGATTTCGGCCTCGGCGGCCTGAGCTTCGCCGCGCTCGCGCAGTACCCGCTGGACCGGCTCAAGATCGACCGCAGCTTCATCCGCAACGTCGCCAGCGATCCGCGCAGTGCGGCGATCGTGCGCGGCATCATCGCGATGGGCCACCGACTGGGCATGAAGGTCACCGCCAAGGGCGTGGAGAGCGAGGCGGAGCTCGGCTTCCTGCGCCGCAACCATTGCGATTTCTTCCTCGGCCATCTGTTCAGCGTGCCGCTGCCGGCGGAGCAGCTGGGCGACCTGATCCGCCGCCGGTTCCTGCTGCCGGCCGCGTTCGCCGCGACCCGGCCCGAACGCACCCTGCTGCTGCTCGACGATGAGGAGAACGTGCTGCGCTCACTGGTGCGGCTGTTTCGCCGCGACGGCTACCACATCCTCACCGCCAGCAGCGTGCACGAGGCGTTCGACCTGCTCGCGAGCAACGCCGTGCAGGTGATCGTGTCCGACCAGCGCATGCCCGACATGAGCGGCACCGAATTCCTGACGCGCGTGCGCGACCTGTATCCCGATACCGTGCGGATGGTGCTGTCGGGTTACACCGACCTGGCGACGATCACCGACGCGATCAACCGCGGTTCGATCTACCGATTCCTGACCAAACCGTGGAACGACGACGAGCTGCGTGAACACATCCGGGGGGCGTTCCGCGCCCACGAAAGGCGCGCGGCGGGCGAGCAGTCCTTCTGAGTTCGATCCGCGGCGGCCCGCACGCGCCAGCCGCCTGCGACCCGTCGCGAATCCTTTCACGTGCGAAGTACCTCTCTGCAATGAGGATGTCCTCGACGAACGCAGGAGTAGCGCCATGGGCAATATTTCCAGGGGTGTGGTCGCCGGCTTGGCCGGTACCGCGG
The DNA here is from genome assembly GCA_038248955.1 of Lysobacterales bacterium. Classification (GTDB taxonomy): domain Bacteria; phylum Pseudomonadota; class Gammaproteobacteria; order Xanthomonadales; family Xanthomonadaceae; genus Lysobacter_K. The sequence goes on from JBBRWW010000015.1 coordinate 8,288, forward strand.
CACTGTCGGTACTGATGGTGATGAAGGGCATGATGGGCGTGATGCCGCAGCTGGACGTCATCGGGATGCTCGGCGGCATGCTGCATGTCCCACCGGCGGTCGCGTGGGTGGTCCACTTCATGATCGGCGCGGTCTGGGGGCTGCTGTTTGCCGCACTCTACCGCCACCTCCCCGGGGGCAGCGCGATCATCAAGGGCATGGTGCTGCTGACCGGCGCCTGGCTGCTGATGATGGTGATCGTGATGCCGATGGCGGGTGCCGGCCTGTTCGGCATGAAGCTCGGGATGATGGCACCGGTGATGACCTGGGGGCTGCACCTGGTGTCCGGCGCGGTGATGGGCCTGGTCTACGGGCGCCCGCCGTCGACGGCAACCGCATGACGCGAACGCATGGCTGATCGCTGGTCGCGCCGATCGATACGCGGCATCGTGCTGGTCCTGCACGCAGGTTCCACGCTGTCGTCGTGGAGCCAGTACCTGCCATCCGTTCGAGCGCCGCAACCTGCTGTTCTTGGCCGCCTGGCGGATGCTGGCGGCCTGCGCGGCGCTGTACCTGCTGCGCGGCTGGATGCCTACCCGCTGGGTGCGGCGCTTCCCCGGTCTACCCGGACGCACCGGCCCCGACCTGTGCCTTGATGAAGGCGGCGATGCGGTCGGCGATCTGCCGCGACGTGGCGTGGAAAGCCGCGCGTCGGCTGTCGTCGTCACTGCCCGCGGTCGAGGGATCGGCGAATCCCCAGTGAAGCTGCACCGGAGCGCCCGGCCACAGCGGGCACGCCTCGCCGGCGGCGTTGTCACACACGGTGATGATGAAATCCATCACCGGCGCCTGCGGCCCGGCGAAAGCCCCCCAGTGTTTGCTGTGCATGCCCTCGGTGTTGCATCCCAGCGACCGCAGCACTTCCAGCGCAAACGGATTCACCCGCCCCGAGGGATGGCTGCCTGCGCTGTGGCCGACCCACAGGCCGGCGCCGAGTTGCGTCATGAGGCGCTCGGCGAGAATGCTGCGCGCCGAGTTGTGGGTGCAGAGAAACAGCACGTTGCGGCGTTGCTCGGGCATCGCGGTTGATCCAGTCAAATGCAACGTCCTTCCTCAGTTCAACGCGCCGCCGCAGCTGGAGCCCTGCCCCGCCGTACAGCCGTAGCAGTGGCCGGCCACGCCGATCGCGCTTGGCAACTCGCTGCCGAGCAGGTCGCGCAGGTGCGTGTCCTGGCCGCGTCCGCCCAATGGCAGCTTGAGCATCTGGTTGAAATCACAGTCGTACAGATTGCCGTTGTAGTCGACGCTGACCGACGAGCGGCACATCACCGACGCGATGTTCTCGTCGCGGTGCGCGTCGCGCAGCGTCGCCATGTAGGTGGCAAAATGGCCCTTGGACAGCAGCCACGAGCCGTAGCGCTGGATCGGCATGTTGGCCAGCGCGAACAGGTGGTTGAAGACGATGCCGAAGTTGTCGCCCAGCAGCTGGCGGTATTGGGCCTCCAGGGCCAACTGCTCCGGCGGCAGGAACGCGCCGTTGGGGTTGTAGACCAGGTTGAGCGTCAGCGCGCCGCCGGGCTGGCCGTAACCAAGCGCGTTGAGTTCCCGCAGCGCCTTGATCGAACTCTCGAAGACGCCGTTGCCACGCTGCTCGTCGACGTTGTCCTGGCTGTAGCACGGCAGCGAGGCGACCACCTCGACCTCGTGCTGGGCCAGGAATTCGCCGACCCACTCGTAGCCGGGCTCGCCCATGATCGTCGGGTTGAGCCGGTCCATCACGTGCAGCCCCTGCGCCCTGGCCTGCTCCACCAGCCAGCGGAAGCGCGGGTTCATTTCCGGCGAGCCGCCGGTCAGGTCGAGCGTCTCGACGCCCAGGTGCCGGGCAACGTCCAGCGCCAGCCCCATGGTGTCCTCGTCCATCATCTCGGTACGGCGCGGGCCGGCGTTGACGTGGCAGTGGATGCAACTGAGGTTGCACAGGTAGCCCAGGTTGAGTTGCAAGGTGGTGACCTTGCCACGCTCGATCGCGGGGAAGTCGCTGTGCTGAAGCAGGGGCCAGGTGTCATGCATCAATCGATTACCGGGTGGGGGAAACGCGGGATTCGCCGGCCAATGGCTGGCGCAAGAGGGCGAAAACCGTCTGCTCGGGGGGATCGCGAAACACCGGCAGGCCGATCCGCATGCCGACGTGGCCGTCGCGCGGTTGCGGCACGTGGCTGGCGAACAGGCGGTCCCAGACGCTGAGGATGTTGCCGTAGTTGCTGTCGGTCTCGTCGCGATGGACCGAGTGGTGGACGCGGTGCCAGTCCGCAGTGACGAACAGCCCGCGCAGGCGCGCGTCCCAGCGCGCCGGCAACGCGATGTCGGCGTGGGTGAACAGGGCGAACGACGCCAACAGGACCTCATACACCAGCACCGTCAACGGCGCGAAGCCGAACACCGCGATCAGTGCGAACTTGTACAGCAGCGACAACAGGATTTCGGCGGGATGGAAACGCAGCCCCAGCGTGGCATCGAAGCCGATGTCGCTGTGATGGACGCGATGCATGCGCCACAGCCACGGCAGCAAGTGGAACCAGCGGTGCTGCCAGTAGATCGCCAGGTCCAGCAACACGATGCCGAGCAGCATTTCCAGCGCTGGCGACAGCGCGATCCGGTTGAACACGCCGGTACCGCTGGACGCAACCGAGGCGGCGAACGCCACCGTGGTCACCGGCACCAGGATGTAGACGACGGCCGAGGCCACCAGCACCAGGGCGACGTTGCGCCATTGGCGTCCGGGAAGCGCGGCATCGCCGCGCCGCGGCCGCAGGTGCTGCCATGCCAGCAGCATCGCCAACAGCACCGCGACCACCAGCAGCCGCGTCGGCCCGGCGTTCCCGAGCAGCCACGCGGTCACCGGCACTCCCCCATTGCCGGGGGCAGCAGGTCCAGCCAATCCAGCAGTCGCCGCTGCGCCTGCGTCGGCGCAGCGAGCCGCGAGAGGTGGGCGTGCACGTCGGGCAGGTCCGTCGCGGTGTCGATGTCGCGCAGCGTCTCCAGTTGCAGCCAGTGGCCGAAATCCTGCATCGCCGCGACAAACTGGTCGGCGGTGTCCGCGGTGCTGTAGCGCGGCATCAGCCAGGCCCGGTCAGGCAACGCCACGTTGCCGCCGAACAGCCAGAAGCCGCCATCCTCCGCGCGCCCGATCACCAGCCGCGACTCGATGCTGGCCAGCCAGTGCGCGGCGCGCGCCAGCGCCTCGGGCACCAGCTGCGGGGTGTCGGCGCCGATCAGGATCGCGCCGTGATGGCGCAGTCTCAGCCTCCGGTACACCTGCGCCATGCGCAGGCCCAGCGAGCCGGCACCCTGGGAGAGGTGCGGCAGGTCGATCCACGCATCGCTGTGCATGGCCGCGACTTCGGCGACCGCCCAGTAGGGCTGCACGCCCGCCTGTTGCTGGGCGCGTTCGGCCACCGACGCCACCGCCTCGGCGGAGATCAGGTAAAGCGCCTCCGAACAGTGCCGGCCCAACCCCGGCCACAACCGCGTCTTGACCGGCGACAGCGACGGCGTCTTGACGAAGATGCCGATGCCGCAGCTCATCGGAAATTTTCCGCACGCGAGAACCGCCAGGCCTGCGCGCAGGTCAGGCGCAGGTGCCGCGCGGTGGTCGCCCACCAGCCGCGTTGTGCGTACCTGCGGGCACTGGTGAAGATCGGCGCGCGCAGTGGCCGCAGCGGCACGCCACGCTTCCGCGCCGCCCACACCAGCGCGTGGTCCTCGCCACCGTGGTGGCGGTCGTCGAACCCGCCGATCGCATTGAATACCCGGCGCGGCATCAGCAGTCCCTGGTCGCCGAACGGCAGGCTTAGCCAGCGGCTGCGCAGCTGTGCGCCGACTGTGTTGAAAAGTGTCAGGCGCGGGCCGTCGGCGAGGAATCGCAGGTCGAAGTAACCGATCGCGTTCGCGTCGGCTGCCACGAATCGCTGCAGCGCTTGGATCGTCGCGGCAGTCACGCGCGAGTCCGCGTGCACGAACCACAGCCAGTCAGCCGACGTCGCCGCCGCTCCGGCATTGAGCTGCAGTGCACGACCCGCATCGGCCGCGACCACGGTGACGTTGTCCGGCGGCGCCACCGACCCGGACGGCTCGCCATGCGCCAGCACGAGGGCGATTTCCTGGGCGCGTGCTGCGCCGAGCTGCGGCAGCAGACCCTGCCAGGCGCGGTCGCCTGGGCCTGCCGGAACGACGATGGCGAGGCTGGGGGACATCGCGCTCAGCAACAGGCGCCGGCGACGGCGGACGCGCTGGTGGCGACCGGACCACAGTCGAACAAACCGTAATGGACGCTGGCATCTCCGGCCAACACGAAGTGCGCGGCGTAGCGCGACCGCGCCAGCATGTCGAACGTGTTGCCGCAGACCAGCATCGGCCGGCCGGTCTCGAAGCGGTGGTGGTCGTCGAGCACGAACGCGTGCGGCAGACCAGCGATGCCGCCCTGGTAGGTCGCGACCTGGCCGTAGTCTTCGCAGCGGTCCTCCAGAGGCATCTTGAACGCGCGCATGGTCATGGACCGGAAGCCGACCATGCCGATCTTCGCCTCGATCTGCGGGTCGTACAGCGGGATCGGTGCCTGGCTGACGCTGCGTGCATCGGCGCAGCCGACGCGCTGCATCACCCGGCGAAAGTCCTCGGTGTACAGCGCGCCCGACAGGCACTCACCCAACAGCACAGGATCGGTGCGCAGCGCGGCGGGGATGCGCCGGTCGGCGAACACATCGGAGAAGTACAACTCGCCGCCGGGCTTGAGCACCCGGAAGATCTCGGCGAACACCCGCTCCTTGTCCGGCGCCAGGTTCAGTACGCAGTTCGACACCACCACATCGATGCTGGCATCCATGATCCCGCAGGCCTCGAGGTCCTCGATGTAACCGTGCACGAATGACACGTTCGACCGCGCGTGGCCGTAGCGCTGCGCGTGCCAGTCCTGGTGGCGGATGGCGATGTCGAGCTGCTCGGCGGTCATGTCGACGCCGATCACGCGGCCGTGCTCGCCGACCAGCCGCGACAGCAGGTAAACGTCGCGGCCGGACCCGCAGCCCAGGTCGAGCACGGTCAGCCCGTCCAGCGAAGGCGGCAACGGCGATCCGCAGCCATAGAACCGTTCGATGACCTCGGGATGGACGTCGGCGAGCAGCGTGCGCACGGCCTCGGGCATCGCCTCCAGCGGGCAGCAGGCGCCAGTCTTGAGGTCACCGCTGGATTGCAGCACCTGGCCGTAGTAGTGGCGGACATCGTCGTGGGCGGCGGGAAGGTTCATGGCAGTTCCTGGTCAATCAAGGCAATGGGGTTCACGCGGCGCACCGGCAGGCTGGCCACGGCACGGGGACGTCGATCCCATGCGCTCAGCCCCGGCGCCAGGCGAGGAAGCGTTCGGCAATGCGAAGCAGGCCCTGCGGCGCATGCGCGCGCTTCCAGTTGCCGGCGACGGACTTGTTAGCTTCGCTCATCGTCGGGTAGATGTGGATCGTACCGAGCAGCTTGTTCAGGCCCAGGCCGTGTTTCATCGCCAGCACGAACTCGGCCAGCAGCTCGCCGGCGTGCGCGCCGACGATCATCGCGCCGAGGATGCGGTCCTTGCCCGGCTGGGTCAGCACCTTGACGAAACCCCGGTCGGCCGAATCGGCGATCGCGCGGTCGAGATCCTCGAGGCCGTATCGGGTGACCTCAACGGCGATTCCCTGTGCGCTGGCCTCGTCCTCGGACAACCCGACCCGCGCGACCTCCGGATCGGTGAATGTCGCCCACGGGATCACCCGGTAATCGACCTTGAAGCTCCAGAACGGCGCCAGCAGCGCGTTCAGCGACGCGTACCAAGCCTGGTGCGACGCCACGTGGGTGAACTGGTACGGGCCGGCCACATCGCCGGCCACCAGGATGTTGGGGAAGTTGGTGCGAAGCAGCGCGTCGACCTGCACCGTGCCGCGCTTGGTGAGCTCCACGCCCAGTTCCTGCAGGCCAAAACCATCGACATTCGCCTTGCGTCCCAGTGCGATCAGCAGGCGGTCGAACGGCACCGCCACTTCCGCCCCATCACGCTCGCATACCAGCACTCCGCGCAGGCCGTCGCCGTCGCCATCGCCGTCGCGCTCGACGCGCAGCGCCTTGCTGCCGGTCATCACGGCGATACCCTCTTCGCGGAAACGGGCTTCGACCTGGGCCGCGGCGTCGGCGTCCTCCCGTGGCAGCAGTCGCGGCGCCATCTCGACCTGGGTCACGTCGCTGCCCAGCCGCGCGAATGCCTGGCTCAGCTCGCAGCCGATCGGGCCGCCGCCGAGCACGAGCAGGCGCTTGGGCAGCGCGCGCAGGTCCCACAGGGTCTCGGAGGTCAGGTACTCGATGTCGTGCATGCCGGGCAGGTCCGGCACCAGCGGCCGGGCGCCGGTGGCGATGATCAGGCTGCGCGCGCTGATGCGCTGGCCGGCGACCTCCACCTCCCAAGGCGAGACGATGCGCGCCTCGCCCAAGATCACGTCGACCCCGAGCGCCGTGTAGCGCTCGATCGAGTCGTGCGGCTCGACCTTCGCCACGACTGCCTGCACGCGCTCCATGACCTGGGCGAAGTCGATCTCGGCCTCCATCCTGGCGATGCCGTAGCGCTGCGCGTCACGGGCGTCGGCCATCAACCGCGCGGTGCGCAGCAGCGCCTTGGACGGTACGCAGCCGGTGTTGAGACAGTCGCCACCCATGCGATCGCGCTCGATCAGTGCGACTTTCGCCCGCGCCGTCGCGGCGATGTAGGCCGACACCAGCCCAGCCGAACCGGCGCCGATCACGACCAGGTTGAAGTCGAAGCGGCGCGGGCGCGCATGGCCTTTGTAGACGCGTCGCGCGTCCAACCAGCGGGTGAACAGCCGCATGATCAGCGGCAGCAGGCCGAGCAGCGCGAACGCGACGATCAGCCCCGGTGACAGCACGTCACCGGGGGTCGCGATGCGCGCCAGCTGCGTGCCCGCATAGACGTACACGATCGTGCCGGGCAGCATCCCGGCCTGGCTGACCAGATAGAACCGCCGGGTCTTGAGCGCGGTCAGCCCCGCGAGCAGATTGACCAGGAAGAACGGCACCACCGGCACCAGCCGCAGCGTGAACAGGTAATAGGCACCATCGCGTTCGATCCCCGCGTCGAACGCCCGCAGGCGCTCACCGTACTTGCGGCGCAAGCCATCGCGCAGCACGAATCGCGAGGCCCAGAAGGCCAGCGTCGCGCCGATGGAACTGGCGAACGAGATCAGGATCGTGCCCTCGACCACGCCAAAGATGGCGCCGCCCGCCAGCGTCAGGATCACCGCCCCGGGCAGCGACACGCCGGTGACCAGCACGTACAGGGCGAAGAATGCCCCCGCCGCCAGCCACGGATTCGCCGACGTCCAGGCCTGCAGTGAGTCCTGGCGCGCCTTCAGGCCTTCCAGGTTCAGCTCCGCCAGCAGCCCGCTGCGCCACAGCACGACCGCGACGAGGGCAATGACGATCAATACGATCCAGCGGGACGACCAACGGGGCATGCAGGTTCCTATAGGAAGCAGGGCGATTGCGGATCCAGTCCGTGGATACGGTTGAAGAGTGTGCAGGGAGGCAAAAGGATTCGAGCCGTACGGAACCGGTGCGCGGCGAATGGGCAGGGATGCCTGCCGACTGGCCGTGTCAACGCCCGGCCGGCACAGCCCAGGACACACGTCGCGAATCCTTTTCGCCATCGTGGCCCTCTTCCGCCCGTCAGCGGCACTTTTTCGCGATTCGGCCACGGCGACCATGCCACCCTTTGCGTCTGCCCGTTCACCCGGCAGGAAACGCTGCATGTCGTTGGCACATGCAGCGCCATCGCCATCCCCGGCGCCACGAGGCCACGTCCCTTCCCTTCAGGAGTACCCGCATGAATGCAAACGAACCCCGTCCACCCGCGCGCTACGACGATCTGAGGGCGCTGTTCCTCAACTGCACGCTCAAGCGTAGCGGCCAGGACTCGCACACCGAACGCCTGATCCACGTCGCCGCCGGCGTGATGCGCGCCAACGGCGTGCAGGTGGACATCGTGCGGCCCGTCGATCTGGACCTGCCGCCGGGCGTGCAGCCGGACATGACCGAACACGGGTTCGAGCGCGACGACTGGCCGGCGTTGTGCAAGCAGGTGATGGCGGCGGACATCCTGGTGCTGGGCACGCCGATCTGGCTGGGCGAAGAGAGCTCGGTGTGCCGGCGTGTGATCGAGCGACTGTATGCCGAGTCCGGCACGCTCAACGCGGCGGGACAGTACATCTACTACGGCCGGGTCGGCGGCTGCCTCGTCACCGGCAACGAGGATGGCATCAAGCACTGCGCCATGAGCGTGCTGTATGCGCTGCAGCACCTGGGCTACACGATCCCGCCCCAGGCCGATGCCGGCTGGATTGGTGAAGCCGGCCCCGGTCCGTCCTACGGCGACGACGGCATCGGCTATGACAACGACTTCACCCAACGCAACACCACGTTCATGGCCTGGAACCTGATGCACCTGGCACGCCTGCTGAAGGACGCCGGCGGCGTGCCTGCGCACGGCAACCAGCGCAGCGCCTGGGATGCCGGCTGCCGCTTCGACCACCCCAATCCCGAATACCGCTGACGCGCCAGGCGCGCGCGCGCGCGGAATGACTGCGTCAGCGCCTGCAGGCCGCTGTGTAGACTGCGGTTTCCAGGCCTTGTTACCAGCCGGGAACCGGCGCGACGGCTGCATGCCGCCGCCCGGACCGGGGCCGAAATGGGTAGCTTCAACTTGATGCACGTCGATACCGACACCGTGAATGCCGCCAAGGCGGGGGACGTCCGCGCGTTGAACGATCTGCTCGCCAGCTCGCGCCAGGACCTGCGTCGCTACGCTGAGTATCACTGCGTGATCAACGACGTCGAGGACGCGGTGCAGGAAACGCTGTTCATGGCGTCGCGCCGGCTGGTCGACCTGCGACGCACGGAAACGTTTGCGTCCTGGCTGTTCCGCATCGTCAAGCGCGAGTGCAACCGGATGCGCCGCGGCTGGCGCCTGCTGACCAACCAGGACATCGATGAAACCCTCCAGCCGGTGATGACGCCCGAGCCCGTGGAACTGCGCATCGAGATCAGCCGCGCCATGGCGGTGCTGCCACCGCACTACCGGGAGATCCTGCTGATGCGGGACGTCGACGCGCTGACGCTCAACGAGACCGCCGCGCAACTCGGGCTGGAGCTGGCCGCGACCAAATCGCGCCTGCATCGGGCCCGCGCCGTGGTGCGCGACCTGCTGTCGCATGGCCTGGCACCCAACCGCTAGGCCACCGGCGCAACCACCGCCGGGTCAGCGCCGCGCGTGGCCGATCCACCCGAACAGGCGGCGTCCGAGCAGCCAGCACGTCACCGACAGCACCGCGACCGCGCCTACGTGCCATACCAGCGCCATCAGCGCGCTCTCTCCCTCGTGGAACAGGCTCACGCCCGCCGCCGACATCGCCGCGGCGCTGAGGGCGGCGAGCATCGCGGTGGGCGCGGGCCGCACCACGCCGGCGTGGCGCACCATCACCAGCAGGATCAATCCCAACGGCACGCTGATCAGGGTGATCGCCTGCGCGCATTCCCAACTCGCCGCCTCGAACGCCAGCGCGCCTCTTCCCACCTGCAGGAACTCGCGCAGGCATCCCCACCCGAGCCCGCTCAGCCACACCAGCATCGCCGGCAGCGGCAACCAGGCCCACGACGGCGAACGCCCTGGCACGCTGATCTGGAACACGGCATACGCGGCCAGCAGCGCGGTCAGCACGCTGCCGAACCATTCGAGCGCTTTCGGCGCCGAGGATGCGAACCCCGGCCGCAGGCCAAAGTTGGCGACCACCACCACGATGACCGCCGCGGCCAGCACCGCCCACAGCAACGTGCGTCGCAGCGGTGATTCGAGTCGGCGGACGGGCTGCGCGCGCGACGCCAGGTCGCCGATCAGGGTGCGGGTGTCAATCATGGTGTCGTCCCGGTTGCGCGAGTGCCTGTTTCAACGATTTCAGCGCGCGATGGCAGGCCACCTTCAACGAACCGATGCTCTGCTGGCTGTGCGCCGCCGCCTCTTCGAGCGACAGCTCACCCAACCGCAACAGGCGGATCGCCTCCTGCTGCCTGGGCGACAATCCCGCCACGGCGTCGTGCAGGGTTTGCGCGTCCTGCCGCCGTGACGTGGCTTCGTCCGGACCCGGACCGCCATGCACCGCAAGTTCGCCCAGGTCATCCCCGGTGGCGATCTCCTGTTGCCACCGCCGTGTCCGGCGGCGCAGCAGGTCGATGCAGCACCGGCTCGCGATCGTGTTGAGCCACGGCTTGAACGGCCGCCCGCGCTCGTAGGTGTGGCGGATGTCGTGGACGATCAGCAGGATGTCCTGCACGGCATCTTCGGCGTCCTCGCCGCGCCCCAGGTAGCGGCGGGTGATCGCGCGCAGGTACGGCGCGATGTCGAGCAGCAGGTGCTCGTAGGCGTCGCGATCGCCGTCCTGGGCCTGCAGCATCCATTCGCTCCAGCGTCCGCCGCTGTCGCGCACGTGCTCGGGGGACCGTTCGGGCATTGCGGTGGAACCGCTCGGCGTCATCGGATCGAGCTTAGCGGATCGCTGGAACGGCAGGATCGCGGCCATGGTGGCATCGCTCGATGCGACCGCTGACGCGAGCCAGGTCACTTGCCGAACCGTCGCGCCAGCAGGTGGTCGACCGACACCGCCCCGGGACCGCGCGCCATGACGTAAAGCAACAACGCAGCCCACAAGCCGTGGGTAGGGTAGGCGAGCGGATAGACGAACACCTGGATCACCAACGTCATGCCGAGCAGCGCTGACGCCGACAGCCGGCTCGCCAGCCCCAGCAACAGCAGCAACGGCAGCAGGTGTTCGGCCGTCGCCGCCATCGTCGCAGCCAGCTCCGGCGCCAGGACCGGCAGCGCGTACTCGCTGCGGAACAGCTCCACGGCGCTGTCCGACAGGCGCGGCCAGCCCAGCACGACATTGCCACCGATCGGATCCAGCACCAGGCCCTCGACCTTGGTCTGGCCGGAAGTCCAGAACGTCATCGCGATCGAGAACCGCGCCAGCAATGCGATCGCACTGTGGGGCATGCGATTGAACATCGCGATCACGGTGCGCAGCCACTGCGTCGCCTTGGCCGCGGGATCCAAATGCAGGTCGTCGGCGGTGGCGGTGGTGGTGGCGTTGATATCGTCGAGGCTCATGTCATGGCTCCAAGGGGGCATCCAGCCCGATTGCCAGGCCCTGCTGGATCAGGAGGTTGAACAGCCCGACGTTGTCGATCTGCACCGACGCATGCGCCAAGGCCTGCGCGGCGGCGAAGGCCGCGGCCAGGGTGTGGCCAGCGCGAAGGGCGTCGAGAAAATCGGCGCCACCGCGCGGCATCGCCGTGACGACGACATCGAATCCGGGACGAGCGACCAGCACCTCGCCGCCGTGATCGACATCGATGCCATCGAGGTCGGCGCCCGAAGGGTCCTCCAGCCCCTGGTGCGCCAGCCATATCGCGTGCGCGGCATGGTCGGAGCGCAGCCAGTGGCAGGCCGGGTGCAGCGTCACACGCGCCGCGGCCAGCGCCCCGGGTGCGGCGAGCAACTCGTGATACCTCGGCTGGGCCACCGGCGCTGCATCGGCGGCGTGGAATGCGCGCACGCGCAGCGCCTCGATCCGCGCCACGTCGGCCAGGTACACGACGCTGGCGGCCGGCGCGAAACCGGCGACGAAATCGGCGAAGCCCTCCGCGTAGTCGGTCAGGATGGGCGAGCTCGGCGGATCGGCGAGCACCCGTTCGCGCGCCATGGCGCGAAAGAACTCCTCGCCTACCAGCGCCTGGCAGACCGGAAACGTCGCCGCCAGCGCCTCGACCAGTCCCACCACCACGTTGTTGCGATGCACGGCGAAGCGCCGGGCATGCTCGCGATCGCGCTCGTTGGCGTGAGCCGTCCGGCTGCCGCCAACGAGCCCGGCCGGCACGCCCATGCCGGGCACCAGCAGTGCGGTGGCGAATGCGTGCTGGCAGACCGTGGCGATCACGCTGCCATGCCTTCGGCCCGGCGACGCAGGCCATCGACAATGCGGTCGGCGTGGCACGCCTGCGCGCGCAGGGTCGCGTAGGCCGGCACGTCGGTATCCCATTCGATCAGGGTCGCCACCGCTCCGGTCTGGGCCAGGACGTGGGCGTAGAGCTCCCACACCGGCTCGGCGACCGGCGCGCCGTGGTTGTCGATCAGCAACGAACCCCCGTCGGCGAAGCGTTCCTCGGCATGGCCGGCGAGATGGATCTGCCGCACCGCCGACAGCGGCAGCGCCGCCAGGTACCGCATCGGGTCATGGCCGTTGTTGTGGCACGACACATGCACGTTGTTGACGTCCAGCAGCAGTGCGCAGCCAGTGCGCCGCACCACTTCGCTGATGAATTCCGGCTCGGAGAACGTGCTGGCCTCGAACTCGAAATAGGTGCTGGGATTTTCCAGCAGCATGCGCACCCCGAGCCGCGCCTGGACGCGGTCGACGTGCGCGCAGACGCGCTGCAGGGTCGCCGTGTCGTAGCTCAGTGGCAGCAGGTCGTTGAAGTAGCGGCCGCCATGGCTGGACCAGGCCAGGTGTTCGGAAAATTCCGCGGGCTGGTAACGCGCGATCAACGCGGCCAGCCGGTCGAGATGGGCGGGATCGGGGGCGTCGTCGGCGCCGATCGACAAGCCCACGCCATGCAGCGACAACGGCAACCGCTCGCGGATGCCGGTGAGCTGGACATGCGGGACGCCGCCGGCACCCATGTAGTTTTCGGCGTGCACCTCGACGAACGCGGGCGGATCGGGATCCGCGAGCAGTTCGTCGAAGTGCTGGGATTTGAATCCAACACCGGCCCGACGTGGCAGGCCGGTGTGGGCAGGGAAGCAGGCCGATGGCGGGACGCGGGGGGAAATGCTCATCGACCTGTCTCCCGGAAACGACGGAATGTGATTACCTGGACTTCAAGGACACGGCAGGCTTGGCGACAAACGCCGTCAACTGGCCATGACCGGTCGGCGAGGTCTTGGACTCGGTCGTCACGCAGGTCCCGGCCGGCACGTGCTTCCAGGCATTGGCCTGATGGTCGGTCTTGGCGGTGCCCGCACACGTCGTGCCCGGACCCGCGGCGCAGTCATTCTTGCCGGCGAGCGCGACGCCGAAGCACTTCTCGCCGGCGGCGGCCATCTCGCCGGCCTGGGCCGGCGAAGCCGACATCGCCAGCGCGGAACCCAATGCGGCAGCCAGCGCGAACGCCGGAAACATGGTGCGGGTACGGATCGTCATGGAAATTCTCCTGATAGGGGGTTGGCGCGAGGGCACCGCAGGCTACACGGCGTCGCTCACATCAGGAGTATTCGTCCCAAGGGGAGAATGGTTACGCCTGCTGCCGATTTTTTTTGCACCGTTGGCCAGGCGCCGGCTCCGCGGGGAAGAAACGTGCCCGCGCGGCACGTCCCCGGCCCGCCATCGGGCCGCGACGCGCGGTTCCCATCGCGGCCCACGAGCCGCGCGCCGGACACGGTGCAAGCGAGGCAGCCGCCCGCTTCACCGCAGCAGCAGCACCGGCACGTGGCAGGTACGCAGCATCGTCGTGGTGGTGCTGCCGACGATCAGCTGGCGGATGCGCGAATGGCCGTACGCGCCCATGACGAGCAGGTCGATGTGGGCCTCGCGGACATGGCCGGCGATCGCGACCTCCGGCTCGCCGGGCCGGAACTCGCCGTGGGCGCTCAGCCCGGCCATCGCCAGGCACTCCACCGCCCAGCGCAACTGCGCCGCGCTCGCGTCGTTGGCGACGCCAGCCGTCAGCAGATGGATCTCCAGTCCGCGGAACAGTGGGCTCGTGGCGATCATCCCGACGCCCTTGCGCGTGGTCGGGCTGCCGTCGAACGCGACCAGCACGCGCTTGACCTCGGCAAAATTACGCGAAGCCACCAGCAGCGGCCGGTGCACGGCGCGCACGACGCGCTCGAGTTGGCCGCCGAGGTGACCCTTGGCGAAGTCCGCATGCTCGCCGCGCTTGCCCAGCACGAACAGCCGGACGTCGGATTCCAGCTCGACCAGGGTGTCGACCAGGCTGCCGTGGCGCATACGGGTCTCCGCCGCCACGCCCCGGTCAGCGGCGATCGCGCGGGCCTGTTGCAGCAGCAGCCGGCCGCGTTCCTGGCCGAGCTTGCTGCGGCTTTCGTCGACCGCGACCAGCTCCTGCAGCAGCTTCTGGCGGGTATCCATCGCCAGGTTGCCGCTGAAGTCGGCGATGCTCGCCGCCTCCGGATGGCGGTCGAGCACGTGCAGGTATTCCAACGGCGCCGCCAGCCGCGCCGCGGCCCATGCTGCCCAGTGGCTGACGCTGTCGGTGTAGCCCGAGGCGTCGAGCGCGGCGAGGACGCGGCCACCGGCGTTCGGGTGCGAAGGCGACGCGTTGGCTGCAGTCATGGCGCGGTGCTCCTCAGTGGTCCATCAGGCGTTCGACCGCATCGGGCTTGTCGTGTACGCCCAGGCGATCGACCAGCGTCGCGCTGGCTTCATTCATGCCGATCAATTCGACCTCGGTACCTTCGCGGCGGAACTTGATCACCACCTTGTCCAGCGCGCCGATCGCGCTGAGATCCCAGAAGTGCGCGCGACCCACGTCGATGCGGACCCGCTCGATCGCCTCCTTGAAATCGAAGCCGGCGATGAAATTTTCGGCTGAGGCAAAGAAGACCTGGCCGGTCACGGCGTATTGGCGCTCGCGGCCCCCGTTGGCCGACACCGAGCCAATGTGCAGCACCTGGCCGACCTTGCGGGCGAAGAACAGCGCCGATAGCAGCACGCCGGTCAGCACGCCCTTGGCGAGGTCGTGGGTGAACACCGTCACGACCACCGTGGCGACCATCACCACGCTCGATGCCTTGGGATGGGTGCGCAGGTCGCGCAGCGAGCGCCAGCTGAAGGTACCGACGGAGACCATGATCATCACCGCGACCAGCGCGGCCATCGGGATCTGCTTCACCCACGGGCCGGCGAACACGACCAGCAGCAGCAGGAACACGCCCGCCGTGAGCGTCGACAGGCGCCCGCGACCGCCGGACTTCACGTTGATCACGGACTGGCCGATCATCGCGCAGCCTGCCATGCCGCCGATGAAGCCGGCGGCGACGTTGGCGACGCCCTGGCCAACCGCCTCGCGGTTCTTGTCGCTGGCCGTGTCGGTCAGGTCATCGATGATCTGCGCGGTCATCATCGACTCGAGCAATCCGACCACCGCCAGCGTTGCCGACACCGGCAGCACGATCCACAGCGTCTCCAGCGACCACGGCACCTGCGGCAGCAGGAACACCGGCAGGCTGTCGGGCAGCTGGCCCATGTCGCTGACGGTGCGGATGTCGAGCTTCAGCGCCACCGCCACGACCGTGAGCACGATGATCGCCACCAGCGGCGATGGCACCACCCGGGTCAACAGCGGGAACCCGTAGATGATGCCCAGGCCCGCAGCGACCATCGCGTAGACGGTCCACGCCACGTTGGTGATCTCCGGCAACTGCGCCATGAAGATCAGGATCGCCAGGGCGTTGACGAAGCCGGTGATCACCGAGCGCGACACGAACCGCATCAGCACCGGCAGCTTGAACGCGCCGGCGAGCATCTGCAGCATGCCGGTCAGGACGGTCGCGACCAGCAGGTACTGCAGGCCGTGATCCCGCACCAGGCCGACCATCACCAACGCCATCGCGCCGGTTGCCGCCGAGATCATGCCGGGACGGCCGCCGGCGAACGCAATCACCACGCAGATGCAGAACGAGGCGTAGAGGCCGACCTTGGGATCGACGCCGGCGATGATCGAGAACGCGATCGCCTCGGGAATCAGCGCCAGTGCAACCACCGTACCGGCGAGCAGGTCGCCACGGAGGTTGCCGAACCATTGCTGGCGAAGGCGGGACACATTGATCAAGGGAACATAATCCTGGGCCCCCGCCAGTGCCGGGACCAACGGGGGAAGGACGCGACGCGCCCGAGGTCCCGTGTTCGCGGGGAGATGCCGCTACCGCCGGCGCGCGATGGCGCCATCACGGCCGCGGCAACCGTCACGTCGAAACCAACATCAAACCGCCACGTCCGCGCGGATCGCCGGGTGCGGGTCATAGCCCTGGATCGCGAAGTCGTCGATCCGGTAACCGTCAATGCTGCCGGGCTTGCGCAGCAGGCGCATCCGCGGCAGCGCGCGCGGCTCACGGCCGAGCTGCTCGCGGGCCTGGTCGAGATGATTCAGGTACAGGTGCACGTCGCCGCCCATCCACACAAAGTCGCCCAGCTCCAGGCCCGCCTGCTGCGCGAGCATCAGCTGCAGCGCGGCGGCGCCGGTCCAGTTGAACGGCACTCCCAGCAGCAGGTCGCCGCTGCGCTGGTACATCAGGCAACTGAGGCGGCCGTCATGGGTGACGTGGAACTGGTAGACGAGATGACACGGCGGCAGCGCCATCTGCCCCAGCTCGGGCACGTTCCAGGCATGGAACAGCATGCGGCGGCTGGCCGGATTGGACTTGAGCATCGCCAGCAGATCGGCGACCTGGTCGTGCTCGCGACCGTCGGGTCCGGCCCAGCGGCGCCACTGCTTGCCGTAGACCGGGCCGAGGTCGCCCCAACGCGCGGCGAAGTCGTCGTCGGCGACGATGCGCGCCTCGAAGTCGGCCTGGCTGATGTCCTCGCCGGTGGCCTTGCGGTACGTAGCCAGCGGCCAGTCGGACCAGATGCGCACGTTCTCGCGCAGCAGCTGCTGGATGTTGGTGCCGCCGCTGAGGAACCAGAGCATCTCCTTCACGGCGAGCTTCCAGTACACGCGCTTGGTGGTCAGGATCGGCACCCGGCCATCGGAGAGGTCAAACCGCGCCATCGCCCCGAACACCGACAGGGTGCCGACGCCGGTCCGGTCGATGCGCCGGTCACCGCATTCCAGGACGTGCGACAACAGGTCCAGGTATTGATGCTCGGGATGGCGCATGGGCGATTCTCTGGCTGGATGGCCGCCGCGCACCTTGCGGCCGCGGTCAGGCTGCAGGGTGGACGGCGTGAAGGGGCGTGGCGCGCTTCAGCGGGAGGAGGCGACGACCGGCTGCAGCGTCGGCGTGCGTCGCGACAGCGCCAGCCAGAACAACCCCACCGCGATCAGCGGCAGGCTCAGCACCTGCCCCATCGTCAGCCAACCAAACGCGAGGTAGCCCAGCTGCAGGTCCGGCACCCGCACGAATTCGACCAGGAAGCGGAAGCTGCCGTACAGCAGCGCGAACATCCCGGACACCGCATAACGAGGTCGCGGCTTGCTCGAGAACCACCACAACACGACGAACATCGCCAGGCCTTCGAGCGCCGCCTGGTACAGCTGCGAGGGATGGCGCGCGTACGCATCGAGCGCCCCGGAGGCATGCAACTCCCGCAAGCGCTCGATCGGCGCGCCGGTGTACGGCCCCAGGTCGCTGTTCGGGAACACCACGCCCCAGCCGGCATGGGTGAACTTGCCCCACAACTCGCCGCCGATGTAGTTGCCCAGGCGACCGAAGCCGAGCCCGGGCGGCACCAGTGGGGCCACGAAATCCATGACATCGAAGAAGTGCAGCCGGTGCTTGCGCGACCACCAGAAGCACGCCGCCATTACCCCGAGCAGCCCGCCGTGGAAGCTCATGCCGCCTTCCCAGATGCGCAGCAGCATCAGCGGATCCTTGAGCAGGTCGCCAAACGCATAGAACAGGACGTAGCCGATGCGGCCGCCCAGCACGGCGCCGAGCATGCCGTAGAACAGCAGGTCGCCATAGCCCTGCTCGTCGATGCCCGGCAGACGACCGGCATGGATCCGACGACGGCCCAGCCACCAGGCCAGGCTGAAGCCGATCAGGTACATGATCCCGTACCAGTGGACTTGCAGCGGCCCCAGGCCGATGGCGATCGGATTGATCTGATGCAGGATGATCATGCGGCTCGGCAGGTCCGACGAAGTGCGAGGCGACTATTGTGCCCGACGCCGCGCGACGACGGGCTCGGCGGGGGGCGGTGCGCAGCAACCCGTCCCCTGCGCGGCGAAATCCCATCCGCCGCGATGGGCGGGAGGCCCGCGCACCGTTTCCCGGCAAAACGCGCAATCCCGTGCCGCACGTCGCCGCGCCTCGCCGGGGTTTTGCGCGGCTACAACAGCTGCGGCTGGTCGGGCAATTCGTTGCGATCGACGTCGCCGGCGCCGCGCGGAAAGTGTTCGGCCACCAGCGTCGACAGGGCCTCGATCCCGCGCAGCACGGCCGCCTCCGGCTCACCGTCCTTGAGCCCGTCCTCGATGGCCGCGCACACGCCGCGCCACTGGTCGGCATCGACCAGTCCGGTGAAGCCGCGATCGGCAACGATCTCGATACGGTGATCGGCCAGCAGCAGGTACAGCAATACGCCGTTGTTCGCGCGGGTGTCCCAGACGCGCAGCTGCGCGAAGACGTCCTCGGCGCGCTCGCGTGCCTGCATGCCAGCCCAGACGGCGCGCGGGTGCAGGTTCGGTTCGACCGCGAAACAGATCTGGGCAGTGTGGCTGCCCTCGCTGGCGGCGATCGCGACCGCGACACCTTCGAGCACCTGGGCCGGAAACAGGCCCCCGGCGGATGGCGCGAACAGGTGCTTGAACAGGCGCGCCGGCCACCCCCGGGTTGTCGTCGAACGGCCAGGCATCACCATCTCCCCGAGGCGCCACCGCCTCCGCTCATGCCACCGCCGCCCGACCAGCCACCGCCTCCACTACCCCCGCCCCAGCCACCACCGGACCCGCCGAAACCACCCCAACCGCCGGCACCGCCGCGTGCGCCCCGCGCGAAACGCCCGACGGGTACGCTCACCAGGCCCGCAAAGAAGCCGATCGCCGCGCCGACGATCGCCACCAGCAGCAGCGACGAGACCAGCCACGCCACCCCGCCGGCGGCACCCGCGCCGACTACGCCACGCAGCAGCGAAGGCGCGCGACCGAAGATCCCGCGCGCCACCTGCGCGACGATGAACGCCGCGAACAACGCGAACAGCCAGTCGCCGCCACCGCCCGTGCCCTGCGACCGCGGCTCGACCATCGGCGCCGGCAAGGGCTCGCCGTCGATGAGCTTGACCAGCGCAGCGGTGGCATCGGTGATGCCGCCGGCATAGTCGCCGGCACGGAATCGTGGCACGAGGTATTCCTGTATCACCCGGATCGAGGTCGCATCGGGGATCGCGCCCTCGAGCCCGTAGCCGACCTCGATGCGCACGCGCCGGTCGTCCTTGGCGACGACCAGCAGGACGCCGTCATCGACTCCCTTGCGGCCGAGCTTCCATTGCTCGAAGGCGCGCACCGCGTATTGGGCGATGTCCTCGGGCTGCGTGGTTGGCACGACCAGCACCTGCAACTGGCTGCCCTTGCGCTGTTGCAGGGCCCGCGCCTGGGCGTCGAGATTTGCCCGTGCCGTGGCATCAAGCGTGCCGGTGGTGTCGACCACCGGCGAGTCCAACGCCGGTATCGGCGCCAATGCCTGCGCCTGTGCAGTCATGCAAGCCAGCCACAGCAGCAGCGCCACGAGCGTGGTGCGCCATGGCGCGTGCGAGGTCATCGCCATCGGTCCGTCCCGCTGGCCGGGCGATCAGCCGTTCGCCGGGGCCGGCTGGTGCTGCGCCGGCGGCGGCGCGGCGGGCTGGCCGAAATCGACCTTCGGTGGCTCCTGGATCTGCTGCTCGTTGTCGACCGTGAAGTTCGGCTTGACCTTGTGCCCGAATACCATCGCGGTCAGGTTGACCGGAAACTGGCGGATGGTGGTGTTGTAGTCCTGCACCGCCTGGATGTAGCGCTGGCGCTCGACGGTGATGCGGTTCTCGGTGCCTTCCAGCTGCGCCTGCAACTGCAGGAAGTTCTGGTCGGCCTTGAGCTGCGGATAATTCTCGGTGACCACCAGCAACCGCCCGATCGCACTCTGCAGTGCGCCCTGGGCCTGCTGGAACTGCGCCAGCGATGCCGGGTCGTCGGCATTGACGTTGATGCTGCCGACCTTGGCGCGCGCCTCGGTCACCTGGATGAGCACCTGCTGCTCGTGGCTGGCGTAGCCGCGCACGGTCGCAACGAGGTTGGGCACCAGGTCGGCGCGCCGCTTGTACACGTTGAGCACCTGCGACCACGCCGCGGCGACCGCCTCGTCCTTCTGCTGGATGGTGTTGTAGCCGCAGCCGCTCAGCAGTGCCATGAGCAGCAGGACGGTCGCGCCGCGCAGGGCGTGGCTACGGATGGCGAGGCTACGCATGGCGCGACTCCGTTCGGCGAAGGTGGCCGGCATTGCACCACTGGGCGCGGTGGGTTGCAATCGCCGCTCCCTGGCCATCGTGCCAGCGCCGATGCTGCGGCACGCGACCGCCGGCGTGCCCGCTTCCATCCCCCAACCGGCACCCATCCACGCAACTCAGTTGGCGCTGACGCGCTCGATTGCGCGGCCCTTGGCCCACAGGTTCAGGCACTCGACCAGCGCCGAGAAGCCCATCGCGCCGTAGATATAGCCGCGCGGAATGTGCACGCCGAAACCGTCGGCCATCAGGTAGGCACCGACCAGCACGATGAATGCCAGCGCCAGCATCTTGATCGTCGGGTTGTTGTCGATGAAGTGGCCCAACGGCTTGGCGGCCATCAGCATCACGCTGACCGCCACCAGGATCGCGGTCACCATGATCCACGCCTGGTTGGCGAGCCCTACCGCCGCGATAACCGAGTCCAGCGAAAAAACGATGTCGATCACCGCGATCTGCGCGATCACCATCCAGAACGAAGCCAGCGGCTTGGTGTGCACGTCCTCGGACTCAGGCTCGCCGACGATCAGGTCCTTGATCTCGGACGTGCCCTTCACCAGCAGGAACCCGCCGCCGATGATCAGCACCAGGTCGCGCATCGAGATGCCCTGGCCGAACACCTGGAACAGGTCCGAGGTCAGCCCGGCCAGCCACGCCAAAGTCAGCAGCAATCCGATGCGGCTGACGCATGCCACGGCGATGCCGAACTTGCGCGCCTTTTCGCGCGTCTGGACCGGCAACTTGCTGACCGCGATGGAGATGAACACCAGATTGTCGATGCCGAGCACGATCTCGATCGCGCTCAGCGTGAGCAGGGTGATCCAGACGTCGGGGTTCAACAGGATTTCCATCACACGGGCATTTCCCAAATAGTTACGTCACGGCCGGACACGATCACGCGAGCGTGTTCAAAAAAAATGCGGCGACACGATCGCGCCCCAGGTCAGCAACACGTTCATCATCATCACGAACACCGCCGCCGACCCCATGTCCTTGGCACGTCCGGCCAGTTCGTGGAACTCGGCGCCATAGCGCTCGATCACGGCCTCGATCGCCGAATTCAGCAACTCTGCGCCCAGCACCAGCAGCAGCGACCCGACCAGCAACACGCGCTCGACCGGGGTCTGCCCCAGCCACCAGCCCAGCGGCGCGAACACCACGAACAGGTAGACCTCGAGCCGGAACGAGGACTCATGCAACCACGCCGCGCCCAGGCCCTGCATCGACCACGTTGCCGCCATCAGGATGCGCCGCGGTCCGCGCGGGAGGTGCCCCATTTCGTCTGCCATCGCGCAGCCGCCCGGTCAGGCCACTGGCGCATGACGGATCATGCGCGACGCGACGGGTCCGTTGAATTCCACCGCGCCTGCGATCGCCACCGGCGCCGGGCCGGGGCAGCACTGGCGCGCGATGGTGACTCGGCCAGGCCGGGACGGCTCGAAGATCGGCATGGAGGACGAATTCCTGGGGTTGCCCGTGGGCGGGTCTGGGCGGCGCGGGCGACATCCGCGTAACTGCGGCCACATTTTGCCACACGCCCCGCCCACATGCCCCGATACGCCGCGGTGTAACAACGCGCGACCACCATTTCCCGTCCCGTTAGCAGAGCCGGTTGCAGGTTCGCGCTGCGCCGCAGCCGGCAGGATCGGATCGCCAACCGCCCTGCGGGCATGCTTCTCGACAATCCCCCGGGGCGTTTTGGCAAACCTCCACCGCAGGACGCCCATCATGGCAACGCAAACCAAGCCGGCCGGTTACCACACGGTCACCCCGCGCCCGATCGAAGATCGATGATTGGCACGCACATCGGCGACGTCTCGCCCAACGAAATGCACAGCGCATGGAAGACCGGCAAAGTGGCGCAAGGCCACGCACCGACGCTTGCCGACGCGTCGGCCTGCGCGGGCACTGCAAGCACCGGCGACCGATCCTTCAGTGCAAAATCCGGACGTGAACGCCGCGAGGCCCGTGGCGGTATCGCGGATTTCACCCAACCCGCGCGAAGTGACCGAGTCAGCGGCTCGGGGACTCGTCCTCATGGATCGCCGTGCCGCGGGAGCCGTCGGGCTTGATCCAGCCCCGGAACATGCTGCCACTGTTGAAGGGCATCGCGATGTTGCCTTCGCGGTCCAGGGCGATCGCGCCGCCGTCGCCGCCCTGCGCCGGCACGATGTGATTGATGACCTCATCGGCGGCCGCCGCCAGCGTGTCGCCGCGATAGGCGACCCGTGCACAGATGTCGTGCGCGACCGCGTTGCGGATGTAGAACTCACCCCAACCGGTGCCTGAGACCCCGCAGCGCTCGTCGGCCCACGTACCCGCCCCGATCACGGGCGCGTCGCCGACGCGGCCCCACTTCTTGTTGGTCATGCCGCCGGTACTGGTCGCCGCGGCGATGTGTCCGTACCGGTCCAGCGCGACCGCGCCGACGGTGCCGAAATAC
>JBBRWW010000016.1:0-31036 GCA_038248955.1 Lysobacterales bacterium
CACCTGGCCGAGGCCATGCCGGAATCCCTGGTGATCGTCTTCGCCCGTCGCGAAGGCCGCGACATCGCCGGTGCGCTGTGCCTGCGCGGCGGCGACACCTTGTACGGACGCTATTGGGGCGCGATCGAGTCCCATCCGGGGCTGCACTTCGAGACCTGCTACTACCAGGGCATCGACTACTGCCTGCGCCAGGGCCTGACCCGGTTTGAACCCGGCGCGCAAGGCGAGCACAAGCTGGCACGCGGTTTCATGCCGACGCTGGTGCACAGCCGGCACTGGATCGCCGATCCCGGTTTTCGCGGCACGCTGCGGCAGTGGTGCGCGCAGGAGCAAGCGTCCGTGCAGCGCTACGCCGAACGCCTCGGCGAGCGCTCGCCGTTCAAACCGCGCCAGGTCGGCTGAGAGGTCCATGGCATTGCGACTGCCCTGGCTGCCGGACGACCCGGGGGCGCCGTTTCCCGATGCTGACTTGGCACTGCGCGAGCCCGACGGACTGCTCGCGATGGGCGGCGACCTGGAGCCCGAGCGGCTGCTCAATGCCTACCGGCACGGCATCTTCCCCTGGTTTTCCGATGGCCAGCCGATCCTGTGGTGGTGCCCCGACCCGCGTACGGTGTTCCGGACCGACCGGGTCCGGTTGTCCTCACGCTTCCGCCGGCAGTTGCGCCGCTCAGGCTGGATGGTGCGCGCCGACACCGCGTTTGACCGCGTGGTGGAGGCGTGCGCACGCATTCCGCGCGGCGGCCAGGACGGCACCTGGATCACTCCCGACATGCGCGCCGCCTACGGCCGCCTGCATCGGTTGGGCCACGCCCATTCGGTGGAAGTATTCGACGGCGACCATCTGGTGGGCGGCATCTACGGGGTGGCGGTCGGGCGGATGTTCTTCGGCGAAAGCATGTTCAGCACGCAAACCGGTGGCTCCAAGGTCGCGTTGGGCGCCCTCGCCCAACGCCTGGAAGCCTGGGGATGGCCGCTGCTGGATGCCCAGGTCGAGAATCCCCACCTGTTGAGCCTGGGTGCGGAGCTGTGGCCCCGCACGCGATTCCTGGCGGCAATCGCCTCGCTGGTGGTTCAGCCGGCGTACACCGGTTCGTGGACCGAGCGCTTCGGCGACGTCGCCGCGCTGGGATTGGCCAACGTACCGGGATGAACGCGCCGAGGGCAGCTTTTTGCGCCCGACCGCCGCGCGTGGCAGAATGCCCGGCTTCGCGGGCGCATGCGCCGGCCGGACAGCGACAATCGCAACTTTAGGAACCACATGGCAAAAGATGACGTGATCGAATTCGAGGGCACGGTGGCGGAAACACTTCCGAACACCATGTTTCGTGTGCGCCTCGAAAACGGGCACGAGATCATTGCCCACATTTCCGGCCGGATGCGCAAGAACTACATCCGCATCCTGACCGGTGACAAGGTCAAGGTGGAAATGACCCCGTACGATCTGAGCAAGGGTCGCATCACCTATCGCATGAAGTAATCGCCGTAGGTTGATGAAAAAAAGGCGGCCATGGGCCGCCTTTTTTGTTTGCGCCCCGCGGCGCCTGCCCGACCACGCCCGGAGTCAGGGCGTCGGCAGGCACCGGGCGTGCTTACACGGTCACTGGCAGGAGCTTCTCGGGCTCAGGCTGGGCATCGACGACGAGTTCGCCGTCGAGCACGTCGATCAGCACCCGTCCGCCGTGGATCAGCTTGCCGAACAGCAGTTCGTCAGCAAGCGGGCGCTTGATCTTGTCCTGGATCACCCGTGCCATCGGGCGCGCACCCATCAACGGGTCGAAACCGTGCTGCGCCATCCACTCGCGTGCCGTGGCGGTCGAGGTCAGCACCACGTTCTTGTCATGGAGCAGCGCCTCGAGCTCGATCAGGAACTTGTCGACCACGCGCAGGATGTGGTCGAAGCCCAGCGCCTGGAACTGCACCACGGCATCGAGACGGTTGCGGAATTCCGGGCTGAAGCCCTTGCGGATCGCCTCCATCGCATCGGTCGAATGGTCCTGCTTGGTGAACCCGATCGTGCGCCGAGCGGCCAGCGCCGCACCGGCGTTGGTGGTCATCACCAGCACCACGTTGCGGAAATTCGCCTCACGGCCGTTGGTGTCGGTCAACACGCCCCGATCCATGACCTGCAACAGGATGTTGAAGATGTCGGGGTGTGCCTTCTCGACCTCGTCGAGCAGCAGCACGCAATGCGGCGTCTTGACGATCTTCTCGGTCAGAAGACCACCCTGGTCGAAGCCGACGTAACCCGGCGGGGCCCCGATCAGGCGCGATACCGAATGCGGTTCCATGTACTCGGACATGTCGAAGCGCACCAGTTCGATGCCCAATTGCAGCGCCAGCTGCTTGGTCACCTCGGTCTTGCCGACGCCGGTCGGACCGGCGAACAGGAAATTGCCGATCGGCTTGTCGGGGTTGCCCAGGCCTGAACGCGAGAGCTTGATCGCCGATGTCAGCGTTTCGATGGCCGCGTCCTGGCCGAAGATCACCATCTTCAGGTTGCGCTCCAGGTTGCGGAGCACATCCTTGTCCGTCGCCGAGACCTGCTTTGCCGGGATCCGCGCCATCTTGGCCACGATCATCTCGATCTCCTCGGTGTCGATCAGCGTCTTGCGCACCGCCTCGGGCAGCAACCGCTGGCGCGCGCCGGCCTCGTCGATCACGTCGATGGCCTTGTCGGGCAGCAGCCGGTCGCCGATGTGCTTCACCGACAGGTCCACCGCCGCCTGCAGGGCATCGTCGGCATAGGTCACGCCGTGGTGGATCTCGTAGCGCTGCTTGAGACCGTGCAGGATCTCCACCGTCTCTCCCACCGTCGGCTCGACGATGTCGATCTTCTGGAAACGCCGCGCCAGGGCGCGATCCTTTTCAAAGATGCTGCGGTATTCCTGAAAGGTGGTCGACCCGATGCAACGCAGGTCACCCGACGACAGCGCCGGCTTGATGAGGTTGCTCGCGTCCATGGTGCCGCCACTGGCCGAGCCGGCGCCGATGATGGTGTGGATCTCGTCGATGAACAGCACCGCCTCGGGCAGCTTCTTGAGCTGGGCAAGGACCGCCTTCAGGCGCTTCTCGAAATCGCCCCGGTACTTGGTGCCGGCCACCAGGGCGCCCAGGTCGAGGGCGAAGATGGTGGCGTTGGCGAGCACGTCGGGCACCTCGCCATCGACGATGCGTTTGGCCAGGCCTTCGGCAATCGCGGTCTTGCCGACGCCCGCCTCCCCCACGTACAGCGGGTTGTTCTTGCGGCGGCGACACAGCACCTGGATGGTGCGCTCGACCTCGTCGGCGCGGCCGACCAGGGGGTCGATCCTGCCGTCGCGGGCCAACTGGTTGAGGTTGTTGGCGAACTCGGCCAGTGCGTCGGACTTGCCGTCGCCGTCGCCGCCGTCGGCCGGCCTGGCGTCGCTGTCCTCCTGCGATTGCCCGGATTCGTCGCTGCCGCTGCGGGCGATGCCGTGCGACAGGTAGTTGACGACGTCCAGCCGCGCCACGTCCTGCTGGTTCAGGTAATACACCGCGTGGGAGTCCTTTTCACCGAAGATCGCCACCAGCACGTTGGCGCCGGTGACCTCCTTCCGGCCGGAGGACTGCACGTGGTAGACCGCCCGTTGCAGCACGCGCTGGAAACCCAGTGTGGGCTGGGTATCGCGGTCGACATCGCCGGGCAAGACCGAGACCGAGGTGGCGATCGCCTCCTCCAGATCGGTACGCAGGCGGGTGAAGTCAACGCTGCAGGCCTTCAGCACGCCTTCGGCCGAGGGATTGTCGAGCAGTGCCAGCAGCAGGTGTTCGACCGTCATGTACTCGTGACGCGCCTCACGGGCACGCTTGTAGCACTGGCCGATGCTGTATTCGAGATCCTTGCTGAACATGGGAGGTCGCCTCCAAATCGTCTGCTGACCTAAATGGGGTCACGGATCGCCAATTCCATGCCGGCCATGCAATGCCCGGCCCTGTTTCCTTTTATGCCCTTTCCATCGTGCACAGCAAGGGGTGCTGGTTGAGTCGCGAGAATTCGTTCACCTGCGCGACTTTGGACTCGGCGACCTCGCGGGTGAACACCCCGCAAACCCCCCGGCCGCGGGTATGCACGTGCAGCATGACCTGGGTGGCCTTTTCCGGGCTCATCGGGAAGAAGCGCATCAGCACCTCGACCACGAAATCCATCGGCGTGTAGTCGTCATTGAGCAACAGCACCGCGTAGAGCGGCGGGCGGGCGACCTCCGGCTTGCTGGGCGCGACCAGCACGCCATGACTGTGTTCGCGTTCGTTCTCGTGGTCGATCGGTTTGGCCATGCTTCGGATTATAGGCCGCGACCAACGGTATAAACCCCGCCCGCCACGTCCATCGATGGACGTCCGCGCGTGCGTCGCGGCAAAATGCCCGTGCACGCTTTCGTGCCGCTTGAGTCCCCTTCGACATGACCTACCGCGCAGGCCGCTTCTGGCAACCGGACGTGACGGTCGCGACCGTGGTCGTTGACGACGGTCGACTGCTGATGGTTGAGGAGTCCGTGTCCGGCAGGTTGGTGCTCAACCAGCCCGCCGGACACCTGGAGCCCGATGAAAGCCTGGTCGATGCCGCCGTGCGCGAGACCCGCGAGGAAACCGGCTGGGACGTGCGACTGACCGCCTTCGTCGGCGCGTATCAATGGAAGGCACCGCTGCAGGCCGATGGCAGCGGCGGCCGGCACTACCTGCGCTTCGCCTTTGCTGCCGAGCCTGTGTCGCATGACCCTCAGCGGCGCCTGGATGACGGCATCGTGCGGGCATTGTGGATGTCCCCCGTCGAACTCGAGGCCGAGCACGCGCGCCATCGCAGCCCGCTGGTATGGCAGGCCGCGGTCGATTTCCTGGCCGGGCGCCGCCATCCGCTGGACCTGTTGCAGCATTTGGCATGAGCGCGGCGGGCAACGCCATCCAGACCGTGGTGGGCGTATCCGGCGGGGTGGACTCTTCCGTGGCGGCGCTGCTGCTGCGCGATGCCGGCGAGCCGATCGCCGGCTTGTTCATGCAGAACTGGGCCGATGACGGTAGCGGCGACTGCCGCGCCGAGGACGACCGCCGCGATGCGGTTTCGGTCTGTGGCCGGCTTGGCATCCCAATCCATTTCCGGGATTTCTCCGGCGAGTACTGGTCCGGCGTGTTCGAGCACTTCCTGGCCGAATATGCCGCCGGCCGCACGCCCAATCCGGACGTGCTGTGCAACCGCGAGATCAAGTTCAAGCACTTCCTCGATGCTGCCCGCGAACTGGGCGCGCAGCACATCGCCACCGGCCACTACGCCCGCGTCGAGCAGCGCGACGGCCGCCATTGCCTGTTGCGGGCGGTGGACCGGAGCAAGGACCAAAGCTATTTCCTGCACCAGCTCGGCCAGGCGCAGCTGTCGGCGACCCGGTTCCCGCTCGGCGCTATGCACAAGGACGACGTGCGCCGCATGGCGCGCGAGGCCGGGCTGCCCACCGCGGCGAAGAAGGATTCAACCGGGATCTGCTTCATCGGCGAACGCGACTTCCGGGAATTCCTGGCGCGCTACCTGCCTGCGCGCGCCGGCGAGATTCGAACCCCGGACGGACGCTGCGTGGGCGAGCATCCGGGCGTGTTCTTTTTCACCCTCGGTCAGCGCGAAGGGCTGGCGATCGGTGGCATGAAGGGTTTCGGGGCAGCGCCCTGGTACGTCGTGGGCAAGGATGTCGCCAGCAACGTGCTGTATGTCGACCAAGGCATTGAGAATCCCTGGTTGCAGTCGCATGTCGTGTGGTCTGAGGCCGCGCACTGGGTCGCCGGTTCGGCGCCGGCGGAGCGGTTTCAGTGCACCGCGCAGACCCGATACCGGCAATCCGACGAAGACTGCGAGGTGAGCGTGCTGTCCGATGGCCGGTTGCAGGTGCGTTTCCTCGCGCCGCAACGTGCCGTGACGCCAGGGCAATCACTGGTGCTGTATCGCGATGACGAATGTCTCGGCGGCGCGATCATCGCAGCCACCGATGCCCCCCTGGAACAACGACTGAAGGCCTGTGCTGCATGAGCAATACCCCGAACGCCGGCTCCTCCCGCCCGCTCCAGGAACGAGCACTGGCATTGGCCGGCCTGGTCCAGGCGCTGGCGCAGGTCCGTCGCATCGCCGATACCGGCCAGGCCGACGCCCGGGTGCTGGAGACTGCAATGGATTCGATCTTCCAGATTGACGCGGCGTCGCCCGCGGCGGTGTTTGGCGGCCGCGAAGCGCTGCGGCCCGGACTGATGTTGATCAAGGATTACTTCGACAACCAGCTGCGCGACGACCAGTTGCCGCGGCTGGTGCTTGCGGTGATGCAGCTCGAACGCCGCTTCGTGCGCGACCATGACATGGCCGGGCGCGTGCAGGCTGGCATACGCGCGCAGTCTGCCGCCGCCCAGCGCGGGGGCAGCGGTCATCCGGACATCCTCAACGCGCTGGGCAGCCTGTATGCCGAAACCCTGAGCCACCTGCGCCCGCGCGTACTGGTGCAGGGCAATCCGCATTACCTCGGCCAGGCCAGCGTGGTCGCGGAGGTGCGCGCCGCGTTGCTTGCGGCCGTGCGGGCAGCCGTACTGTGGCGGCAGCTGGGAGGCAGCCTGTGGGATTTCATCGTCAGCCGAAAGAACCTGATGGCCGCGGTCCGCGCGGAACTTGGCTGAGGGTGGGAAAAACTGCCGATTCGCGACTACAACGGGCAGCAATAAGGTGTTTGCGGCATAATTGATCGGTTACATGGCGGTGTTTGTCCCCGCCGGCCATTTCCCGATGGTTTCCCGTTCTTTCCATGCTGCAGTCACGGAGCCCCCCAATGGCAGACTCCTTCGCCACCCGCGCGCAACTCGACGTCAACGGCAAGTCCTACACCTATTTCAGCCTGCCCACGCTGGGCAAGCGCTTCGACTTGTCGAAGCTCCCCTACTCGATGAAGATCCTGCTGGAGAACCTGCTGCGCCATGAAGATGGCGGCGTCACGGTCGGCAAGGAGCACATCGAGGCAGTCGCCCAGTGGGACTGCAAGGCCGAGCCGGAGATCGAGATCGCCTTCATGCCTGCGCGCGTGGTGCTGCAGGACTTCACCGGCGTGCCTTGCGTGGTCGACTTCGCGGCGATGCGCGATGCGGTCAAGGCGCTCGGTGGCAACCCCAGCCAGATCAACCCATTGATTCCGTCGGAACTGGTGATCGACCACTCGGTCCAGGTCGACGTGTACGGCCGCGCCGACGCGCTGGAGCTCAACGGCGAGATCGAGTTCAAGCGCAACCAGGAGCGTTACAGCTTCCTGCGCTGGGGCCAGAAGTCGCTCGAGAACTTCAAGGTCGTGCCGCCGAACACCGGCATCGTCCACCAGGTGAATCTGGAAAACCTCGCCCGCGTCGTGGTCGGCCGCGAGGTCGACGTCGATGGCGCGGCCGAGCTGCAGGCGTTCCCGGACACCGTGTTTGGCACCGACAGCCACACCACGATGATCAACGGCATCGGCGTGCTGGGCTGGGGCGTGGGCGGGATCGAGGCCGAGGCCGCGATGTTGGGACAGCCGTCATCCATGCTGATTCCGCAGGTTGTGGGCTTCAAGCTGACCGGCAAGCTGCCCGAAGGCGCTACGGCGACCGACCTGGTGCTGACCGTCACCCAGATGCTGCGTTCACTGGGCGTCGTCGGCAAGTTCGTCGAGTTCTTCGGCGAGGGCCTGCAGCACCTGCCGCTGGCCGACCGGGCGACGATCGCCAACATGGCACCGGAATACGGGGCGACCTGCGGTATTTTCCCGATCGACGCCGAGGCGGTGAAGTACCTGCGCCTGTCCGGCCGCAGCGAGGAGCAGATCGCGCTGGTCGAGGCCTACGCCAAGGCCCAGGGCATCTGGCATGACGCGAACTCTCCACAGGCGAGCTATTCCGCCACGCTGGAGCTGGACCTCGCCGAAATCCAGCCGTCGCTGGCCGGCCCGAAGCGTCCCCAGGACCGCGTGCTGCTCAGCAAGATGAAGGAAAACTTCCACGCCAACGTCGAAGGCATGACGGTCAATCGCACGCTCAAGTACGAAGTGGTCGCCGATTTCAAGGAAGAAGGTGGCGCCCAGCCGCAGGCCGAGCATCTCGCCGCGCGGCCGGTCTCCCACATCTGCGTCCACGATCAGGACGCCCAGCTCAGGGATGGCTCGGTGGTGATCGCCGCCATCACGTCGTGCACCAACACCTCCAACCCGGCGGTGATGCTTGGCGCCGGCCTGCTGGCGCGCAAGGCCGTGGCGTTGGGGCTGAAGGCGAAACCCTGGGTCAAGACGTCGATCGGGCCGGGCTCGCTGGTGGTCACCGACTATCTCAAGAAGGCCGATGTGCTGGCCGACCTGGAGAAGCTTGGCTTCTTCGTCGTCGGCTACGGCTGCACCACCTGCATCGGCAATTCCGGACCGCTGCCCGACGCCGTGTCCAAGGGCATCGCCGAGAACGACCTCGCCGTGGCCGCGGTGCTTTCGGGCAACCGCAACTTCGAAGGCCGCATCCACGCCGAAGTGAAGATGAACTACCTCGCTTCGCCGCCGCTGGTGGTCGCCTACGCGATCGCCGGTACGGTCGACATCGACCTCACGACCGAACCACTGGCGCACACCCCCGCCGGCGAGCCGGTGTACCTGCGCGACATCTGGCCGACCAACCAGGAGATCGGCGACATGATCGCCGCCACCGTCGGCCCGGAACTGTTCGCGCAGAACTACGCCGACGTGTTCAAGGGCGACAGCCGCTGGAACCAGATCGCCTCGCCCGAAGGCGAGTCGTTCGAGTGGGACGAGGCCTCGACGTACATCAAGAATCCGCCCTACTTCGACGGGATGACGATGGCCGTCGGCACGATCGCCGATGTCCACGGCGCGCGGGTGCTCGGCCTGTTCGGTGATTCGATCACCACCGACCACATCTCCCCGGCCGGAAACATCAAGGCGGACTCGCCGGCTGGTCGCTACCTGCAGTCGCGCGGCGTGCAGCCCGCCGACTTCAACAGCTACGGATCGCGTCGCGGCAATGACGACGTCATGGTGCGCGGCACGTTCGCCAACATCCGCATCAGGAACCTGATGCTTGGTGGCGAGGAAGGCGGCTATACGAAATATTTCAGCGCGGGCTCGGCCAGCGAGCGGATGTCGATCTACGACGCGGCGATGAAATACAAGGCCGACGGCGTGCCGTTGGTGGTATTCGCGGGCAAGGAATACGGCACCGGCTCGTCGCGTGACTGGGCGGCCAAGGGCACCAACCTGCTGGGCGTGAAAGCGGTCGTGGCCGAGAGCTTCGAACGCATCCACCGTTCCAACCTGGTCGGCATGGGCGTGCTGCCGTTGCAGTTCCTTCCCGGCGAAAGCGCCAAGTTCCATGGGCTCGATGGTTCGGAGACGATCGATGTGATCGGCTTGGACGACGGCGCGGCGAAGACTGCGACGATCGTGGCGACGGGCGCTGACGGCAGCGAGAAGCGCTTCGACGTCAAGGTGTTGATGCTCACGCCGAAGGAGGTCGAGTATTTCCGCCATGGCGGTATCCTGCACTTCGTCCTGCGCCAGTTGGCGTCGAAGAAGGTTGCCTGATCGCGGCCTGCGGCATCCACGCCTGCCGGCGGCCCACTCGCCGGCACTGATCAAGAGGAAGAGCGGCTACGGCCGCTCTTTTTTTGGATTGTTGCCTGCTGCATGCGGCTGCGGATCCGCGTGCCACGCACCGGTGCCGCCGTGGTGCAGGAAGTTCGAACGGCGCGGGTCGCGATGCGGTTTCGCTGTCCCGCCAATACTGGCCGGGATGAGCGTTACCCAACGTTGCTTGAATAGCGGAAATATCGCCTTCGATGGCTGCCTGCAACGAGGCCACGTGGCATTGATGCACAGCACGAAGCGAGGGCAAGTCGGCGACCGTGACGATCAGTTCGAGGGTCTGCACGTAACTTGATCACCAGGAGATTCCCTGGGGAGAGGTGAAGCCAGGACGCTCCTACCGCGCCAACGCGCGACGCGCGCGTGCATCGGCAGTCTCGCGAGCTGGCCGCTTCCTTGCCACTGCATAGTGCCTATGCTCCAATCGGGTGAAATGACCGTACGGTTGCGCATCCGTCGGTTTCTCGAGGAACAAAGGGGATGACGATGAATCTTGAACGTCCGTGGCTGGCCCAGTATCCGGCAGGGGTGCCGGCGCAGATCGACGTCGATGAATTTCCATCGATCGTGTCGGTGCTGGAAAACGCCATCGCCACGTACCGCGACCGGCCGGCGTTCTCAAACCTAGGCAAGACCCTCACTTACGGCGATGTCGACCGCCTCAGTGCGCAGTTCGCCGCGTATCTGCTTGGCGACCTCAAGCTCAAGAAGGGCGATCGCGTCGCGATCATGATGCCCAATTGCCTGCAATATCCCATCGCGACGTTCGGCATCCTTCGCGCCGGACTGACGGTGGTCAACACCAACCCGATGTACACGGCCCGGGAGCTCAGGCACCAACTGGTCGATTCCGGCACCAGCGCCATCGTGGTTCTCGAAAACTTCGGGGACACCGTGCAGGAGGTGATCGCCGACACCCAGATCAAGCAGGTCATCACCACCGGTCTGGGCGACATGCTCAGTTTCCCCAAGGGCGCGATCGTCAACTTCGTGCTCAAGCACGTCAAGAAGATGGTGCCCGCCTTCGACCTGCCGGGGGCCATCCGGTTCAAGGATGCGCTGACGCTCGGACAACTGCACCCATTGCCCGCGATCGAAATCACCCCGCACGACATCGCCTTCCTGCAGTACACCGGGGGCACCACCGGCGTCGCCAAGGGGGCGATGCTCACGCACCGCAACCTGGTTGCCAACATGCAGCAGTCCGCGGCGTGGATCGGCACCAACGTCAAGTACGGCGAGGAAATCGTCATCACCGCGCTGCCGCTGTACCACATCTTCGCATTGACGGCGAACGGACTGGTCTTCATGAAGTTCGGCGGCTTGAACCACCTCATCACCAATCCGCGCGACATGCCGGCGTTCGTGAAGGAATTGAAGAAGGTCCCCTTCACCGCCATCACTGGCGTCAACACGTTGTTCAACGGAATGCTCAACACGCCCGGTTTCGACGAGATCGATTTTTCGCGCCTGCATCTCACCCTTGGAGGTGGCATGGCGGTGCAGCGGTCGGTCGCGGAGGCCTGGAAGCGGGCCACCGGCACCACCCTGGTGGAAGCCTATGGACTGACCGAAACCTCGCCGGCGGCTTGCATCAATCCCATGGACCTGGCTGACTTCAACGGCGCCATCGGCCTGCCCATTCCGTCCACCGATGCCTGCGTCAAGGACGAGGAAGGCCACATGCTTCCCGTCGGCGAAGTCGGCGAGCTCTGCATCAAGGGCCCGCAGGTGATGAAGGGCTACTGGCAGCGCCCCGAGGACACCGCCCAGGTCATGGATGCCGACGGATGGCTGCACACCGGCGACATGGCGAAGATGGACGAGAAAGGTTTCTTCTACATCGTCGACCGCAAGAAGGACATGATCCTGGTGTCGGGCTTCAATGTGTACCCCAACGAGATCGAGGACGTCATCGCGATGATGCCGGGCGTCCTGGAGGTGGCTGCGGTCGGCGTGCCCGACGAGAAATCCGGTGAGGCGGTCAAAGTGGTGATCGTCAGGAAGGATCCGGCGTTGACCGTCGAGGACGTCAAGGCCCATGCGCGCGTCAACCTGACCGGTTACAAGCAACCCAGGCACATCGAATTCCGCACAGAACTGCCCAAGACCAATGTAGGCAAGATCCTGCGCCGAGAATTGCGGGACGAACCCGTTCCCGCCAGTTGATGGCGGCTTGCCCGCCGAGCGAATGACAAACCCCTCTCTTGAGGGGTTTTTTTCGCTCCAAGGTCGTCACTGGCGCCTCTGCGCGCGGTGTAGCATCCAGCCGTGGGCCCCGTCAGCTTGCGTCCGCGCCCACCCAGCCTGCGGACCGACACTTCAATAGGATCCCTGATGAGCATGATCGAGAAGCTGCACCGCGCGCGTCCCTACCCCACCCTGCGGATCGAATCCGACGCCGCAGGCGACGCCCATTGGCTGTACATGCATGCAGACGCGGGTCGTGGTGTGCGCCCATGTTTTCGTACCGAACTGATGGAAGACATGTGGAGCTTCCTGTCCTCGATCACGCTGCGCGAATCACAACGCCGGTCCGGGCGGCTTCGCCACGTCGTGCTCGCCTCGTCGGCGACGGCCTTCAACCTGGGTGGCGACCTCGCCCTGTTCTCGCAGCTGATTCGCGACAACAACCGCGAGCGACTGCTGGAATATGCACGCCGCTGCATCGACGGCGTGCACCATCTGCATGGTGGCCTTGGCGGCGACGTGCGCACGATCGCGTTGGTGCAGGGGGATGCGCTCGGTGGCGGTCTGGAATTGGCGCTGGCGTGCCACACCATCGTGGCCGAGGAAGGCGTCGGGATGGGCCTGCCCGAAGTGCTGTTCGGCCTGTTTCCCGGCATGGGCGCCTATTCCTTCCTGTGCAAGCGGGTGTCGCCGCAGCTGGCCGAGAAGATCATCCTTGACGGCAACGTGCACACCAGCGACGAGCTCTATCGTCTCGGCGTGGTCGACGTGCTGGTTCCCAAGGGCCAGGGTGAAGCGGCGGTGCAGGACCTGATCCGCCAGCAGCAACGTGCGCCGCATGCACACCTGGCAATGAACGCGGTCCGTACCATTGCCCAGCCAGTGGGATACGACGAACTGATGGGAATCACCGAGGTCTGGGTCGACACGGCGCTTGCGCTGGGAGACCGGTCGCTGCGGACCATGGATCGGATCGTCAACGCGCAGGAAAGGCGTTCGCGCACCAGCGTTGGCTAGGACCAGCAACGGGGACACCAAGGGGACTTGATCAGGTAGAGCGCTCGCCACCATCGCGGGCATCGCGCAAACGTTCTCGCGTAGCGAGCGCCGTCCTGCCCTGGACGAGGCGCTCGCTCAGCGTGGCGAGCCGTTGCCGCCATTCCCTGGCCAGCTGCCAGTCGGGCAGGCGCATGAGTTCGCCGCTGACTGCCGCCAGCTTGTTCAGGCCCAGGTTGCTCGTCACGCCCTTGAGGGCATGTGCGTGTTCGCGCAGCTGCGGCCAGTCGTCGCACTCGCCGGACTTGCTGAGTGCATTGATGCAGCCATCGGCGTCGCGCAGGCACTGGGTGATGAACTCCCGTTCGAAGCCATCGCCCATCCCAAGCGCGGCGAGCTCGTCCAGGACGCTGGGATCGAACACACCATCGCTGGTCAACAATTCATCGGACACTGGAGTCACCACCGGGGTTGTTGTTGCATGGCTGCTGGCGATTTCGGCAAGCGTGTCGAGCAGTCGCACGGTCGAGACCGGTTTGGCGAGGAACGCGCGTGCACCAGCACCTTCGCACGCCTGGATCGAGGTCGGCGTAACGTCGGCGCTCAACACCACCACCGGGGTGCGCCGGCCGCCGCCGGCCTCCATCAATCGCAACTGTTTCAGCAGGTCCAGGCCGCTCAGGCCAGGCATGTGCAGGTCGACGATCGCGACGTCGTAGTCGGCAATTTCGAGCGCGGCGAGCACTTCTTCTCCCCCCTCGACGCAGATCGGCCGGTGCCCGGCCTTCTGCAGCAGGCGCTGCAACACCATGCGATTGGCGGAATGGTCGTCGGCAACCAGGACCTGCAGGCTGCGGACCCGTGCGCGGTGGCGCAGGAACGGATTGGAAAACGCGATCACGTTCGCCGGCGTCTCATCGACCTCCACCGGCACTGCCGTCCCGGCTGCCGCGGCGACCGGCTCCGGCACCGCCGGTCGCGTCGCGGGCGACGCGATCGACTCGAACGGCAGTTCGACCCAGAAGCGCGTGCCGCGTTGCTCGGCACTCTCGAATCCGATGCTGCCGCCCATCGCCTCGGTCAAGCCCTTCGCGATCGTTGTACCCAAACCAGTGCCGCCATGGCGGCGCGCGAGGCTCGCGTCGGCCTGCTCGAACGCCTCAAACAAGCGTTTGCTGACCGCTGCCGGGATGCCGATGCCGGTGTCAGTGACAGTAAAGCGCAGGCGTACGCCATGGGCATGGCATTCAGTGACGGCCACGTCCAGGCGCACCGAGCCATGGTCGGTGAACTTGATGGCGTTTCCGGCCAGGTTGATGAGCACCTGACGCACGTGCGAAGCATCGCCGCGCAAGAACTCAGGTACGTCGTTGGCGACGACCTCCTCGTAGCCCAGGTGTTTCGCGCGCGCCTGCGGCTGCAGGATCAGGCCGACGTTGGCCACCAGTTCGCGCGGGGAGAACACCGCGAGGCTGAGCTTGAGCTTGCCGGCCTCGATCACGGAGATGTCCAGCACGTCCTCGACCAGTGCCAGCAGCGAACGCGTGGACGCCTGGATGGTGTCGAGGCACTCGCGCTGCTCGGTGTCCAGGCGCGTGGTCGCCAGAAGTTCGGACATGCCCGCCAGGCCATTCAACGGGGTGCGGAATTCGTGGCTCATGTTGGCCAGGAAGCGGCTCTTGGCCTCGTTGGCCCGCCGCGCCTCGTTGGTCGCGCGGGTCAAAGCCAGCAGCAGCCGCGACAAGTACATCGGGATCGCCACCAGTCCCAGCAGCAGCCCGATGCCGAGCGTCCGGTTGGCCAACCAGTAATCGTTGAGCGCCACGACCAGCGCGAAGCTGGCGAACGCCATGGCGACCGCGGAGACCAGGAACCGGTTTCCGAAGCGCAGTCCATTGCCCACCGTCACCCACATCAGGATGATGTAGACCCAGGCCAACGGTTCGCCCATCCGGATCATCGCCGCGGACATCAGGCCATAGTCGGCGATCATGCCGATCACCCGCCGCAGGTTTGATTTGCCCGGGGCCGAGAGGATCCAGGCGATCAACCCGGCACCCACGCCAAAGCCGACCGCCACCATCGCCAGCACGTCCTGGTAGACCTGCGGGCTGAGGTCGTCGCGGCCGCGCAGCATGAGGTAGATCAGCACCACCGACAGCACCGCCAGGCGCACCGTCGCCTGCCCATGTTCGCTGTCGGGACGCTGCGACCACCGTTGCTTCATTGCCAGCCAGCGGATGTTCAAATCGCTCACTCCGTGCCCGGACGGGGCGATACCGTCGAAAAGCGCTCGCAGATATCGTCCAGACGCGGGCGGCAGCGGATCAGGGAATCCACGCAGCGCGGGTCGAACAGGCGCCCTCGCTGCGAATACAGGTAACCCAGGCTCGCTTCGATGTCCCAGGCCAGCTTGTAAGGCCTGGGTGAAATCAGCGCGTCGAAGACATCGGCGACGGCGACGATCCGCGCTTCCAACGGGATCGTCTCCCCGACCAGGCCATCGGGATAGCCGCTGCCGTCGTAGCGCTCGTGGTGGCGCAGGGCGATGAGAGCACCGGCCTGGATGAAACGGTTCTGGCTGCCGCTGAGCAGTTCGTGGCCGATGCGGGGGTGACGACGCATGATCGCCGTCTCCTCGTCGGTCAGCGGCCCGGGCTTCATCAGGATCGCGTCGGGGATGGCGATCTTGCCGATGTCGTGCAGTGGCGCCGACATCTCGATCATCCGCACCTCGTCCTCGAACAGGCCCAGTTCCTCGGCGATCAGCCCGGCCACCCGCGACATGCGTTCCAGATACGCACTGGTGCCGGTGTCGCGGTATTCGATGGCGCGCGCCAGCCGCGACAGCGTCTCGCGTTCGCGCTCCTCGACCTCGTGCATGCTCGACAGCAGGCGCTGTTCCAGCGACAAGGCGCGCTGCTTGACGCTTTCCGATTGCTGGCGCAACTGCAGCAGGTTGCGGCAGCGAGCCTTGAGCTCGCGCGGGCGCACCGGCTTGACCAGGAAGTCGATCACCCCGGCTTCCAGTGCGGCCTGGCGCACGGGTTCGTCGCCGACCACGGTCACCAGGATGATCGGGATGTCACGGTGCAGCGGCAGCCGGCGGAAGCGCCGTGCGAATTCGAGGCCGTCGAGGCCGGGCATGCGGTAATCGAGCAGCAGCAGGTCGGGCTGGTGCGACTCGCACCAGTCCAGCGCGACCGTGGGCTCGCCGAAGTCATGCACGTCCAGCTCGGACCCGATGTCTTCAATGATGTGTCGCAACATCGTGCGAGCAGAGGTTTGATCATCGACGATGACGACGTTCACACCGGCATCCGCTGGGGGCCACCGCAGAGGGGGCTATGTGAACGAGCATACCGCGCGTGGGCGGTTCTCGCAGCCGGCTGGGGCAATCGAAGTGTCATGGGTGGCAGCGGTCCTTCGCTCGGCATTTCAGTGTGGCGGTCAGCCCGCTTCCGGGCGCATGTAGGGGAACAACAGCACGTCGCGGATCGAGACGGAGTCGGTCATCAACATGACCAGCCGGTCGATGCCGATCCCCAGGCCGCCGGTCGGGGCCAGGCCCACTTCCAGCGCGCGGATGTAGTCGGCGTCGTAATGCATGGCCTCGTCGTCGCCGCCGGCCTTCTGGTCGACCTGGGCCTGGAAGCGCTGCGCCTGGTCCTCCGGGTCGTTCAGTTCGGAGAAGCCGTTGGCCAGTTCCTTGCCTCCGATGAACAGCTCGAAGCGGTCGGCGACCTCCGGGTCACTATCGCTCGCGCGCGCCAGCGGGCTGACCTCGACCGGGTGGTCGGTGATGAAGGTCGGCTGCACCAGGGTGTGCTCCACGGTCTCCTCGAACACTCCAAGCAGCAGCTTGCCCCAGCCGTGACCCGGCTTGAAGGGCACCTTGAGCCGCGCGCAATGGGCACGCATGGCATCAACGTCGCGCAATTCCTCACGCCGGATATCGGGGTTGTGTTCGAGAACGGCATCGACCATCGACCAGCGCCGGAAGGGCGCGCCGACATCGATGGCGGCGCCGTCCCACGTCAGCGCCGTGGTGCCAAGCACCGATTGGGCGATGTCGCGGATCAGGCCTTCAGTCAGGTCCATGATCTCGTGGTAGGTGGCGTAGGCCTCGTACAACTCGAGCATGGTGAACTCGGGGTTGTGCCGGGTGGACACGCCCTCGTTGCGGAAATTTCGGTTGATCTCGTACACGCGTTCCAGGCCGCCGACGACCAGGCGCTTGAGGTACAGCTCCGGCGCCACGCGCAGGTAGAGCTCAAGGTCGAGCGCGTTGTGGTGCGTCACGAACGGTTTTGCCGTGGCGCCGCCGGGGATGTAATGCATCATCGGCGTCTCGACCTCGAGGAAGCGCCGCGCGTCGAGCCACGCCCGCATCGCGCGCACGATCTTCGAGCGCTTGACGAACACCTCGCGCGCATCGGGCGACACGATCAGGTCGACGTAGCGCTGGCGGTAGCGCTGCTCGACGTCAGCAAGTCCATGGAACTTGTCGGGCAACGGCCGCAGCGCCTTGGTCAGCAGGCGCAACGCGTCGACCCTGACCGACAACTCGCCGGTGCGGGTGCGGGTCAGCACGCCTTCGGCGCCGAGGATGTCACCGACATCCCAGCCCTTGAACGCCTCGTAGGTCTCGCCCAGCACATTGGATTGCAGGAACAGCTGCAGCCGACCGGACTCGTCCTGGACCTGCACGAAGCTCGCCTTGCCCATGACCCGCTTGAGCAGCAGGCGGCCGGCGACGGCGACGCGATGACCCTTGGCCTCCAGCGCCTCGGCGGTCCAGCGCTCGGCGTCGGCGTATTCGGACTGCAGGTCGCCGGCATAGTCGGCGCGACGGAAATCGTTCGGGTACGCGTTGCCCTGCCCGCGCAGCGCGGTCAGCTTGGCGCGACGCTCGGCGATGAGCTTGTTCTCGTCCTGGGGCGGCGCGTCGGCGGGCGTGGTGGCGGCGTTGTCGGTCATGGTCATCGGTTACTCGTGTTTGGCATTAGCGGCCGCGGCCGCGATACCTTCAGGATCACATCGCGGCCCACCGGGGGCAGCAGGTTCGAGCCAGGGGTCAGGTCGCGTCGCTGCGTTTGGCGCCGACTTCCAGGCCGGCCTTGAGGCTGGCCTCGACGAACTCGTCGAGGTCGCCGTCGAGCACCTTCTGGGTGTCGCTGCGCTCGATGCCGGTGCGCAGGTCCTTGATGCGGCTCTGGTCGAGCACGTAATTGCGGATCTGGCTGCCCCAGCCGATGTCGGACTTGGTCGACTCCAGCGCATCGCGCTCGACGTTGCGCAGCTGCACCTCGCGTTCGTACAGGCGCGCGGCCAGCATCTTCATCGCGGTGGCGCGGTTGGCGTGCTGGCTGCGGCCGGTCTGGCAGGCGACCACGGTGTTGGTCGGGATGTGGGTAATGCGCACCGCCGACTCGGTCTTGTTGACGTGCTGGCCGCCGGCGCCGGAGGCGCGATAGACGTCGGTGCGCAGGTCGGCCGGGTTGATCACGATGTCGATGTCGTCATCGACTTCCGGCGACACGAAGACCGAGGTAAAGCTGGTGTGGCGGCGGTTGTCGGAGTCGAATGGCGACTTGCGCACGAGCCGGTGCACGCCGGTCTCGGTCTTCAGCCAGCCGTAGGCGAAATCGCCCTCGACCCGGAACGTCGCCGACTTGATCCCGGCCACGTCGCCGCCGCTGACTTCCATCAGTTCGGTGTTCCAGCCGCGCGATTCGGCCCAGCGCAGGTACATGCGCAACAGGATCTCGGCCCAGTCCTGGGCCTCGGTGCCGCCGGCGCCGGCCTGGATGTCGACGAAAGCCGCGTTGGCGTCCATCTTTCCGGAGAACATGCGCTGGAACTCGAGCTTGTCGATCTCGCCGCCATAGCGCTCGATGTCGACCACCACGGCCTGCGCGGTGGACTCGTCGTCCTCCATTTCCGCCAGTTCCAGCAGTTCCTCCGCGCCCAGCAGGCCCTCGGTCAGGGTGCGCGCACCGATGACCACCTTTTCCAGAGCCGAGCGCTCGCGGCCCAGGGTCTGGGCGCGGTCGGGATCATTCCAGATGGTCGGGCTTTCGAGTTCCCGGTTTACTTCCTCGAGGCGTTCGACCTTGCCGTCGTAGTCAAAGATACCCCCTGAGCGAATCGACCCGACCCTTGAGGTCGGCGATGCGCTGGCGGACGGGATTCAGTTCGATCATGTCCGATGGTCTGACACTTGGGAAAGGCGTGGATTCTAACAGCCGCAAGCTTCCCCGGCCGGGTCAGTCGGCCCCACCCTGCCCGGCCCGCGCCCTGAGGGCATTGCGATAGCGGCGGCTGCACGGCAGCGTGGTGCCGTCGTCCAGGTGCACGCGGGCATCGCCGGTGTCCAGTGGTTCGATCGACGCGACCTTATCGAGGTTGACGATATAGCTGCGGTGGACGCGCGCGAAACGGGCGGGATCGAGCTTGGCCTCGATCGCCGCGATCGTGCTGCGCAACGGGTAGTCGCGCCCCGCCACGTGGAGGTTGACGTAGTTGCCGCAGGCCTGCAGACGTTCGATGTCGGCGGTCGCGATCAGGAACTCACGCCCAAGCTTGCGGACCAAAAACCGTTCGGGGCGGTCCACCGGTTCCAGCGGCGGGCCGCTGTCGGGTACCCCGAGCAGGCTGGCTTCGCCCTGCAGCATGCGCACCAGCAAGCGGTAGCCGTGGATCAGCAGCACGATGCCGACAAAGGTCCTGACGTCCTTGGAGTACTCGTACAGCAGTTCGCCCGGCCAGTTGCCGAAGTCGTAGGTCGAGCCCTTGGCGGCGTAGAGCAGCTTTCGCAGTCCGACCATGCCGCCCACGTGCAGGAGCGACCAGGCCACGCTCGCCGGCAGGTACCAGGCCAGGTTCCGGCGCCAGGTGTCCAGGTGCAGTGGCCAGCGCCGGGTGAACCATAGCAGCGCCGGCACCAGCGCCAGCAGCATCAACGCGCTGCTCCACGACCATAACAGCGGTTGCCACCAATCAAGCGGCAGTCCGATGCGCCGGTAGTCCGCCCATTTCGCGTAGCTGCCGCCGGCGGCGCTCAGGCAGACCGTGACCAGCCAGTAGCCGATCTCGAACGGCCGCCGATGGGCGAGGTAGCGCTCGACGGCGTTGGCGGATTCGGAGACCGGATAGTTCGTCGACATGCGCGCATCGTACCGGCGCGACGTCGTCCGGTCGCCCGGGCGTTCGTCCCTGCATCCCGCGACTGGTCACGTATTCCGCGCGGACCATCACTTTCCGCTGGTGGGGCGTTCCGGGATCGATAGGCTCGCGGCATACCAATACGGACCCCGCCATGCCAAACGCATCCATCCACCACACGGACGACCCCCGCCTGCCGCGTCACCGCCGCTACGACATCGATGCGCTGCGCGTGATCGCCTTCGCCATCCTGATCGTCTACCACGTCAGTGGCGTCTACCAGGTCGACTCCGACTTCCACGTGGTCAGCAGCTACCAGTTTGCATGGCTGGACTTCGCCCGGATCGCCGTCAACCGCTGGCGGATGCCGCTGCTGTTCGCGATCTCGGGCATCGCGATCGGACTGGCGCTGCCCGGGCGCAATCCGGGCCGGTTCGCCCTGTTGCGCACCTGGCGGCTGCTGTTGCCGCTGGTGTTCGGCATGCTCGCGATCGTGCCGATACAGGCCTATTGCGAGGGCGTCGGCAACGGCATGCTGGAGCCGGGGTTGTGGACCTTCATGCAGCGCTACTGGCTGCTGCGTCCGTGGCCGGCAGGGTCGTTCGCCGGCGCCGAGCACGGCGTCACCTGGAACCATCTTTGGTACCTCGCCTATCTCTGGGTCTACACCCTGGTGCTGATGGCGCTGGTTCCCCTGCTCCGTGGAACGATGTTCAACCGTGTGCGGGCCTGGCGACCAGAGCGAATCCATGGCGCCTGGCTGCTGCTGCCCGCGGCGCTGTTCTTCGGCTACCTGCGGGTGCTGATGCCGCGATTCCCCGAGACGCATGCGCTGGTCGGTGACTGGTACCTGCACGCGGAATACTTCACGGTCTTCCTGGCCGGTTACCTGGTCGCCCGCAGTGAAGC
The DNA here is from genome assembly GCA_038248955.1 of Lysobacterales bacterium. Lineage (GTDB taxonomy): Bacteria > Pseudomonadota > Gammaproteobacteria > Xanthomonadales > Xanthomonadaceae > Lysobacter_K. The sequence goes on from JBBRWW010000016.1 coordinate 20,907, forward strand.
GGTATGGCAGGCGGCATGGCGACTGCGCTGGTGGACGCTGGGGATCGCCCTGGTCGCGGTTTCGGTCGAACTGTCGCTGAAAGCGGCGGGCCAATACCTTCCCGCCGACCGGGTGCCGGCCGCGCTGATGCGGGTCAATTGGGGACTGCTCAACGCCGCGGCACGGGCCATGTTCATGTGGTCGGCGTTGCTGGCGATCTTCGGCTGGGGCCGCGCGCTGCTTGATCGACCGTTCCGCTGGCTGCCATACGCGACCGATGCGGTGTACCCGTGGTACATCCTCCACCAGAGCCTGATCGTCGTGATCGCCTACTGGCTGATCCCGCATCGGCTGGGCGCATGGTGGGAACCGGCCCTGGTGGTGCTGGGAACCGTGGCCGGCTGCCTCCTGCTGCACGAGTTCGTGATCCGGAGGGTCGCGCTCCTGCGGCCCCTGTTTGGGCTCAAGTTGCGGGACTCGTCACGACGCTGGCTGCTGCCGGTCGCCGATGCGCGATCGGCAGCGCGGTAAACGTGCCGCCGCATCGGTGCCGTTACCGCCGTTGCGCCACTGCTCACGTCGCTGGGGCTTGCACTGGCCTGGCGACGCCGTTCCCCCCAGTGTTCAGGGCTTCCTTTGCGCCGCAAATTTCTCAGGCCGCAGCACATCGACGTCGCCGACGAACAGGATCATCGCGTAGTTGTCGTAATAACGGTCTCGGAGGTGCATGGCAATGGCGTCGGCGGTGGCCTCGTCGCACACGACCTCCACGCGGATGTTGCCGCTGCGGTCCCAACCGGCATCGCGTACGCCGCGGCTGCCTTTGCCCCGGGCCTCGGTGATGGTGTAACCGGGCGCGCCGAGGCGCTCGAGATCCTTGATCAGGCTCTGCTCGAGCGCGGCCTCCGCGACGATGGTCAGCAGCTTGCGACGATCGCTCTGCATGGGTCAGCCTCCGGCGCGATAGAGGTAACGCGCCAACGCATGGTAGAGCGGGATGCCCACCAGGATGTTGAACGGGAAAGTCACGCCCAGCGACGCGGCAAGCGACAGCGCGGGATTGGCTTCGGGCACCGTCAGTCGCATCGCTGCCGGGACCGCAATGTAGGAGGCGCTGGCTGCCAGCGTGGCCAGCACCACCGTGCCGCCCAGCGAGAGGCCCAGCATCCAGCCCAGCCCGGCGCCGATGCAGGCGGCAAACAGCGGAAACACAATCGCGAAAGCCACCAGGAACAACCCGTGGCGGCGCAGGTCCGCGACATGGCTTGCGACGATCAGTCCCATCTCCAGCAGGAACAGCGCCAGTACGGCCTTGAACAGATCGAAAAACAGCGGCTTGATCGACTGGACGCCATCGACGCCCGAAATCAAGCCGATCATCAGTCCACCGGTCAGCAGGACGACCCCTTTGCCGAGGAAAACCTCGTGGGCAAGCGGCCCCCACATTGTGGAACGGGTAATACCGCGAGCCAGAAGGATCCCCACCAGGATGGCTGGCACCTCCAGCAGCACCACGAACAGCGGCATGTACTCCTCGAACGCGACGCCGCGTGACGCGAGATAGGCCACTGCCACGGCGTAGGTGCCGACGCTGACCGAGCCGTAATGGGCCGCGATGGAAGCCGCGTCCGCGCGCTTGAATCGCCCGGCGCGGAGCAGCACCGGGAATGCGATCATCGGCAGGACGAGCCCCATTGCGACGACCGCCACCATCTGCGGGGCCAGCAGGCCCAGCGACTGACGGGACAGCTCAACGCCTCCCTTGAGGCCGATGGCGAGCAGCAACACCACGGTGAGGAACTCATGGATCGCCGCGGGCAGCCGCAGTTCGGAGCGCAGCAGGCCCGCGGTCAGCCCGAGCAGGAAGAACAGGACGACCGGATCCGGGCTGGTCATGAAACCGCATTGGCCGGTGCGGCCTCGGGTTCGGCCTGCGATCCAGCGAGACGCCATGCGACGGTCTGGTCCGCCCGGAATGGCACGATCGCGTCACGTCCAACTCCCACCCGCTTGGCAACCGTCCAGTCGCTTTTTTCCAGCGAGAGGGTGTCGGCATTGCGCGCAAGCCGGTAGAAGTCCGGGCCGTGGAAGCTGGCGAAGGCCTCCAGCTGGCCGAGCGCCCCCGCCTGCTCGAATGCCTCGGCATACAGCTCGATCGCGGCGTGTGCGGTGTAGATGCCGGCGCAGCCGCAGGCGGACTCCTTGGCATGGCGCGGGTGCGGCGCGCTGTCGGTGCCGAGGAAGAACTTCGGGCTGCCGCCGGTGGCCGCTACCAGCAGCGCCTGCCGGTGCACTTCGCGCTTGAGCACCGGCAGGCAGTAGTGGTGCGGGCGCAACCCTCCGGCGAACAGGGCGTTGCGGTTGAGCAGCAGGTGGTGCGCGGTGATCGTCGCGGCGACGTTGTCCGGTGCGGCGCTGACGAACTGCGCGCCGGCGGTGGTGGTGATGTGCTCCAGCACCATGCGCAGACCAGGGAATTCGCGCACCAGAGCCGCCAGGTGGCGATCGATGAACACCGCTTCGCGGTCGAAGACGTCGACCTCGGCGTCGGTGACCTCACCATGCAGGAGCAGTGGCAGGTCGTGCTTTTCCATCGCCGCGAGCACCGCACGGATGCGCGTCAGGTCGGTCACACCATTTTCGGAATGGGTGGTTGCGCCGGCCGGGTAATACTTGGCCGCGTGCACGAACCCGCTCGCCTTGGCGCGCGCGATCTCGGCCGGCGTGGTGAGTTCGGTGAGATACAGCGTCATCAGCGGCTCGAAGCTTGCGCCCTGCGGCACGGCGTTCGCGATCCGCTCGCGGTAGGCGCGCGCATGCTCGACGGTCGTCACCGGCGGCTGCAGGTTCGGCATGACGATGGCGCGCGCGAAACGCCGCGCGGTGTCGGGCAGCACCGATGCCAGCACGTCACCATCGCGCAGGTGCAGATGCCAGTCGTCTGGGCGGGTCAGGACGAGCCGGCTCCCCGTGGGCGCCACCCGATCGCTTGTTGTTTCCTGCGTCACGAGTCGCCTCCGGGCAGCCGTTTGGGTTGAGTGTGTGAGCCGGGATCATCGCCCAGGCCTGCTGCGCGGCGCAGCCGGTCACGCAGGGCATGGCCGAGCCCTACGTCGGCCGGCATCGCCGCCACCAGCACCTGCAAGCCCAGCTGATCGGCCTGGCGCAGACGGTGGTACAGCTCGTGCGCCTGCTCCCCCATGCTTCCGGTGAGAGCAAGCCAGGTCACGTTTTCAGGCAGCGCAGCGGGACGACGCGACGCCAGCAGTCCGACCCGCTGGCCGAGCTTGTGCAACTCCTCGACCCGTTGTTCCGCATCCTCCGGCGACGCGAGGATCACCCGGGCGCGCGGGGCGTAGTGCGATGGCTTGGCACCCGGGGCACGCACGGGGGTATCGGATGCCGTCGCCAGGGGACGGCCCAGCACGCGACGCAGCGCGCGCTCGGTAATCCTGCCCGGGCGCAGGATCCGGGGCTCCGTCGACGACAAATCAACAATGGTGGATTCGATTCCGATCGGGCAGCGCCCACCATCCAACACCATGTCCACGCCGTCTCCCAGTTCCTCGCGCACGTCGTCGGCCGAGGTGGGGCTCACGCGTCCATAGCGATTGGCAGACGGCGCCGCGACGCCGCCGCCGAACGCCGCCAGCAGCGCCAAGGCAACGGGATGGCCCGGCACTCGCAGCGCCACCGTGTCGAGACCCCCGGTCACCGCGTCCGGCACGCCGGCCAGCCGGGGCAGGACCAGGGTGAGCGGCCCCGGCCAAAAGGCTTCCGCCAATCGCCACGCGGCCTCGGGAATGTCCGCCGCCCATGCGGTCAGTTGTCCGGCGTCGGCCAGGTGCACGATGAGCGGGTGATCGGCGGGGCGGCCCTTGACCGCGAAAATCCGCGCGACCGCCTCTGGATTGCGCGCATCGGCGCCCAGGCCGTAAACCGTTTCCGTGGGGAAGGCGACGAGTCCGCCAGCGCGAAGCGCGGCGGCGGCTTGATCCACGTCCGGTGAAAGCGCTGCCAACGGGATCATCGACCGGCCTTGTTCAAGCTGTTGCCCGATAGCCAGGCGTCGACCAGTGGCGCCAGCGAAGCAGCCTCCTGCCGCCAAGGCTCGATTCCGGAGCCGTGCGGCATCCGCAGCACGGGTACCTTTAGCCAGCGCTCGAGGTCTGCCGCGTTGTCCATTTTTGGATCCATCTGCGCGGACGGCTGGTTCAGGACCACGCCGGCCAGCGCCAGTCCGCGCATGCGCACCGCCTCGACGGTCAGCAGCGTGTGGTTGAGGCTGCCGAGCCGGTCGGCCGCGACCACCAGCACCGGCAAGCCCAGCCCGCCGGCCAGGTCGGCATTGAGCGCCCCCCGGGCCAGCGGCGAGTAGAAGCCACCAGCGCCTTCCACCAGCAGGAAATCATCGCTTCCCACGTCGACCAGGCACGCGGCGTGCAACTGGCCCAGGTCCAGCGCCATGCCTTCCAGCGCCGCCGCACGTTCAGGCGATAGCGGCGTCTGCAGACGGTAGCGGCAAACCCGTTCGAGCGGTTCGGCGCCACCGGCCGCGTCCCGCAGGACCGCTGCGTCCTGGGGCAGCAAGCCATCGGGTCCGGACGGGCAGCCCGACTCCACCGGCTTGCGTGGCCGCACGCGCAGGCCGCGCCCGGCCAGCAGGTGCACCAGCGCCGCGCCAACCCTGGTCTTGCCGACACCGGTGTCGGTGCCGGTGATGAACACGCCGCGCGTCATCGCCGTTCTCCTTCCAGCAGCATCGGGCGACCGGTCAGTCGGTCCTCTTCGCCACGGTCGAGCCGCTCGCTGCGGCACTTCCGGCCGTAGTCGATCGCGATCCCCTGCCGTTCGGTCATGGATCGGTTTCCCTGTTTGCAGCTGCGAGATGGCACCAAATTATCCTTGATTCGAAGGGTCAGGGATTGCAGTAGTCGCAGCGCCCGGGGTCGGCGGCGTTGCGGTCCGTGCGTTCGCGGCTAAGGCGATGCGGGCATTTCACGCAGCCCAGCACATCGGCTTGCGGTTCCCGCGTCGGTGCGCCGCAGTCCTCGCAGGGTAGTCCCGGAACACGCCCGACGATCCAGAAGCCCGGTGCACCACATCCCGGGCAGGGGGACAGCAGCTTCCTGGCCAAGTCCCCGGCGGCCAGGCGGATGATCTCCTGGCGCGTGGGATTGGCGTGGGCGCGCACGTCGGTTTCAAGGAAAACCAGACCGCTGGGCGCTTGCTGCAGTGCCCAGGTGAAGGTGTCGCTTAGCTCCACCCATGAGGCGATCCCCTTGCGGATGCGCGCGTCGTCCCCGTGCTCCGGGCGCAGCACCAGGTGGTGCTCCGGGAATTTCCATTGGCGGGCAAAGGCTTCGGCAGCCGGCCAGTCGCTCGCCAGTCGATGGGCAAAGTTCGCATTGCCCTGTGCCATTCCGACGACCTCCAGCCCGAGCACGTCGTCGATCCAGAGGAGCACTTCCACGTTCCAGGGGAACATGCCGATCACCGGATCCGCTCCGAACGAACCCTCGCTGCCGAGTCCCAGTGGCGACCCGGAGAGTTCCATGCCCAGACGCGCCTTCTTTCGCGCCGCCTCGATCTGGGTGCCGGGGCGCGGGATGTCGCGCGTGAACGTTCCCAGCAGGTCGGTGTCGTACCCGCTCACGCGCTCAACCCGGCAACCAAGCGCAGGTCCCAGCACCGAAGCGATCACGTGCTCCTTGCCGTGCTGGGTGAGCAGCGCAACGGGCTGTTCCCGGTACCTGCTGGTATCGGGCGCAGGAGATGGCCGGGGGTGCGCCGACTTGCGTACCGGGAACCTCTGACCACCGGGTTTTCCGTCGTCGGGCGCCATCAGAAATAGCCGTCGCGCTTTTTCTTCTGGAGCGAGCCGCCATCCTCGACGTCGCCGAACCTTCCCTGCCGTTCCGAGTGGGACGCGCGCAGGGTCTCCTCGGCGACGGCGGCGCGCCCGGCGCTCCCGGCGATCAGCCGGGAGCGGTGTCTGCGCGTGAACCCATCGCGGAACTCGACCAGCGACTGGAACTCCCACGCGGAATCGACGTGGAGCAGCGGGAAAGGCGCCGCGCCAGGATGGAAGGCGCGCAGCGCCAAATGCGCCAGCACCGTCGAATCCTTCCCCGCCGAGAACAGCATGACCGGTTGGCGGGCTCCGGCCACCGCCTCACGAAGAACATGGATCGACTCCGATTCCAGCCGCGCCAGGTGCGGGCATTTTCTGTTCAACACTAGCGCGGCCAAGCCTGGCATGTCAGCGCCGCTCGGCGCTCGCCGCGTCGTGGGCAGGACGTAGCAGGCTCAGCACCACGGTCGCGGCGATCGTCAGGGCCACCACCGCCAGCGACCACAGCACCGGGATCTTGTAGACGTCGACGACCAGCATCTTGACGCCGATGAAAATCAGCACCAGCGCCAACCCATAGGGCAGCAGGTGGAAGCGGTCGGCCATGCCGGCGAGCAGGAAGAACATCGCACGCAGGCCGAGCACCGCGAACACGTTGGACGTCAGCACGATGAACGGATCGTAGGTTATGGCGAAGATCGCCGGGATCGAATCGACGGCGAAGATCACGTCCGTCACCGCGATGAGCATGATCACCACGAACAGCGGCGTATAGCGACGCACCCCCCTGTCCGTCACCACGAACCGGTTGCCGTGATAGTCCGGGGTCAAGGGAAGGTGCTTGCGCATCCACTTGAGCGCGGGGTTGTTGTCGAGGTTGGGCGCTTTGCCCGCGGCCCACAGCATCTTGATGCCGGTCAGCAACAGGAACGCGCCGAACAGGTAGAGGATCCAGTGGAATTTCGCCAGCAGCATGCCGCCGACGAAGATCATGATCGTGCGCAGCACGATCGCGCCGAGCACGCCGAGAATCAGCACCTTCTGCCGTTGCACTTCCGGTACCGCGAAGTAGCTGAAGATCATCAGGAACACGAAGATGTTGTCGACCGCGAGCGACTTCTCGACCAGATAGCCGGTCAGGAATTCCAAACCGATGCGATTGCCGATCTCGGCGCCCGCCTGTTGCGTCATCCACCACCACAGGCCGGTATTGAACGCGAGCGCGAGCGCGATCCAGCCGACGCTCCACCAGACGGCCTCCTTGAACGTGACCTTGTGCGGGCCGCCATGGCGCATCAACACCAGATCGACCAGTAACGCGACGACGACGAGCGCGACGAACACGCTCCATAACAACGGGCTGCCTATCGATTGCATGGCGGGTTTTCTTTCATGGAGGGGATGCAGAACGGCAATCGATGCGGCCGTACAGTCGTGAGTTTCATTCCCCCTGCGCCTGCGAGTAACCGCGCAGCCCGTCGAAGGTGTAGAGGTTTTCGGTCTTCACCGCGTCGAGGCCGGCTTCGGCCAGGCGCAGCAGCAGTTCGGCAATCGCGCGCGGCGTCGCGGCGCCTTCGACGGCGGCCGGGAAGCGGCAGCGCCAGTGATCGGTGCACAGGGTCTGCGGCAGCCCGTGCGGGTATACCTTGACGCCGCGGTTGGTGATCAGCGTGAGCCGGAACTCCGGCCCGGCGAGTGTTTCCAGGCGCGCGCCGAGCGCGTCCGGATCGCGCCCGGCCTCGTCCCAGTTAAGGAAGACATCGACGCCGACCAGCTTCTTCGTCGCCACGCGGTGAGGCGGGTTGCGGGCGTCGGGATGCACCAGCGTGTCCAGCTCGCGTTCGGGATAGTCGACGGCGGGCAGCTGCTGCGGCCGCTGGCCGAGGCGCGCGATGACGGCTTGCGCGAAGGCGCGCGTTCCCACCCGCTCGTGGCTGCGTCCTTCGACGAAGATGTCAGCGGTGTGCAGGCCGTCCTCGAGCGTGCGCAGCCAGGCGTTGTGGATCGCGCTCGCCGGCGCGCTGCGGCCCAGGTGCACCAGCATCATCACCGCCGACAGCAGCAGGCCGGATGGATTGGCGATGTCCTGGCCGGCGATGTCCGGCGCCGAGCCGTGCACCGCCTCGAACATCGCGCAGTCGCGGCCGATGTTGGCCGACGGCGCCAGGCCAATCGAGCCGGCGACCTCCGCGGCGACGTCGGAGAGGATGTCGCCGTAGAGGTTGGGCGTGACCACCACGTCGAAGCGCTCGGGGTTGACCGCCATCTTCGCGGTGCCGATGTCGATGATCAGGTGCTCGCTGGCGATGTCCGGATACTGCGTTGCGAACTCGTCGAACACCTGGTGGAACAGCCCGTCCGTGAGCTTCATGATGTTGTCCTTGGTCATGCAGGTGACCTTGTGCCGCCCGTGCGTGCGCGCGTACTCGAACGCGTAGCGCACGATCCGCTCGCAGCCCGGGCGGGTGATCAGTTTGAGGCACTGGTAAACCTCATCGCTCTGGCGGTGCTCGATGCCGGCGTAGGTGTCCTCCTCGTTCTCGCGCACGATCACCACGTCCATGCCGGGATGGCGCGTATCGACGAACGGGTGATAGGCCACGCACGGGCGCAGATTGGCGTACAGGCCGAGCGTCTTGCGCAGGGATACGTTGACGCTCTTGTAGCCGCCGCCCTGCGGCGTGCTGATGGGCCCCTTGAGCAGGACCTCGTGCCGCGTGATCGCACCCATGACCTCGGGGCCGAAACCGGAGAGCGCGCCGGCCTCATACGCCTGCAGGCCCACCGTGACCGGTTCGAAGGCAAGCGCGGGGTCGGCGGCGCGCAGGATGTCGAGCACGGCGGCAGTGATTTCGGGGCCGATGCCATCGCCTGCAGCGACGGCGACGGTGCGGGCGGGAAGCGCGGCAGGAACAGCGGCGGGAACCGCGGCGACGACATGGGCAAGTGACGACATACGACCTCCAATACACGAAACCGTGTTCGTGTATTTTTTAGCGCTAAAATACCTGCCTGTCAAGCGAAGCGTGGCCCATGGCTAACGAACTATCGGAATCGGGTCTATGGACCTTCCTCAGCAACCACACCCACGTGCTGGTCTGCCTGGTGGCCGACGGCGACCAGACCTTGCGCGAGGTGGCGCAGAAGGTCGGCGTCACGGAACGCGCGGTGCAGCGCATCGTCGCCGACCTCGAACAGGCCGGCGTACTGCAACGCGAGCGCGATGTCCGCGACGCCCGCCGCAACCGCTATCGCATCAACACCGACGTGCGCCTGCGGCACCCCCTGGAAGCGCATTGCTGCATCGGCGCGCTGCTTGAACTGATGACCGCTCCATCATCGGCGGGGCCGATGACAGCCGTCCCGGCGGCAACGGAAAACGTTGTCAAGCAAGGCAAGCGCTGACCTGACCGTACCTGGTCGGGCCGTATTTCCATTGCTGATGGGCGGGTCGAACTGTTGTTGGCGTGCCCTAGACCGAGTGGCGCGTCGTGCTGCTCGCGTCACCTGCGCGACGTAGCGGCATCTTGCGCAGCAAGCTTCGACAGCCATCAGCCGTGCTGGGGCGCGCCGATCAATTCGCCAAATTCAAGCCCTCGGCGTGATCCTGACATCGTGGTTGCGACCCTGCCGCCGCACCGTGTTTTCGCCATCGGCTACATGCGCTCTACCCGCCAGCATGCTCACGCTGCGTCGAGCGGCTCGGCGGCAGGCGCTGCTTGCCGGTGCACGATCACCAACTGCGTAGCATCGCCGCCACGATAGTCGTCCGGCTCCAGGCGGTAGGCAACACGGACCCGCGAAGGGGGCGCGGTGCCGTCCCACCCGCCGAACTCGATCGCGTTGAGCCTAAAGCTCGCCCTGCCCGGCTCCGCCAGGCCGAGTTCCAGCTTCAGGTGGCGCTCGCCGACCACGCGCCAGCCCAGCACCTCGAACTCGCCGTCGAACTGGGGCTCCGGGAACCCCTGCCCCCACGGTCCGCCGTCGCGCAACGCCTCGGCGCTCGCGCGGCTGAATTCGGCGCGGTGCAGTTCGCCATCGCTCAGGACGTGGTCCTGCCGCATCTCGGCGGTGAGGTTTGCTTCGGCATGGGCGCCGAAGGCGTGCCGGAATGCCTCGAGGGAGTCGGCGTGCAGCGACAGACCCGCCGCCATTGCATGGCCGCCGAAGCGCTCGATCAGTCCCGGCGAATCCGCGTTGACCGCCGCCAGCGCGTCGCGGATGTGAAAACCCGGCACCGATCGCGCCGAGCCGCGCAGCATCGGGCTGCCCGGCTCGGCGGGCGCGAACGCGATC
>JBBRWW010000017.1:0-30005 GCA_038248955.1 Lysobacterales bacterium
GCGCGGTTCGATGCCTTCCTGCACGAACTCAACGCGGATGCGGTCCGGGTCGACATCGACCGCATGCAGCACCTGCTGGAGTGGCTGTTGACGTTGCCCGAAACGGACGCGCATGCGGTGCTGGATCGCCGCCTGCGTCGGCTGGATGAGCTTCGCGCCCTGCTCGCCGACCAGGACTGGGATCCGGAACCGGCGATGTGCGAGCGGCTGCGCAAGCTGTTCGCGTACATCGACCAGGACGACGACCTCATCGACGACCATCAGCCGTTGCTGGGCCTGCTCGACGACGTGCTGCTGATCGAGCTGTCCTGGCCTGCGTTCGCGGACGAGGCAGAGGAATACCGCGATTTCTGTGCCTATCGAAACGACGAAAAACCGGCCGGCAGCGGCGGCGAGCGCCGCGCCGCATGGATTCAGGATCGCGTCGCGGAACTGGCCTTGTGGGAACACCGGCTCAGGGTCCGTGACAGCCACTACATCCAACGCGGCCATCCGGAAGCGATGTTCCGCGTCGACTGAGCTTGCGCCGCACCCTGCGACGATATCCATTGCGGACCGGCCCACGCTTCCACCGGGAAAAACGCCGCGATGTCCACCGCCATCGGGAGGCCCCGGCAGTTCCATCAAGACCCGTCGCGCCAACCCGCCGACGCCCTTCCACGCAACTCCATCCAAGGAGCGTGTCATGACCACTTCCCCCAACCAACTGCTGCTGACCGCCGCCCTTGTGGCGCTGGTCCCGCTTGCCGCGCCGGCGGCGGGCCGCAGCGTCGCAATCGATTGCGAGCACCCCTACATCAGCCAGCGGGACGCATCGCGCGTGTTGCGCACCGACAACTTCGCCCAGACCTACGACAAGCGGCAAACGCTGTACGCGAACGTCGCCCGCCGGTGCCATGGCGGCGTCGACAAGGTGCTGCTGGTGAATGACGGCCGCCGCAACGAAAGTCGCACGATCGCGTCCCGGTAGTCGTCCCGTCCAGGTGGGCTGGCCGTTGCGCTGACTGATACGTCCGACCCGGCACCACCTGCCGATCCATTCTCTCCAAGGACGGGACCCACTTTCCGGGAGTCACCACCATGAACGTACCCCTCCTCGCTTTGGCGCCGCTGCCCAGGGTGCTGAACCAGTCACGCCAGGAAGGCGGTGGCCGCCGACACCATGTCGGCGACTGCGACATCGATCGCGAGGCCCTGCGGCATTTCAACGAGCTTCTCGGACAGCTCAACCTGCAACAGGCGCCACTGGACCCCGACCAGATGGCCAGCGCGGCGCGCGAACTGGTCGACGATGCGCGCCACGGCGTGGCTCCCAGCTGCATCCAGCAGCGCATGCGTCGCGCCGCGGCAGTCGACCTGATGGCGGGAGACCCTGACTGGGAAGTCCGCTATGCCGCCGCGATCCGCGCCGAGATGGCGCTGGTCGACTACCTCCGCGGCAGTGCGCCGGTGATCCCGAATGCGCTGCCCGTGGTCGGCCGCCTCGACGACGCTATCGTCGTTGAAGCGGCATGGCCGTCGTTGGTCGACGAGGTCCGCGACTATCTGGCTTTCCGCAGGATCCGGCAGGTGGAAGCCAGGCTCCGCGGCGAAACCCATCCGCATTTCGGCTTCACCCGCGAGCAATGGCAGGCCGCCGCACGCGCGGAAGCCGAGTGGATCGCGCATTGCGAACGCGTCGACCAGCAAAGCTACGTCGCGCGCGATTCCATCGGCGCCTTCCGGGTCCACTGATTCACCCGGCGGCGACCGGATCAAGGTGAGCGGGCCGCGCCAACGCGACGGCCCGCCAGGGTGGCGGCACGACGTGTCAAGGCTTGTTCGTGCCGCCCGGGCTGCTAACCTGCGGATCGACCTTTTCCGGACACCCGCGCCGGTCGCCCGATGTCCGCACCCTTCGTCCACCTCCACCTGCACAGCGAATACTCGCTCGCCGATTCGACGATCCGCATCGCCGAACTGGTGAAGCGCTGCGTGGCGCTCGGCCAGCCGGCGGTGGCGCTGACCGACATCGACAACCTGTTCGCGACGGTCAAGTTCTACAAGGCGGCCGAGGCCGCCGGGCTGAAGCCGATCATCGGCGCCGACATCCATCTGGCCGATGGCGGCGAGACGCCGTCGCGCATGACCCTGCTATGCCGTGACCGCAGCGGTTACCTGACCTTGTCGCGGCTGCTCAGCCGTGCCTGGATGGAAGGCCACCAGGTCGACGGCGTCGTCGTGCGGCCGCAGTGGCTGCGCGAGGACAACGCCGGACTGTTCGCGCTGGCCGGCCGCCACAGCCTCGCCGGTCGGCTGGCCGCCAGCAACCGCCATGAACTCGCCGAGGCCTGGCTCGCCGACTGGCAGGGTTCGTTCGGCGACCGCCTGCACCTCGAACTGACCCGCACCGGCCGCGACGGCGAGGAAGCGTTCAACACGTTCGCCCTGCACGCGGCATCGCAGCGCGGCATCGCGGTGATCGCCAGCAACGATGCGCGCTTCCTCGACGCCGACGGGTTCGAGGCCCACGAGGCGCGCGTGTGCATCTCCACCGGCCGCGTGCTCGACGACCCCAAACGGCCCAGGGACTACAGCGCCGAGCAGTACCTGAAGTCATCCGAACAGATGGCGGAACTGTTCGCCGACATCCCCGACGCGATCAGCAACGCGGCGGCGTTGGCGATGCGCTGCAACGTCGAGCTGAAGCTCGGCGAATATGCGTTGCCGGCGTTTCCGGTGCCCGACGGCCATACGATCGAAAGCTGGCTGCGCGAGGAGGCGCGCGCGGGCCTGGCCAAGCGCCTGGACAAGGCGCCGCTGGCCCCGGGCAAGAGCCGCGAGGTCTACGACGCGCGCCTGGACACCGAGCTCGGCGTGATCCTGGCGATGGGGTTCCCCGGCTACTTCCTGATCGTCGCGGACTTCATCAACTGGGCCAAGCGCCATGACATCCCGGTCGGCCCGGGCCGCGGCTCGGGCGCCGGTTCGCTGGTCGCGTGGGCGCTGGGCATCACCGACCTGGACCCGCTGCCGTACGACCTGCTGTTCGAGCGCTTCCTCAATCCCGAACGCGTGTCGATGCCCGACTTCGACATCGACTTCTGCATGGACCGCCGCGACGAGGTCATCGATTACGTCGCGGCGACCTACGGCCGCGACCGCGTCAGCCAGATCATCACCTACGGCACGATGGCCGCCAAGGCGGTGGTGCGCGACACCGGCCGCGTGCTCGGCCACCCGTACGGTTTCGTCGACAGCATCGCCAAGCTGATCCCGCTGACGCTGGGAATCTGCCTGGACGATGCCCTGGGCGAATCGGAGGCAGCGAAGAAAAACCCGATGCTGGCCTCGACCGAGCTGATCGAGCGCTACCGCAGCGAAGACGACGTCCGCGACCTGCTCGATCTCGCGCGTAGCCTCGAGGACCTGACCCGCAACGCCGGCAAGCACGCCGGCGGCGTGGTGATCGCGCCCAGCCCGCTGAGCGACTTCTGCCCGCTGTTCGCCGAGCACGACGGCGAGGGCCGCGGCAAGAGCCCGGTCACGCAGTTCGACAAGGACGACGTCGAGGCGGTGGGACTGGTGAAGTTCGACTTCCTCGGCCTGCGCACGCTGACCATCATCGACTGGGCGGTGAAGGCCATAAACAAGCGCCGCCAGGCGGCCGTTTCCCTTCTCCCGTGTACGGGAGAAGGTGCCCGCAGGGCGGATGAGGGCACGCGAATCCCGGATGCTACGAAGGACGCGCCTAGCGACATCGAACTCCTTGACATCACCACGTTGCCGCTGGACGACAAGCCGACCTACGAGCTGTTCGCGCGCGGCGATTCGGTCGCGGTGTTCCAGTTCGAGTCGCGCGGCATGCGCGAGCTGCTGAAACGCGCGAAACCCGACACGTTCGAGGACATCATCGCGCTCGCCGCGCTGTTCCGTCCCGGCCCGCTGGGCTCGGGGATGGACAAGGACTGGGTCGACCGCAAACACGGCAACGCCGCGGTCAGCTACCCACATCCCTCGCTGGAGCAGGTGCTGGGGCCGACCTACGGCGTGATCGTGTACCAGGAACAGGTGATGCAGATCGCCCAGGAGCTGGCGGGCTACTCGCTCGGCGGCGCCGACCTGCTGCGCCGCGCGATGGGCAAGAAAAACGCCACCGAGATGGCCAAGGAGCGCGCCAAGTTCGAGGACGGCTCGGCCGCGCGCGGCATCGCGGCGAAGATCGCCAGCCCGATCTTCGACCTGATGGAGAAGTTCGCCGAGTACGGCTTCAACAAGTCGCACTCCGCCGCCTACGCGCTGGTCGCCTACCAGACCGCGTGGCTCAAGGTGCACCACCCGGCCGAGTTCATGGCCGCGGTGCTGTCCAGCGACATGGACAACACCGACAAGGTCGTCGGATTCCTCGACGAGGCGCGGGTGATGGGCCTGACCGTGCTGCCGCCGGACGTGGATGCCTCGGCGTACATGTTCGAGGCGACCGAGGCCCGCCAGGCCGATTCGCAGGCGCAGCGGGGCACGATCCGCTACGGGCTGGGCGCGGTGAAGGGCGTCGGCCGCGGCGCCTGCGAGGGTATCGTGCAGGCGCGCCGCGCCGGACCGTTCGTCGACCTGCTGGATTTCTGCAAGCGCGTCGACAGCGGCAAGCTCAACCGCCGGGCGCTCGAGGCGCTGACGCAGGCCGGCGCCCTCGACCGCCTGGGCAGCAACCGCGCAAGCCTGATGCTGCAACTGCCCGAGGTGGTCAAGGCCACCGACCAGCTCGCGCGCGAACGCGCCGCGGGCCAGGTGTCGCTGTTCGGGTCCGCCGTTTCCGGCGATGGCGAGGCGACGCCGTCACTGCACATCGACCTGCCCGAAACCGACGAGTGGCCGCTGGCGCAGCTGCTCAACGGCGAACGCGATACCCTCGGGCACTACCTCAGCGGGCACCCATTCGACCCTTATCGAGAGGAACTGCGCGCTCTCGTCGGGCATGACCTGGGCGACCTCGAACGGATCTGGGAGTCGCGACCGGAGTCCGCGCGCGGCGGCTGGCGGCCGGAACTCGATTCCATCGTCTGCGGCCAGGTGGTGGCGATGCGCAAGAAGGGCGACGCGCAGATGTTCGTGCAGATCGAGGACGGGCGTGGCCGGCTCGAATGCGCGTTCTTCGGCGAGACCTACACCGAGTTCGCCGCGCTGATCGCCCGCGACCGCCTGCTGGTGATCCAGGGCGGGCTGCGCGAGGACGCGTTCAGCGGCGGCTTCGCGTTCAAGGTGCAGCGCTGCTGGGATTACGCGCAGGTGTGCGCGCGCCACGCGCAGCGCCTGGCGATCCGCCTCGACCTGCGCGTGCCGGGCACCTGGCAGCGCGTGGATGCGCTGCTCGACAAGCAGCGCCCCGGCCAGACCCCGTTGCGCCTGGACCTGCTGCGCGACGGCGCGGCCGGCACGCTGGATCTCGGCGGCGAGCAGGCAGTGCGGGTCGATGCCGACCTCGTCGGCACCCTGCGCGCGCAGCCGGGCGTGAGCGCGGTGAAGCTGTCGCTGGCCAAGCCCTGGGCCCGGTGAGCGCATTCCGCGCTGGCGGGGGCGCACGAACACACCCCTCGGTACGGTCGGGCTGCCTCGGCTAGACTGTCGAACTCCCCGGCCCACGGCCCGCGCATGAACCCGAACTACCTCGACTTCGAGCAACCCATCGCCGACCTGGAAGCCAGGATCCAGGACCTCCGCCACGCCAGCCACGGCTCGGCGGTTGACGTGGACGCCGAGGTGCACACCCTGCAGGACAAGCTGCGCCTGCGCACCGCGCAGATCTTCCGCGACCTGTCGCCGTGGCAGGTATCGCAACTGGCCCGCCATCCGGCGCGGCCGTACACGATGGATTACCTGCGGGTGATCTGCGACGAGTTCCAGGAACTGGCCGGCGACCGCGCCTTCGCCAACGACCAGGCGATCGTCGGCGGGCTGGCCCGCATCGGCGGTCGCAGCGTCGTGGTCATCGGCCACGAGAAGGGCCGCGACACCAAGGCCAAGGTGCGGCGCAATTTCGGCATGCCGCGCCCGGAGGGCTACCGCAAGGCGCTGCGGCTGATGAAACTCGCCGAACGCTTCCACCTGCCGCTGCTGACCTTCATCGACACCGCCGGCGCATGGCCCGGCATCGACGCCGAGGAGCGCGGCCAGTCCGAGGCGATCGCCCGCAACCTGATGGAAATGGCGGAACTCAAGACCCCGATCATCTGCACCGTGATCGGCGAAGGTGGCTCCGGCGGGGCGCTCGCGATCGGCGTGGGCGACCGCACCTTGATGCTGGAATACAGCACCTATTCGGTGATCACTCCCGAAGGCTGCGCGTCGATCCTGTGGAAGACCGCGGACAAGGCCAAGGATGCGGCCGAGCAGCTCGGCCTGACCGCCAAGCGCCTGCTTGAACTGGGCCTGGTGGACAAGGTGGTGCGCGAGCCGATCGGCGGCGCACACCGCAACCCCACCCAGATGGCGACGCGGCTGAAGGCCGTGCTGCTCAACGAGATCGACATGCTTGAAGCGGTTCCCTTGCCGGTACTGCTGGAAAACCGCTATCGACGCCTGCGCGGCTACGGCGCGTACGAGGCCGCCTGAGCGACCGCCGCTTGCGGCGCGCGACGCCGCAGTTACCATCCCGGTGCGGCAGCTCGCCGCATGGGGAGTCCAATCACATGATCATTCGTCGAATCGGTGTGCTGTCGGCAGCCAGGATGGGAGGCATCCTGGGAGTCGCGATCGGGTTGCTTGCGGGTGTGATGATGTTCCTGGTGTCGTCGATGGGCGGCATGGCCTCGGCGATGCACGACCAGCCCGGCGCAGGGTGGATGGCCGGCATGGGACTGATGGCCATCGTCATGATGCCGATCATGTACGGCATTTTCATGTTCATCGCCGCCGCCATCCAGGCGGCCATCTACAACTTCGCCGCGCGCTTCGTCGGTGGCGTGGAAATCGAGACCCAGTGAGTCCCGCGCGGCGACCCCGGCCGGGGCGCCGCGCGTTGGTTCACCAGGCGCGCTGGTACTGCAAGGGCGAAACGATCGGTGCGCCCAGCGATTTCGCCGCGTGGCGCGGGAAATACGGATCGCGCAGCAGCTCCCGCGCCAGCAGCACGACGTCGGCCTCGCCATCGCGGACGATCGCATCGGCCTGGCCGGGCTCGGTGATCAGGCCGACCGCGCCGGTCGCCACGCCGGCCTCACGACGGATGCGCGCGGCGAACGGCACCTGGTAACCCGGTTCGGCCGGGATCCGAGCATGCGGCACCAGGCCGCCACTGGAGACATCCACCAGGTCGACGCCGAGCGCGGGCAGCGATCGCGCGAGCTCGATGCTCTGTTCGATATCCCAACCGCCCTCGGCCCAGTCGCTGGCCGAGATCCGCAGCCACAGCGGCAGGTGTTCCGGCCACGCCGATCGCACCGCGGTGATGACCTCGCGCAACAGCCGCGCGCGGTTTTCGAAGCTGCCGCCGTAACGGTCCTCGCGGCGGTTCGACAACGGCGACAGGAACGAGTGCAGCAGGTAGCCATGCGCGGCGTGGATTTCCACCAGTTGGAAACCAGCTGCCAGTGCGCGTTGCGTCGCGGCGACGAAGTCGCTGATGACCTTGGCGATTCCCGCGTCGTCGAGCGCATCCGGCACGGGATTGTGCTCGTCGAATGCGACCGCGGACGGCGCCACCGGCGTCCAGCCGCCCTGCTCCGGCGCCAGTCCCTTGCCGCCATTCCAGGGCGCGGCGGTGCTCGCCTTGCGCCCGGCATGGGCGAGCTGGATGCCAGCCACCGCGCCCTGGCTGGCGATGAAACGGGTGATACGGGCCCAGGCCTGTGCCTGCGCGTCGTTCCAGATGCCCGCATCCCCGGGCGAGATCCGGCCCTCGGGCGAGACCGCGCTGGCCTCGGCGATCACCGCCGCCGCGCCGCCGACCGCGCGGCTACCCAGATGCACCAGGTGCCAGTCATCCGGCATGCCGTCGGTGGCGGAGTACTGGCACATCGGCGATACCACGATGCGGTTGCGCAGGACCAGCGAGCGTTGCGGGAATGGATCGAACAGGCTTTGCAAATGGATGTCTCCGGTCGAGGCGCCCGACATTAGACGCCCGTCGGGCCGTGGGCAACAGCATCCACGGGTTGCCGCGTTCCATCGCCGTGTCACCATCTTCGGATGCCGACGATCCCCGCGCCCCTGCTTGCCGCCCTCCACGACATGCCGCGCGCGCCGCTGTGGGTCGGGCTGAGCGGCGGGCTGGACTCCAGTGCGCTGCTGCATCTGCTCGCGCAGCATCCGCCGGCGCGCGCAGCGCCCCTGCGGGCCGTGCACGTCCACCATGGCCTGCATGCCGATGCGGACGCGTGGACTCAGCACTGCGTGCGGCTGTGCGCCGCGCTTGATGTCAACCTGACGGTGGTTGCGGTCAGCGTGGCGCGCGATGCCGGCGGTGGCATCGAGGCCGCCGCGCGCGATGCCCGCTATGCGGCGTTCGCCACGACCGTAGCCGACGGCGACGTGCTCGCGCTGGGGCACCACCGCGACGACCAGGCCGAATCCTTCCTGTTGCGGGCGCTGCGGGCGTCGGGGCCGGGAGGGCTGGGCGCGATGCGCCGGTGGCGGCCTCTGGGTGGCGCGCAGGTCTGGCGACCGCTGCTGGGCATCGCGCGCGCCGACCTGCGCGCCTATGCGCAGTCGCAGGGGTTGGTCTGGATCGAGGACCCCAGCAACGGCGACACCGACCTGGACCGCAACTTCCTGCGCGAACGCGTACTGCCGTTGCTGCGCGAGCGATGGCCGCAGGCGGAGACGTCATTCGCCCGCTCCGCTGGCTTGCTGGCCGATGCCGACGCGCTGCTGGTGGATGGCGATGCGACCGCACTGGCAGCAGTGGCGACCGCCGACCCGGCCTGTATCTCGGCCAGCGCGCTGCAGCGCCTGCCGCCCGCGCGGCGGGCCCGCGTGCTGCGACGCTGGATCGCGGAACTGCAACTGCCGTCATTGCCGCGCCACGGGGTCGAGCGGATCGAGCACGACCTGCTGACCGCGCGGGCCGACGCGCAGGCGCGCTTCGCCTGGCAGGGCGTAGCGGTCACCCGCTGGCGCGACCTGCTGCATGCAGGCCGCCAGTACGCGCCACTGCCCGCGGATTGGCGCACGAAATGGGATGGCCGCGGCCCGGCCCGGTTGCCCGATGGCGGGCAGCTGCAGCTGCTCGGCGCCGCCGCACTGCCCTCACCCTGCGTGTTGCAGGCGCTCGGCGGCAGCCGACGCATCACGCTTCCCCGGCGCAGCCAGTCGCACGCGCTCAAGCAGGTGCTGCTCGACCTGGGCGTACCACCTTGGCAACGCGCGCATCTACCGCTGCTGACGTCCCTTGAGGGCGAGGTACTGGCCGCCGGCGACCTGGTGTATGCCGCGGAATTCGATGCGTGGCTGGGCCAGCAACAGGCGCGGCTGGTGTGGACGCGACCGGGCGATGCGGACGGCGCCCCGCGCGATTGACCCCGTCGCACCCCCACCGCACACTTCGCCCATGGCACGTAAAACCACCACCGACGCATCCCCGGTCGCCGACTTCGAGCAATCGCTCGACGCGCTCGAGCAACTGGTCGACAAGATGGAACACGGCGAGATGAGTCTCGAGGACTCGCTGGCCGCCTATGAACGCGGGGTCGGCCTCTATCGCCGCTGCCAGAGCGCGCTGGAGCAGGCCGAATTGCGCGTGCGCCTGCTGAGCGACCCGCAGGATCCAGCCAGCGGGCAGCCCTTCACGACGAGCCCGTCGCCGACTTCCGATGCCTGACCGCATCGACGCCTGGCGCGCGCGCGCCGACGCGGCGCTCGCCGCCGCCCTGCCCGACCCCGACACCCAGCCCCGACGCCTGCACGCGGCCATGCGCCACGCGGTGCTGCTCGGTGGCAAGCGCATGCGACCGTTGCTGGTGTATGCGAGCGGCGCACTGTTCGACGCCGACGAACGCGCGCTCGACTCCGCCGCCGCCGCGGTGGAACTGGTCCATGCGTACTCGCTGGTGCACGACGACCTGCCGGCGATGGACGACGACGCCCTGCGCCGCGGCCAGCCGACGGTCCACGTGGCCTTTGATGACGCCACCGCGATCCTGGCCGGCGATGCACTGCAGTCGCTCGCCTTCGAGGTGCTGGCCGCGACGCGGGTCAACGATGCTGCGCGCGTGGCTTTGCTGCGCACGCTGGCGCTGGCGGCCGGCGCCAAGGGCATGTGCGGCGGCCAGGCGCTGGACCTGGCCGCGACGGGCAACGGCTCGATCCTGACGCTGGACGAACTGGAAACCCTGCACGGCATGAAGACCGGCGTGCTGATCCGCGCGGCGACGCGGATGGGCGGGCTGTGCGGCGGTGCCGACGGTCCCGCGCTGAAGGCGCTCGACCGCTACGCCACGGCGTTGGGGCTGGCGTTCCAGGTGCGCGACGACCTGCTCGACGTCGAAGGCGACAGCGCCACGCTGGGCAAGACCGCCGGCAAGGATGCGGCGCAGCGCAAGGCGACGTTTCCGGCACTGATTGGCATCGATGCGTCGCGCGCGCGGCTGCGGGAATTGACCGCGACGATGGCCGAAGCGCTCGAGGCCTTCGATGATCGCGGTGCGGCGCTCGCCGAACTCGGCCGGCTCGCGGTCGAGCGCGACCGCTGAGGTTTCCTGCTGGCGCGCCGTCAACAAAAAACCCCCGCGATTGCGGGGGTTTTTCGTGATCCCCTGGCCAGCCTCGGCTGCTTACTTGATCAGCCGCAACGTCAGCGGGTAACGGTAGGCGACGCCTTCGTTGGCCTTGATCCCGGCGATGATCGTGAACACCAGCCAGGCGATGCCGACGATGATCCAGCCGGGGATGGCGATGATCAGGCCGATGCCCAGGGTCACGATCGACAGCAGCAGCAACGCGAGGAAGATCAGCCCCACGGTGATGTTGAAGTTCAGCGCTTCCTTGCCCTGGTCATCGACGAACGGCATCGTGTCCTTCTTGACCATCCAGATGATCAGCGGACCAATGAAGCAGCCAAGGCTGCCCGCCCAGCCCGAGGTCAGGATGCCGCCGACCAGGGCAGACAGGTGCGCGAACATCGCCCATTGCCGCTCCTCGCTCGACAGGCCGCTGGTCTGCACCGGCGGCGAGGGGTCCTGCACGTGATTGCTCTCATTCATGTCGATCTCCTGTCCGTAGTGGCACCAATTTCGCTTGGCGTTGTGCGCGGGTCAACCGGCAGAAGTCACTGTTCGCCGGCCACTGTCATGCGGCCGAGCAGGATCGATCCGACCTGCACGTGCGAGCGCGGGTCCACGTCGCTGCCAACCGCCTCGATCGCCCGGAACATCGGCTTGAGGTTGCCGGCGATCGTGATGCCGTCGACGGGGTACTGCAGCTGACCGCCCTCGACCCAGAAACCGGCCGCGCCACGCGAGTAGTCGCCGGTGATGGTGTTGACGCCTTGCCCCATCAGTTCGGTGACCAGCAGGCCGCGGCCCATCGTGCGCACCATCGATTCGAAATCGCCGGCGTTGGCCGCGACCTTGAGGTTGTGCACGCCGCCCGCGTTGCCGGTGCTCTGCAGGCCAAGCTTGCGCGCCGAATAGCTGCCCAGCACGTAGCGCTGCAGCACGCCGCCCTGCACCAGCGCCGACTCGCGCGTGGCCACGCCCTCGGCGTCGTACGACGACGAGCGGAACCCACGCGGCAGGAACGGCTGCTCGTCGATCGCGAACCAGTCGGGGAACAACTGCGTGCCCGCACTGTCGAGCAGGAAGCTCGCGCGCCGGTACAGCGCGCCGCCCGATACCGCGCCCAGCAGGTGGCCGATCAGCGAGCGCGCGACTTCGGCCGCGAACAGCACCGGGTAGTCGCCGGTGGCGATTTGCCGCGGTGCCAGCCGCATGACCGCCCGCTCCGCGGCCTTGCGGCCGATCGTCGCCGCCGATTCGAGGTCGTCCGCGGCCAGTCCGATGCTGTACCAGCCATCGCGCTGCATCGCCTCGCCGCGCCCCGCGATCAGGGCGCAACCCAGGCTGTGCTGCGTGCTGCGCTCGCGGCCGATGAAGCCGTGCGAGTTGGCGTACACGCCGACACTCTGACCGGTGCCGACCGAGGCGCCGTCGGAGTTCTCGATGCGCTTGTCGTGCTCGCGACCCGCGCTTTCGCAGGCCAGCGCCAACTCGATCGCGTGGTCGGCATCCAGTGCCCACGGATGCCAGCTGTCGAACTCGCGCAGGTCGGTCGCCATCAGCGCCGCATCGGCCAGGCCGGCGGCGGCATCGTCCTCGGTGAAGCGGGCGATCGCGCAGGCCTGCTCGACGGTCGCCTCGAGGCTTTCCCCGCGCAGGTCGGCGGTACTGGCGCTGCCCTTGCGTTGGCCGAAGTAGACGGTGACGGCAATGCCGCGGTCGCGGGTGGCCTCGACGGTCTCGACCTCGCCCATCCGCACGTTGACGTTGAGGCCGGACTCCTCCGAGCACGAGACCTCGGCCTGGCTGGCGCCGCGCTCGCGGCAAGCGGCGAGCAGGCGCTGCGACAGGTCGGCGAGCATGTCGAGCTGGGCATGGCTGTCGCCCAGTGAGGGCACCTGGGCGGCGGCGGGGATGATGCGTGGCGGGTGGGTCGTGTTCAATGGCTTATCCTTGTGGCCTTGTGGTTCCGCGGGCATCGCCCGGGCAACCTGATTTTTTGTCCCGATCGCGGCGCGCAACGACAGCGCCTTGTCCGCGCCCGGGAGGACAACGGGAAAACAGACGATGCGTGGCAGGGACGAGGAAACCGGTGAATTCCGCGGCGACAGCCGCAGCCAGAACCGTCGCGAGGCGCTGGAAACGCTGGTACTGGGCGAGCGACTGGCGGCACTGACCGAGGCACAGCTGGCCAAGCTTCCGGTGCCCGAGGCCCTGCTGCCGCATATCCGTGAAAGCCGGCGCATCACCTCGCACATTGCCCACAAGCGCCAACTGGCGTTCCTGGCCAAGCAGATGCGTCGCGAGGACGACGAGACCCTGGACCGCATCCGCGACGCGCTGGATGCCGGCGGCGATGCCGCGCGGCGCGAAATCGCCGCGATGCACCGGGTCGAAGCCTGGCGCGACCGCCTGCTGGCCGAAGGCGACGTCGCGCTGGCGGAACTGCTCGACGCCCATCCCACCGCCGACGGCCAGTTGCTGCGGCAACTGACCCGCAACACCCTGGAAGAGCGCAAGCGCAACAAGCCGCCGCGCGCGTACCGGGAGTTGTTCCGCGAATTGCGCGAGTTGATCGTGGGCGGCCTCGCGGCGGTGGACGACGGCAGCGCGCAGGACGAGGCCGACGGCGGCGACGAAGCCTAGTCGCGCGGCCGGCAACGGCTTCACGCCTGCGTCCCGCCCACGGTCAGCCCGTCGATCAGCAAAGAGGGTTGGCCGACGCCGACCGGCACGCTCTGGCCGTCCTTGCCACACACGCCCACGCCTTCGTCCAGCGCCAGGTCGTGGCCGATCATGCGCACCCGCTGCATGGTCTCCGGGCCGTTGCCGATCAGCGTCGCGCCCTTGACCGGGGCAGTGATCCTGCCGTCCTCGATCAGGTAGGCCTCGGTCGCCGAGAACACGTATTTTCCGCTGGTGATGTCGACCTGGCCGCCGCCGAAATTCACCGCGTACAGCCCCTTCTTCACTGAACGGATCATCTCTTCGGGGTCGTGGGTCCCGGCAAGCATGTACGTATTGGTCATCCGCGGCATCGGCAGGTGCGCGAATGATTCGCGGCGACCGTTGCCGGTGGGCGCCATGCCCATCAGGCGTGCGTTGAGGGTGTCCTGCATGTAGCCGACCAGCACGCCGTCCTCGATCAGGGTCGTGCACTGGGTCGGGGTGCCCTCGTCGTCGACGTTGAGCGAACCGCGACGTCCTTCCAGGGTGCCGTCGTCGACGATCGTGACGCCCTTTGAGGCGACACGCTGGCCCATGCGGCCGGCGAAGGTACTGGTGCCCTTGCGGTTGAAGTCGCCTTCCAGGCCATGGCCGACGGCCTCGTGCAGCAGCACGCCCGGCCAGCCGTTGCCGAGCACCACCTGCATCACTCCAGCCGGTGCGTCGACCGCTTCCAGGTTCACCAGCGCCTGGCGCAGCGCTTCGCGTGCCCAGCGCTCGGGCTTGCCGCCGCCGAGCAGTTCGGTGTAGCTGTAGCGCCCACCGCCGCCGGTGTAGCCACTCTCGCGGCGGCCGTTCTGCTCGACGATGACCTGCACGTTGAAACGCACCAGGGGCCGCACGTCGGCAGCGATCACGCCGTCGCTGCGCGCCACCAGTACGGTGTCGACGCCACCGGCCAGGCTCACGACCACCTGCTGCACGCGCGGATCGGCGGCGCGCAGCAGCTTGTCGATGCGACGCAGGGCCTCGACCTTGTCCTCGTTGCCGATCGAGTCGATGGGGTCATCGCTGGGGTAAAGCGCCTTGCGAACCGGACTGCGGCCGCCGCCCCGCACCAGCGCGCGGACACCGGCACCGTCGCCGGACGCGCCCTTGGAGATCGCCCGCGCCGATCGCGCCGCCGTGATCAGGGCCTCGCTGTTGATGTCGTCGGAATACGCGAATCCGGTTTTTTCGCCGCTGATCGCGCGCACGCCGACGCCCTGCTCGATCGAATGCGAACCGTCCTTGACGATGCCGTCCTCGACGGTCCAGCCCTCGCGCCGGCTGTGCTGGAAATACAGGTCGCCGAAATCCACGCCGGGTCCCAACAACGTGCCGAAGGTGCGTTCCAGGCCACCGGTGTCGAGTCCGGCGGGAAGCAGCAGTCGGGATTCGGCGAGTTGCAGGGATTGGGTCATGGAAATGTCCGGGAGTGAGGGGCGTGGCCGCGGGGCGGGCGTCGACTGGCGGCGGATGGCATGGAGACCGGCGCGATCGCGCGAATCAATGCACGCGGGCTGATCGAGGCGCCCGCGTGCGTCGCATTCGGCGAGTCGACGCCGTCCCACGGATCAGGCCGGGAGCCACGCGGGCGCCATCTCCCGAAGTGGTGCCACCGCGCCGCGAATCAACCGTCCGCCAGCGGTTGGCTGGGCGACACCCGACCCTGTTGGCGGGTGATCACCTCGACCTTTGGCTCCTTCCATGGACCGGTGACGCGGTAGGTCTTGGCGCCCAACTGCCCCAGCGGCTTCTGCAGCACGGCATTGGCGGCGGCACCAATGGCAGCGCCAATGGGACCACCGGCCAGTGCGCCGACCGCGGTCAGCAGGTTGCCCGACTTCGGACGCACCTCGATGGTCTGGTCGAAACTCTGCTCGCGCAGGTTGGCGGCACCACGGATGCTGATGGCCGCCGCCGGCCCGTCGATGACCAATCCCTCGCTTCGCGCCATGCCGGCCTTGAATCTCAAGGTGCCGCCAATGTGATTGAACGCAAACCCCTTCGCGAAGAAATCGCGGAAATCCAGCGTCAGCCGGCGCGGCAGTTCGGCCAGGCTGAGCAGGCCAAGGACGCGGCCGGCACCGGGTTCGACCTCCAGCAGGCGGCCATCGCGGGCATCGACCACCAGGCTGCCATCGAGCCCATCCAGGCGGAACGCCGCCGGACTGCCTGGCCATCCGGCATCCAGGCGCGCGGTGCCGCTGCCGCCGTCCAATCGTCCTGCCATGCCGAAGCCGTCGAGCAGGGCGCCGAAATCGTCGCTGGCAACATCAACCTGCAGGCGTGTGCGCGCTACCGCGCCCTGCCCGGTCCAGTCACCGCTCAGAGCGATGCGCTGCTTGCCGGTGCGCGCCTGGAACTGGTCAATGCGCATCCCCGCCGGCGTGGCCCGGGTGCGCAACTGTGCTGTGCCGAGCGCGGTTCCGGCGATGCGAAGGTCCGCGAAATCCAGGGCGAGCGCCGGGATCCTGGCCGGGTCGATGTCGGCGTCGGCGCGCGTGACTGGCGTCGCCGCGACGGCGCGCGTCGCAGCCTTCCTGGCCGGCGCGCCACCCCCGGCCGCCGGCGATGCATCGACTTGCCAGTGGAAGCGTTCGAACCGGCCCGCGATGGTGTCACTGCCCGCCGGCACCAGCACCGCGCCCTGCAGCGACAAGCCCTCAGCGCGCACCGCGGTCGCGCCCGCGGCAGCAGGTACGACGACCACGCGCGTGTTGGGGAATGTGCCACCCAGCATCTGCAGGCGTTGGGCAGTCACGTCGATGCGCTGCAGCGGCAGGCCGCCCGCCCCGGCGCCGGGACCGCCGCGCGCCACGGCGATCCATTCGAGCGCGTCCAGGCTGCCGGCGCGACCAGTCGCAATGAGTCCCGACGGCGGCGGCGCTTCCTCGACGCGATTGGCTCCCAACACCACGCGCACGCCGGTCTGGGCGGCGGCGCCGGCAGCGGAAGTGCTGCGGGCGCGCAAGGCCATCAGGTTGCCCAGCGCGACCCGGATATCGCCGCTGCCCAGCGGCAAGGGGGTCTCGACGGTCGTCGCCAGCGCCGCGCCGGCGGACTTTCGCAATGGCTCGGGCAGGTCGATCGCGGTGCCGACGAGGTTGGAGCGCAACTGCAACAGGGTCGGCGCGGACCGTCCGGGCTTTGACGTGGGAATCGCGATCCCGACCGTCCACGCCGAGCGTCCCCCGACATACGGCTTCAGCCATGCGAGGTCGGGTGCGCGGTCGAGCAGCGCATCCGCGCCGAGGCTGGCATCGAGTCCGGCCTCGAACGCATTGCCCGGCGCGCGGACGTGACCGGCGCCGGCCCGCAACGACAGGCGCCCGGGCTGGCCGTCGTGGCGCACGCGCAGGCCTTCGGCGTGGAAGCCGGTGCGCGAATACGCAGCGCGGCCATTGACCTGGTCGAATGCGAGATTCCAGCGCCGGTCGGACAGCTTCGCATCGGCGAGGATTACGTCACCGCCGAGGCTCATCACGCTGCCGGCGTGCAACGGCCACTTGAGGTCGAAGCCAACCTTGGCCGAGCCACTCGCCTCGAGGTTCGCGAACGTGTCGGGCTGTTGCTTCTGCAGCGGACTCTGCCGCAGCAGGTCCAGCAACTGCGCGGCGTCGCCGCCGCCGGCGGCCTGCACGTCCAGGATGCCATCGTGATAGTGGTCGATCGCGGCGCGCACATGGGCGATCGCAACCTCGCCGAAGCGTCCGCGGCCATCGACGGTGACCCCATCGGCGACGAACGACAGCCCGGCGTCCAGCCCCGTCACCGCGGGCCACTCGGGATTGAAGCGGACGGTCGCCCCGGCGAGGCGCGCAGTCGCCTCGAAGCGGCCGTCATTGGCGCGAAACGGCCACTGGTCCAGGTCCCCGGAAATCAGCACGCGGGCCTCCTCGACGCGGCCGCCCACCAGCGCACCATCGAGCCACTGGAGCAGCCGAGGCGACATCACGTGGCGCACCCAGAACTTCCTCGCCACCGACAGCACGGTGGGGTCAAGTGCGGCGGCAAGCTCGATCGATGGCCGCGACCCATCGCCCTGCCACCACATCCCGCCGCGCGCGGCGATGCCCAGCCCTTCGCCATCGATCCGCAAGCCCGGCGTCGCCACGCGCCAGCCGGCGCCGTCGCGCCAGCCGCTGACGACACCCTGCAGCTTGAACGAGCGCGCGCCACCAAAACCACGTGGCCAGTCCAGCCGCGTCGCGGCCGCCGGGTCCAGCCGGAGCGCGAAGCCGGCGGCGTCGCCATCCAGGTCGCCGGCCAGACCCTGCACGCCGGGAGCGCCGCCGACCGCCAGGAAGCCAAAACCGTCGATGCGCGCATGCGCCTGCACGGGGCCATCGCGGCGGCCGCTGACGTCGATCGCCCGCAGCGCGGCACGCGGCCGGGCAACCTGTATCCAGCGTCGCAGCGCGAGGGGCAGGCGATCACTGAGCGCTGCGACCGCGAGCAGTGGCGCCGCATCGATCTGCCGGGCATGGAGTGCGAAATGGTCGCCACCGGCCAGTGACAGCCCGTCGAGCTGTTGCGCCTGCGCGCCAGTGCCGATCCGCAGCGTCGGCGCGACGAACGCCCAACCGCCGCCGGTCAGGGTCCACCGGGCCCGGGTCTCGACCCGGTCGTAAACAATGCGCGGCGCGGCCACCGCTGCGCCCAGCGGTCCTCCGCGCAGCGCCACCCCGTCAAGCGCCGCGTCCAGCGTTACCTGGGCGACGCGATGCCCGCGCAGTTCCGCCCAGGCCTCGGCACGGCCCCGCCCCGCGTCGATCGAAACCCCAGCCATGCGCAACAACGACGACCACGCCGACAGGTCCGCGCGCTTTGCGCCCGCATAGGCCCGGCCATCGCCGCGCCTGCGGTCGAAATCCAGCGATGCGTCGAGCGCCGTGGCGCCGGCAGCCGGCCAAGCCCGCACGCCGGCCCGCACGCGATCGCCGTCGACGCGCAGGCGTACATCGACCCTGGGAATGCGGGCGTCGATGTCCAGCATTGGCGCGATCACGGCCAGCCGGCCTCCGATCACCTGCAATTCGCCCAGGCCTTCCAGCGCCGCCAGCGGATCGGTACCCGGCTGCTGTTGCCCGGGCAGTCCCCGCACCTGCCAGCGGCCGTCGGCCGCGCGCTCCAGGGTCAGGTCCAGGCCACGCAGGCGCAGTTCCGAGAACGGGTGGCCGGGCAACATCCCGGAATACATCGTCACGAGCATTTCGGCATCGCCGACCGTGAAGGCCTGCGCGCCCTCACCGATGCGCAGGTTGTCCAGCTTCAGCAGCGGCCCTCGCCGCGTCCATGCGGTCTCGACGCGATCGAACGCAACGGGCCGCCCGGCGCGCTGGCTCAGCCATGCGGCGACCTTGTCGGGATTTCGGTCCGCCATCGGCAGCACCTGGCTGGCGACACCCAGCCCCAGCGCGACCAGCACCAGCAGCACGGCGAGCGAATAGCCCATGCCACGGCGGGCGTGGCGCAGGTGGCGGCGCAACGGCGTGCCCATCAGCGCGGCGTCGAAGCCGTGGCGTCAGAGCAGCACGACATCGAACTGTTCCTGCGCGTATTGTTCGTCGGCCTGGAAGCGGATCGACTTGCCGAGGAACTCCTCGAGTTCCGCCACCGCCGACGACTCCTCGTCGGTGATGCGCGCCACCACCTTGGGCGAAGCGATCACCAGCAGCCGTGCGGCATCGAACTGCCGCACCTGGCGCACGATCTCGCGGAATATCTCGTAGGTCACCGTTTCCGGCGTCTTCAACGTGCCGCGGCCTCCGCACTCGTGGCAGGCCTGGCTCAACTGCCGCTGCAGGCTGTCGGTCGTGCGCTTGCGCGTCATCTCCACCAGGCCCAGCGGCGAGAACTCGTACACCGTGGTCTTGGCATGGTCGTGTGCGAGCGCCTTCTCCAGCTGTCGGTGCACCTGCCGCTTGTGCTCGACATCGTTCATGTCGATGAAATCGATGATGATGATGCCGCCGAGGTTGCGCAGGCGCAGCTGGCGCGCGACCGATTGCGCCGCCTCAAGGTTGGTGCGGTAGACCGTTTCCTCGAGGTTGCGCTGGCCCAGGAACGAACCGGTGTTGACGTCGACCGTGGTCATCGCCTCGGTCTGGTCGATCACCAGGTAGCCGCCGGACTTCAATGGCACCTGCTTTTCGAGCGCGCGCTGGATTTCGTCCTCGACGCCGTACAGGTCGAAGATCGGCCGCGCGCCGGCGTAGTGTTCGATCTTCTCGGCCAGCCCCGGCATGAACTGCGCTGCGAACGCCTTGAGGCGTTCGCAGGTCTCGCGAGAATCGACCTTGACCTTTTCGACGTCGCGGCGGATCAGGTCGCGCACCGCGCGCATCGGCAGGCTGAGGTCCTCGTAGATCCGCTCCCCGACCCGCGCGGTCTTGGATTTTTCCTCGATCAGCGCCCAGGTGCGACTGAGGTACGCCACGTCCTCGGCCAGCGCTTCCTCGGGCTGGCTCTCGGCATTGGTGCGGACGATGTAGCCGTGCCCGATGCCGTCGGGCGCCAGTGACGCCACGTGCGCCTTCAGGCGCGCGCGTTCGATCTCGTCCTCGATCCGCGCCGACACGCCGACCACGCGCGTGCGCGGCAGCAACACCAGGTAGCGCGAGGGAATGCTGAGCTGCATGGACAGGCGGGCACCCTTGCTGCCGATCGGATCCTTGACCACCTGCACCACGATGTCCTGCCCGTCGCGCAGCAGTTCGGCGATCGGCCGCGTCGGCAGGGGCGGTAACAGCGCGTCGTCGTCGCTGCCGGTGACCACGACCGGCTTGACGATGTCGCCCGCATGCAGGAAGGCCGCACGCTCGAGGCCGATGTCGATAAACGCCGCCTGCATCCCCGGCATCACCCGTTGCACGCGCCCCTTGTAGATGTTGCCGACGACGCCACGGTGCCACCCGCGCTCGATGTGCAACTCCTGCAGCATGCCGTTCTCGACCACGGCAACGCGGGTTTCCCGCGGCGTGACATTGATCAGGATTTCCTCGGTCATGCCGATTCTCCGGTGCCGGTGCGGGCAGGTCCGGGCTGCAGGTGCATGTCGCGCAGCAGGCACGCGGTTTCGTACAACGGCAGTCCCATCACGCCCGAGTAACTCCCGGCCAGACGCGCGATGAAGATCTCCGCGCCGCCCTGGATGGCATACGCACCCGCCTTGCCCATCGGCTCGCCGGTGGCGACGTAGTCGGCAATCTGTGCGTCACTGAGGTCGGCGAAGGTGACCTGGGACACGCAAACGGCCTGCACCTCGCGCGCCGGGGATACCAGCGAAACCGCCGAGATCACCTGGTGGCAGCGCCCGGACAGCCGGCGCAGCATCACCGCGGCGTCCCCGGAATCGCGCGGCTTGCCGAACACCTCGTCATCCAGCACCACCTCGGTGTCCGAGCCCAGCACCACCGCCGCAGGATTGCCGAGCACTGCGAGCAAGCCCGCTCCGGCCTTTTCGCGGGCGACACGGCGGACGTAGCTCTCGGCCGCTTCGCCGGGTTGCCGATGCTCGGGAATGTCCAGGTCGAGGACGTCGAACGGCACGCCAAGGCGGGCCAGAAGGTCGCGGCGGCGGGGGGATTTCGAGGCGAGATAGAGCATCGTCGAAAGCATAACCCGCGCTGACTGAGCGCCAGCCCACACGGCGGACCGCAACCCCGGATTGGCTCACGGATCGTTCACTCCACGCGCAAGACCCTAGCCATCGAACCCAAAGGACGTGCCCATGCCTCCATTGTCGTTACATCCGCGCCCGCTCTTGAGCTCCCTCACCTTGCGTCCGCTGGTGCTCGCCGCCGCCCTCGTCCTCGGAGCCACTGCGATGACCGCCTCCGCCCAGACAGCCCCCTCCGTCGCCAGCGCAGACGGCACGCTGCTGTCGGTGTCGGCGCAAGCCGAAGCCAAACGCGTACCCGACATCGCCGCACTGTCGGCTGGCGTGGTCACCCAGGCGGCCGATGCCAATGCCGCGATGCGCGCAAACGCCGACGCCATGACGAAGGTCGTCGCCGCGATCCGGGCCGCCGGAATCGCCGAACGTGACATCCAGACCAGCGGCATCAATCTCAATCCCCAGTACCGGTACGCCGAAAACCTGCCGCCGGCGATCACCGGCTACCAGGCCAGTAACAATGTCAGCATCACCGTCCGCGACATCGGCAAGGTCGGCAAGATCCTCGACGCGCTGGTTGCAACCGGTGCCAACCAGATCAATGGCCCGACATTCGATGTCGACGACAAGGAATCGGCCTACGACGAAGCCCGCCGCGCCGCGGTCGAGAAGGCGCAGGCGCGTGCCGCGATGTACGCCAAGACGCTCGGCATGCGGGTGCGCCGCATCGTGAGCATCAGCGAAGGCAGTGGCTACAACCCGCCGCGACCGATGCCGATGATGGCGATGGCGAAGATGGAACGGTCACAGGCCGACACGCCGATCTCGCCGGGCGAAAGCTCGCTGTCGGTGAACCTTGACATGCTGTTTGAGTTGGGACGGTAACTGGCGATGGCCAAGATCGACGATAGCGGACCGACCAGGCCGTCCACTCCCGACGCCAAACCAGGCCGCAAGTCGGGGTACGCCGAGCCGCAACCGCGCGACGGCAAGGATGCCCGGCAACCGGACCCGCGCAAACCCCCGCATCCCGATGCCGGCGGACTCGACCGCAAGCCGGTCGAATCCCCGGATAGCGCCGACAGCGACTGATCGCCACGATCCCTGATCCGCCCACCAACAGGCCCGCAATGCGGGCCTGTTGCATGTTTGCCGGTCGGCCGCGGCGCACCCGGGTGACTCCCCTTCGATCCTCGCAGGCGCTCCTGCGCCCGCGCGACCCCGGCAACATCTTGTGTTCCGCCGCGTCCGTGGTGGCCAACCCCGTTGCCGGCATCCATGCGTTGTCTCCAATGCAGACCAACTACGGAGGTGGACCATGGCGTACACACCTGCTTTCCCGGCCCCCATCGGCGCGCGGCGGACCGGCCGCCAGCGACTCGACCTCGACCGTACGCGGATCGCCGCCAATGCGGGAGCGATCGCGATCAACACCGTGGCACTTTTGCTGCTGATGGCGCCGATCGCGCTGCCCCCACCCCCCGCGCCGGCGGAGCGGGTCATCGAGGCCACCTGGGTCAAGCCGAAGCGCGACCCCACACCGGCCGAGGTTCCGATCGAGCGCAAACCGGCGCCGCGTCAAACGTCCGCCGCCTCGACCACCCGCGTCGCACCGGCACCGGTCACCGGACCCGTCGTGGACAGCGAACCGGACGACAAGTCGATGCCACCCACCGAACCGGTGTTGGAGGCGGAACCCGGCGACGCCGTCGACATCACGCCTCAAGCGGCCTCAAGCGCCCCATTGCAGGCTCTTTCATCCCCCTCCCCGGCCTACCCGATCGAGGCGATTCGCGCCGGCCTGACCGGCACCGTCGAACTGGAAATCCTCGTGGGCGCCGACGGCAAGCCCCTTGAGGTTCGCATCGTGCGCAGCAGCGGCCACCGTTTGCTCGACCAGGCCGCCCGCAAGATCGTGCTGTCGCAATGGCGCTTCGATCCGGCGATGCGCGATGGCCGCCAGGTACAGGCACGGGGTCGGGTACCGATCGCGTTCACCCTTGAACGGTGATCGGCGCGGGGATGCATACGGCAACGGGGCGGCGACGGCTGCCATCGCGACTGGCCTTGGAACGCGGTTGCTTGCACGCGACACGGCTGCGTCGACGTCGCTCCGCATGCGTGGCCTTGCTGCCTGCGGCCCCTCCGGCACACGGTCGACAGCCGCGGGAGGGGAACGAGCACAGCGCGCCGTCGTGCCAGATGGTCGAGCCGGGCGATCGGCCCACCACGATCACCCCCCGCGGTGATACGGATGATTGGCCAGCAACGCCGCCGCGCGGTAAACCTGCTCGGCGGCCACCAGTCGCACCAGCATGTGCGGCAGCGTCAACGGCCCCAACGACCAACGCTCGTCCGCGCGCGCCAGCACCTCCGGGGCATGGCCTTCGGGGCCGCCAATCAGCAGGACCACGTCGCGTCCCTGCCCGCGCCAGTGCTCAAGGCGTTGCGCCAGTTGCTCCGACGACCACGGCTTGCCGCGTCCGTCGAGCGCGACCACGGTCGCCTGTTTGGGCAACGCCAGCAGGACCCGCGCGCCTTCGTCGGCGGTCGCCCGCGCGGCGTCGCGACCTTTGCCGCGCACGCCTGGCTCGATCTCCAGCAACTCCAGCGGCAGCCAGTGCGAAAGTCGCTTCTGGTACTCGCCGAAGCCCTCGACCACCCAGCGCGGCGCATGCTCGCCCACCGCGATCAATTTCGCTTTCATCCAGGAATGGTCTCCGCAGAAGGCGCTCAGGCGCCGGGTGGCGCCACCACTTCATCGATGGCGAACGGCGGAAATGGCAGCGGCGCCACATGGGCGCCGCTGCCTGCAAGGCAAAGCGGATCCTGGATCCGCCGCCGTGACGCGCGAAACGCCGTCGCGCTATTCGTAATCCGCCTCGTCGGCCAGCTTGTCGTCGCCGTACTCGTCGATTTCGCTCGGCGGCTCGTCGCCGACGGTCCACAGGCGCTCCAGCGCGTAGAACTCGCGCACGCGCGGAAGCATGACGTGGACCACGACATCACCCAGGTCGACCAGCACCCACTCGGCCTCGCGTTCGCCTTCCACGCCCAGCGGCATGATGTCGAGTTTCTTGGCGAACACGACCACTTCGTTGGCGATCGACTTCACATGGCGGGTCGAGGTGCCCGAGGCGACCACCATGAAGTCGGTGACGCTGCTCTTGCCACGCACGTCGATCTCCACGGCGTCCTTGGCTTTGAGCTCCTCGAGCGCGGTGCGCACCGTCTTGAGCAGGTCATCGACCGACGGCGGCGGGCTGGGGAGGCGGGTCTTGATGACTTGGGCTTGGGCTTGGGTGCTCAACGGGCAGGCTCTGGGGTACGCGGGAATGCGCCGCGATTATAGCGGAGCCGGGGAGCGGTGCCTGGGCGCATACAGGTGGTGACGGACGATGTAGGCCGCCACGGCCGGCGAAACCCAGTCCTGCCATGGCTCTCCGGCAACCAGCCGGCGCCTGAGTTCGGTGGACGATTCGGGCCGTGGGCGCGGCAGTGGCAGCACCGCGAAGCCGCCGGCCGGACTGGCCGACAGCTCGCCGGCCCGCCGCCAGCGCGGCCCGATCTCGGCCTGCACGTCCGGCGAGTGGCGACCGAGCGAGCCGGGATCGACACGCGAGCCGACCCGCTCCACGACGAGGACGTGGGCATACGTGAACAGCTCGCGCCAGCGGTGCCAGGTGTGCAATTGGACGAGCGAATCACTGCCGACCAGCCAGGCGATCGGCGCCTGGTCACCGAGTTCGGCCCGCAGGTCGCGCAGGGTATCGACCGTGTACGACGGGCCCTCGCGACGCAGCTCGCGAGCATCGATGACAAGACCCGGTTCGCCGGCGATGGCGAGCGCGAGCATGCGCAGGCGATGCGCCGCGTCGGCATGGGTTTCGCCCTTGTGCGGGGGGTCTGCAGCCGGGATCAGCCGCACATCGGCTGCCAGCGCGTCGCGCACCGTGCAGGCGATCGCGAGGTGGCCGGTGTGCACCGGGTCGAAGGTGCCGCCGTAGCAGACCTGCAGGCGCATGCGCCGGGCGCTAGCGACGGCTGCCGGACGCCAGCAGGCGCACCGCTCGCGGTTCGGCAACGGCGAGCAGCAGCCGCTCCAGCGCAAGCCAGGCATCGGCGGGATCCTGTCCGGGCACGCCGCGGCCCTTGGCGATGCGGTCAACACGTCCGGCTTGCGCCACGAACGCATCCCAGCGCGGCGCGGCGTGGCGCTGCAGCGCGCGTCGATACATCGGCTGCTTGGTGTCCCAGATCCGCTGCGCCTTGAATTCGGCGGCCAGGTTGCCGCCGCGCTCGCCGATCCGCGCGAGCGCCGCGCCGCGCTGCAATTCGAGTACCACCATCCCGAGCAGCGCTGGCACGGCCATCCCCTCGGCGCGCATCCCGGCGAGCATCCGCGGCACCTGTGCGGACTGGCCGTTCAATGCCGCGTCGACGACCCGGAACACGTCGTAGCGCGCGGCATCGGCCACGAGCAACTGCATGCGTTCGGCGTCGATGACCTGGCCATCGGACAGCAGCGCCAGCTTGTCGATTTCCTGCGAGGCCGCGAGCAGGTTGCCCTCGACCCGGTCGGCCAGCACCTGCAGCGCGGCGCGGTCAGCCTTCAGGCCTCGCGATTGCAACCGGCGTTCGATCCAGTCGGGCAATTCGTGGGGTTTGATTGCCCAGGCGATGGAAACCAGGCCGATGCGGCCGATCGCCTCGCTCCACTTGCCGCCGTGCTGCTTGCTCCATTCGCCGGCGGTGACGAGCAACGTGATGTCCGCGGGTGGATCGGCGCAGAACCCGCTGATCACCTCGGCGCCTTCCTTGCCGGGCTTGCCGGTCGGCAAGCGGATTTCCACCAGGCGGCGACTGGAAAACAGGCTGGGGGCGCGGAATGTCGACTCCAGCGCCTGCCAGTCCGGCTCGCGCTGGTTGCCTTCGGCTTCGAACACCTCGCGCTCGGCGATCCCTTGGCGCCGCGCTGCGGCGCGCACGGCGTCGGCGGCCTCGAGGACGCGCAGGGCTTCAGGTCCGGCGATCAGGAACGCGGGGCGAAGCGGAGCGGCGGTCGTCGGAGCGGCCCCGAGCTGGGCGGCCAGTTGCTCCGGCTTGACCTCCATGCTCAGCGCGGCTTGGGCGCGGGACTGCTGGTCGCGCTGGCGTCGGGTACAGCAGCGCCGGTCGCTGCGACCGGTACCGCGTCCGGTACGACGACGGCGCCCAGGTCGCGGGTGACCGCATCGATCCGGCGCAGAACCGCGGACGCCATCTCGCGGCGAAGTTCGCGCTGCAGGATTTCGCGCTCGCCTTCGGTGCCGATGGCGTTGACGGGGTTGGCCACGTAGTCCCGCGACAGTTCAATGGTCTGGCGCGGCACCAGCACGCGGCCGCTGCCCGTGCGCAGCTCGAAGATCACCGCGTAGCGCAGGCTGAATTCCTGCGAACGGCCGAACGCATCGACGCTGATCGGGGTGTCGCCCCAGCGTTCGGCGAGCACATCGAGCACGGCTGCATTGCTCGCGTCAGTGGTGGCTGCGGTTGCACCGGCGAGATCGAGCGAACGCGCAAGGGATTCGGCCAGCGGGCCGGAGCGATCCACCGACACGACCTTCACCGGACCAAGGTCGGGCGGCAGGGTCAATGCATTGCGCAACTGGAAACCGCAGGCCGACAGGGCCAGCACGAGGACAACCGGGAATAGGCGACGGATCATGCTTGAAGTCTGGACGACACGGCAGCCCGCATCAATAGCGGGCCGCGAATCGGATGAAGATCGCTTCAGCGGGTCTGAGGACGGACCGGCCTGCCCGCGGGCATCGACACTCCACTGCACCGGGGCCGCCACCCTCACCCCGCCACGATGTTGACGATCTTGCCCGGCACCACGATCACCTTGCGCACCGTCAGGCCGTCCAGGAAACGGGCGACGTGGGGTTCGGCCAGCGCCAGGCGTTCGGCGTCCTCCTTGCCGATGTTGACCGCCACCTCGATCGTGCCGCGCAGCTTGCCGTTGACCTGTACCGCGAGGGTGACCGCATCGCGCTGCAAGGCCGACGGATCGGCCTGTGGGAACGGCACGTCCTCCAGCAGCGTCTCGGCGTGGCCCAGCGCCTGCCACAGCGCATGGCTGACGTGCGGAGTGACCGGATTGAGCAGCAACACCATCGCCTCCAGCGCCTCGTGGCGCACCGCCCGGCCCTGATCGCTCATGTCGTTGAACCTGGCGACGTGGTTGAGCAGCTCCATCAGCGCGGCGATCGCGGTGTTGAAGCTGTGGCGGCGGCCGTAGTCGTCGCCGACCTTCTGGATGGTCTCGTGCAATTGCCGCCGCAGGGTCTTCTGCGCGGCATCGAGCGCCATGCCGCTCTCCAGCAGTTCGCCCACCCCGGGGTGGTCGGGCTGCGACACGTGGGCCACCACCTCGCGCCAGAACCGGCGCAGGAACCGCGCCATGCCCTCGACGCCGGCCTCGTTCCACTCCAGCGACTGCTCCGGCGGCGCGGCGAACATCGAGAACAGCCGCACGGTGTCGGCGCCGAATTTGCCTACCATCTGCTGCGGGTCGACGCCGTTGTTCTTCGACTTCGACATCTTCTCGATGCCACCGATCACCACCGGCTGCCCGTCGGCCAGCAGCGTCGCGCCAGTGATGCGGCCGCGCTCGTCGCGTTGGATCGCGACATCGGCCGGGTTGATCCAGTCCTTCGAGCCGTCGGCGTGGTCGCGGTAGAACGTCTCGGCGATGACCATGCCCTGGGTCAGCAGGTTGATCGCCGGTTCGTCGCTGCGCACCAGGCCCTGGTCGCGCAGCAGGCGGTGGTAGAAGCGGAAATACAGCAGGTGCAGGATCGCGTGTTCGACGCCGCCGATGTACTGGTCCACCGGCAGCCAGTGGTTGGCACGCTCGTCCACCTGGGTGCTCGCGCCGGGCGAGGTATAGCGCGCGTAGTACCAGCTCGACTCCATGAACGTGTCGAATGTATCGGTCTCGCGCTCCGCCGCGCCGCCGCAGGTGGGACAGATGGTCTTGCGCCACTGCGGGTCGGCCTTGATCGGCGATCCCGTGCCCATCAGCGCCACATCCTCCGGCAACAGCACCGGCAACTGGTCCTCCGGCACCGGCACCGCGCCGCACGCCGCGCAGTAGATCACCGGAATCGGGCAGCCCCAGTAGCGCTGACGGCTGACACCCCAGTCGCGCAGTCGGAAATTGACCCGTCGCGCACTGCGGCCCCCGGCCTCGAAACGGGCGGCGAGCGCATCGAACGCCTGCTGGAACTCCATGCCGTCGTATTCGCCCGAATTCACCAGCCAACCGCGTTCGGTGTAGGCGCCCTGCTCGGCGATGCGCTGCTGGAACTCCTCGACCACCAGTACCGCGGCGCCGGTGTCGTAGACATCGATCGCGCCGCCCTCGCCGAGCGCGCTGCTCATCGGGTCGTCATGGCGGGCGACGTGGCCGCCGATCTCGTCGAGCGCGTCGCGCACGTGGGCCGGCATCACCACCATCCGGATCGGCAGCATGTAGCGGCGGGCGAATTCCCAGTCGCGCTGGTCGTGGCCCGGCACCGCCATCACCGCGCCGGTGCCGTAGTTCATCAGCACGAAATTGGCGACGTATACGGGAAGTTCCTCGCCACTGACCGGATGGATCGCGCGCAGGCCGGTGTCCATGCCGCGTTTTTCCTGGGTCTCCAGCTCGGCCTCGGTGGTGCCGCCGTGCTTCAAATCAGCAAGGAAAACGGCCAGGTCGGCATCGGATTGCGCGGCCAGCAACGCCAGTGGATGCTCGGCGGCGACCGACAGGAACGTCACGCCCATCAGCGTGTCCGGGCGCGTGGTGAACACGGTGATCGGTTCGACCGCCACATCCTCCGCGGTGCGCACGTCGAAGGTGATTTCCAGACCCTCGGAGCGCCCGATCCAGTTGCGCTGCATGGTCTTGACCGAATCCGGCCAGCCCGGCAGGTGGTCGAGGCCGTCGAGCAGTTCCTGCGCGTAGTCGGTGATCTTGAGGAACCATTGCGGGATCTCGCGCTTTTCCACCAGCGCGCCGGTGCGCCAGCCGCGACCATCGATGACCTGTTCGTTGGCCAGCACGGTCTGGTCGACCGGGTCCCAGTTGACCACCGAGTTCTTGCGGTAGGCCAGGCCGAGCTTCATCAGCCTCACGAACATCCGCTGCTCATGGGTGTAGTAGGCGGGGGTGCAGGTGGCGAATTCGCGCGACCAGTCGATCGCGTAGCCCATCGTGCGCAACTGCGTCTTCATGTGCGCGATGTTCGCGTACGTCCACTTCGCCGGCGCGGTCTTGTGCTTGATCGCGGCGTTCTCCGCCGGCAACCCGAACGCATCCCAGCCCATGGGCTGCAGCACGTTGAAACCACACATGCGCTGGTAGCGGCTGATAACGTCGCCAATCGTGTAGTTGCGCACGTGGCCCATGTGCAGCGCACCCGACGGATACGGCAGCATCGACAGGCAGTAGTACTTCGGCTTCGCCGACTGCTCATCGACCTCGAACGCGCGGGTCGCGTCCCAGAAGTGCTGGGCGGCGGCTTCGATCGCTTGCGGCTCGAAGGGCTTGGATTCGTTGACGGCTTCGCTGGACACGGCGGCGGCTTGCGGGGGGAAGACCGGAAAGCCTACCGCAGCGCACAAAGCCCCGCCATGCGAGGCGCCCAGCCTGGTTGGCCTGGATCGATGCCGGGCCGAGCGTTCAGGGGATCGCCCAGCCGCGCCACCTCGCCCGGCCGCTACGCAACTGGTCGCGCCAGTGGGGGGCGGCGTTCGCCAGCCGAAGTGGTGCCGTTGTCGCGGGCTAGCAGGAACAGCCCCAACCACGCACACAGGGCAATGCGTTGGGCAATGCCCGCCGGCCAGTTGCCGGGCGGCGACAACGACAACCCTCCCAGCAGCACCGACGCGGCCAGCGCTGCCCAAGCAAAAGTCCGCCACCCGCGCCTCCGCAACATGCCCCCTGCAAGCAGCAA
>JBBRWW010000018.1:0-27675 GCA_038248955.1 Lysobacterales bacterium
ACCCCCGCCAAGATCCTGCTCGCCCTGACCCTGGCCGCCGCGTTCGGCGGATTTGCCGCGACCGCGATGCGCGATGCGCTCGAGGCGCCCGCCCAGGCTGCGCCCCAAGGCGCGGCGACCGTGCCGATGGTCGCCGCCTTGCCGGTCTCGCTCGGTGGCCAGGCGCTGCCGTCATTGGCACCCATGTTGGCGCGGGTAACGCCGGCGGTGGTCAGCGTGCACACCAAGCAGCGCGTGCGCGTGAGCCCGTTCGGCAGTGACCCGGTCTTCCGGCGCATGTTCCCGGAACTGTCGCAGGAGCGGATCAACGAATCGCTCGGTTCGGGCGTGATCGTCGACGCGACCCAGGGCCTGATCCTGACCAACCACCACGTCATCGAAGGCGCCGATGAAGTGTCGGTGACGCTGGCCGACGGCCGCACGCTGAAGGCGGACTTCGTCGGCTCCGACCCGGACACCGACATCGCGGTGATGCGGATCCCGGCGCAGGACCTCAGCGCGCTGCCGCTGGCTGACTCCAGTTCGCTGCGGGTCGGCGACTTCGTGGTCGCGGTCGGCAATCCGTTCGGGATCGGACAGACCGTGACATCGGGCATCGTGTCGGCCGTGGGCCGCAGCGGCCTGCGCGGGCTGGGCTACCAGAACTTCATCCAGACCGACGCGTCTATCAACCCGGGCAACTCCGGCGGCGCGCTGGTCAACCTCAATGGCGAGCTGATCGGCATCAACACCGCGAGCTTCAATCCACGCGGCAGCATGGCCGGCAACATCGGCCTGAGCTTCGCGATCCCGACCAGCCTCGCGCGCACGGTGATGGCGCAGCTGGTCGCGACCGGCGAGGTACGGCGCGGCACGCTGGGGCTGGAGTCGCAGGACGTCGACGCGCCGCTGGCGCAGGCACTGGACCTCAATGATTCCCGCGGCACGGTGGTGACGCGGGTGTTCGCCGGCAGCGCCGCCGCCGCCGCGGGGCTGAAACCCGGCGACGTCATCGTCTCGGCCAACGGCCAGCGCATCGACAACCGCGACGCGCTGCGCAACTTCGAGGGCCTGCAGGCGGTCGGCGGCCGCGTCGCGCTGGGGGTGCTTCGCGACGGCAAGCCGCTGCAGTTGTCGGCGTCGCTGCGCGAACAGGCCAAGTCGTCTCCCGGCCTCGAGTTCGATCCGCGCCTGGCCGGCGCGCTGTTCGCCGAGGTGCCCGAGCGCCTGCGCCAGTCGGGCGTCAGCGGCGTACTGGTCGAGTCGGTGGCCGCCGGCAGTCGCGCCGCGCGCAACGGACTGCAGACCGGCGACGTGATCCTCGCATCGACCTCGGGGGCGTTCGAGGACCTGCCGGGCTTCCGCGCCAGCTTCACACGGGCTCCGGCACAGTTGATCCTGCGAATCGTTCGCGGCAACCAACCGGGCGACCTGCCGATGCGCTGATGGGATCGATGCGATCGATGCCCATCAGCCGGATCGGTGCCCGCTGCGCCACGTTTTCCCCTACCCCCAGGAGATTTCCCGATGACCCCCACCACGACCGACGGCATGAAGAGCAACCTCAGCGAGGCCGGCAGCCACATCAAGCAGGCCGCGATCGACAGCGGCGATGCGATCAAGGGCGCGGCCACCGCGGCGGGCGATGAACTGCGCCTGGGCAAGGCCAACGTCAAGGCCGACCTCGCCGACGGCGCGCTGGCTGGCCTTGCCGCTGCGGAGATGGCCGGCGGTGCCGCGCGTGAGCAGATGGACGCGTTGATGGACAAGGGCCGCGACCTGATCGACAGCGCCGCCGAGCTGGTGCGTGAGCGGCCGCTGACGTCGTTCGGGGTCGCCTTCGCTGCCGGATACCTGATCGCCAAGTTGTCGCGCAGCGGCAAGTAAGCCTCACATGGAGCCGGTGGCCGACGCGCCCAGTGCACTGCCCGGTGATGGCCGGGAACCCGACGCAGCCAACCCTGCCCCGGATCTGGGCGAGTCGCTGCGCCAGGTTGGCACCGCAGGCCGGGCCAGCCTCGGCGCGGCCGGTGACGCGGCGAAGGCGTTTCGGACGCTGCTCATTGCCGACGTGTCGCTGGCACGCAGCGCGCTGGGCCGCACACTCGCACTGACCGGCGTGGCGATCGCGTTCGGGGCATCGGCGTGGCTGTTGCTCATGGCGACGCTGGTCGTCTACCTCACCCGCGGCGCCGGTTGGTCGTGGTCGCTGGCCTTGCTGGTCACCGCAATGCTCAGCCTGGCGATCACCGCGTTCGCGACATGGCAAGGAATGCGCTACTTCGAACATACCCGCCTGCAAGCCACGCGCCGGCAGCTGGCGCGGCTGGGAATCGGCGAACTGTCGGAGTTCACGCCGCATCCGGGCTCGGCGGAGTCCGCCCGCGCCGGTGCGGGCGTGAATGCCACTGCTACGCCGGCAGCGGGAAGCGCGCCGCCCGCCGCCGGGGACACGCCGCTCAAGGACGAGCAGGGCATTGACGTGACCCCGCCATGACCGCGACAGCA
This sequence comes from Lysobacterales bacterium, assembly GCA_038248955.1. GTDB lineage: Bacteria > Pseudomonadota > Gammaproteobacteria > Xanthomonadales > Xanthomonadaceae > Lysobacter_K. The sequence continues at coordinate 2,488 of JBBRWW010000018.1, forward strand.
GCAACCAAGCGCAACGCAATGGCCGCAGCGGCCGCGATTCGCGATTCGTCGCACGCGTTGCCCGCCACCGTCCAAGCCAAGGGCCATCGATGAGTTTCGACAAACTGATCCTCAAGGTGACGCAGGCCGAGGATGCGCTGGAGGCGCATGAGCGCCGGGTCGCGGCCGACCTGCGCCAACTCAAGGCATCGTGGCTCGCGGGCTGGACGCCCGGTCGCATCGTCATCGCCGGCGCAGTCAGCGGGTTCCTGATCGGCCGCGCCGAACCGCTGAAGGGACTGGCCAAGGGCAGCAGCGCGATGCAGATGATCACGATGCTGTCGGGTCTGTTTGCCGGTGGCAGCGCACAGGCGGCCGCCGGCGAAGCCGCGCAGGCCGCCGACGCTGCCCAGGCCGTGGCAGGGGCGGAAGTCCCCGGCGCCGCCGCCATCAATCCCCCGCCGCGTCCCGCTGCCACTGGCCAACCGACGCGACCCTCCGCGGAACAGGAAGCCTTTACGCCTTGAATACCCAGAATCCCCAGCACGTCACCGGCTCCAACAGTGACGACCCGACCGACTCCATGCAGCTACCCAACGCGCCGCCCACCGCCTCGCGGCCGCGAGCCTCGGTGGCAGTGGCGGTGCTCGCGTGCCTGGCGGTCGGCGCCACGCTGTGGGCGGCGCAAGGACTGATCCTGCCGGTCCTGCTGGCGATGTTCTTCGCCCTGATCGGCAACCCGATCATCCGCGCCCTGCGACGGCTATGGGTGCCGCGCTTCCTGGGTGCCCTGCTCGTGCTCGTCGGAGGCCTGTCGGCGACGTTATGGCTAGGCAGCCAACTGGTGCAACCGGCCGGCGATTGGGTACGCCAGGTGCCGCGCCAGATGAGCGAACTCGCGCCAAAGCTGCGCGAAATGGCCAAGCCGATGCAGGCCGCGAACCAGGCCGCGCAGAACATCGCCCGCGCGGCCGGCGGCGAAAGCACCAGCAGGCCGGTGCAGGTGGTCAAGACCGAGGTCAATGACCCGTACAAGGCACTGACCACGACCCCGCGAATGCTCGCGTCGGTGTTGGCGGTCGTGCTGCTGACTTTCTTCTTCATGGTTTATGGCGACAGCCTGCAACGCAATTCGGTGGCATTGCTGCCCACCCGCCAACAGAAGAAGCTGACCGTCAACATCCTCCAGTCGATCGAGCGGGAAATCTCGCGCTACGTGCTCACCATCAGCGTGATCAACGCGGTCGTCGGCCTGGTGTTCGCGGCGGCGTTGTATTGGCTCAAGGTGCCGCTGCAGGAAGCATTGCTGTGGGGCACGATGGCCGCGATCCTGAACTTCGCACCCTACGTCGGCCCGCTGATCGGCATCATCATCATGCTGCTGATGGGCTTCGTGGCGTTCGACGACTGGCACTCGTGGGTGCCGGCCGGCATCTACCTGGCGTTGCACACGCTGGAGGGTCAGTTCCTCACCCCGATCGTGCTTGGTCGGCAGATGCGCCTGTCGCCGCTGATCCTGATCCTGGCGCTGATGGTGTTCGGCTGGTTGTGGGGCATCGTCGGCCTGCTGCTCGCGGTGCCGCTGCTGGTCTGCGTGAAGCTGGTGCTGGGGCGCATCGAGGGGCTGGAGGGGTGGGCGAAGCTGCTGGAGTGAAGGTGGTGGCCGCGAGGGTTTGAACTCGGTCTGCCCGCTTCGGCTCCTCTCTCCATTGCCACCGTTGCCGTTGCCGTATTCCCTGCCCCTGCCGTCATCCCGGCGAACGCCAGGACGCATTTCGCTGCTGCTGTCGCTCGCCAGGATCAAGATCAAATGCCTGCACCCGACGGCGGGGTACTTTTTTTTTGCCGAGTCCTGAAAATGGTGGCGAATCACCCACACGAGTTCACCAAGAGCCAAAGACAGCTGTCTTGATCACCGGCTCCGTGACGTCTGCGCCAGTGATCCTGCCGCAGATGCTGCGATCCGCATCGTTTGCCGGGAAATCGTGATTATCTGCGCGGCGATGGCCTGAGCCTGCTTTCTCAACTCTGGAACGGCAACGCTCTCCCACGCCTGGCCGATGCGCAGTGTGCCGAGGGCGAAGAAGCGATCATTGGCGCGTCCCGCGTGATCACGGATGCGTCCATCGCTGTCGGCATCCAGGCCCAGGCGATGGGGGCCAGGCCGAATCGCTCCCTGGGACAGGAGGTCTCGGATAAGCGGGCTCGCCATTCGTTCGATGTTCGTTTGCAGGCCAGTACAGTTGAGCACATGGTCTACAACGATAGACTCCATCCCGTCGCGCGACTTTGGCCTGAATCCTACTTGCCAACCGCTGCCAACCGCCTGCAAGTCGCGAACGTGACCTGCGTGGTAATGCAGTCGGCCCTGTGTTTCCAGCACGGTCAATTGCGACGCAATCTGCGGCGCGATGCGATGCCGATGCACATCCCAGAACCTGCTGACGTGTCTTAGAAAGCGACGTTGCTCGGCAGCGTCCAGGCTCATCCACAGCGTTCCGCCATGGGGCCGTATGGTGTCCATCACCCACTGCCAAGGTGCACCATTGGCCTGCGCGAGCCGGGCCTGCGCCCTCAGCATTCGCGTCCGCCCACGTACCGACTGTGCAAGCAGAGCCCCTGGATCGAACCCGTCGACGTTTCCCGGCACGGCATGCGGGAGGGGCCGCAACCCATGGCGGGACAGGACATGAATTGTTGCGGTATGACCGCGGGCAGCGAGCTCGATGACCGCATCGACCATGCTCAGACCGCCACCCAGCACCAGCACCGTTTCTCCCGAGGCGATATGGGACAGTGCGCCCTGATCCCAAGGCGTTTTGACCACGTGGGTTTCTTCGGTAACCCGGTCGCCTAGCGCAAAATCGCGCAGGAAATTGCCGATGGCCAGCACGACGGTGCGGGAAGTCAAACGGGAACCCGAGGCCAATTCGATTTGAGAGGTCTCTGCGGAAGAGATGCGCACCACCTCATCGCGCAATATCACCAGCGAGCAACTGGAGGTGACCAGGGACTCATCGAGAGTTTGCGAAAGGTAACGACCGTAGGTTTCCCGTGACGCGAAGCAGGACGACCCGCTATCAGGGAACTGCGACGCTTCGGCGGTTCGATAACGGTTGAGATAGCGCACGAAATGGTCGGGGTCCGCCTCCAGGGCACTCATGCGCCCGGCAACGACGTTCAATCGATGCTCAGGACAGGTGGTGGAGTACGCGATGCCCTTGCCCAGTTCGGCGCGACTTTCAATTATTGCGATACGAAGTGGCGCATTCGTACCGTTGACCAGATGAATCGCTGTCAGGATGCCAGATGCGCCGCCCCCGATGATGACGACATCGACAATGGCCGGTGTCGGGACCATGGCGTCCGGAAGAGTCCTCTGGGTCATCGGTGTCCTTTCGTTTTCGTCACGCCCGTATTATCGAGCATTTGTGGCCACTGTTTCGACGTGTTTCATGACGGGTGCTGGCGCCGTCGGTCACCGCAACGATGCCGGGCGCAGGCTGCCGGCGTAGCCCCTGCCGTTGCCGTTACGTCGCAACTTGCGGCTGATCGTGCTGGGGTGGCTACCGATCTCCCCGGCGATCTCCTGGTTGGAATACCCGCCACGATGCAACGCGGCGATCCGGTAGCGTGGCTGCAGGGTCAGCTGTGGATAGCGCATGCGCAACTGCACTTGTCGGTGAAGCGGCGCAGGCTGCCGTGCCTGGCCCGCTTCAATTCAAGGAAGTTGCACTTCGCGGCTTGATCCACCGCGCTGGAACCGAGCGAGTCATGCGCAAGACTGTGCGGCGAAATGGCAAAGCATCCGATCGAAGGCATCGCCGATGGATTGGTGCCCGGCATTATTCAACGTCATCAAACTCGTCCAGATGAAGTCGTGGCGGTCGAGTCCACAGACGCCGTGCGGTAGATGCGACGGCTGGCACGAGAGCACGGCATCGTCGTCGGCACGTCGTCGGCACGTCGTCGGGCGCGCACCTGATCGCCTCACGCGAATTGCGTGGCCGGCATGAGGTCGAGCATGTTGTTGCCTTTTTTGCGACGCGGGCAAGAACTACATCACTGATTATTGGCTCTGACAGCAATCCACGCGGTCGATCATGCGCCGGCAGGCCCGGGTGGGCCGGACAGGCGCTCTCTCATCCAGTTGATCAATCCCCCGCGCATCAGGAACAGCACTTGCCGCGGTGACATGTGGTGACGCACCTGGAAGTTGTACTGGCGCGTGATGTTCTCGACCGCAAGCTCGCCGCCTTCTGTCAGCACGCGCCGCAGGTCGGTCAGGCGCAGCACGTCGCCGGCCTGGACGCGGTCGTAGTCCGCAGGGTCGACGAAGGTCAGCGGCAGCACGCCGAAGTTGATCAGGTTCTGCGAGTGGATCCGCGCGAAGCCCTTGGCCAGCACGGCGCGCAGCCCGAGGTACTGCGGGCCCAGTGCGGCGTGCTCGCGACTCGATCCTTGCCCGTAATTGTTGCCGCCCACCACGATGTGGCCTGGCACCTGCCTGGCCCGCGAGGCGTAGCTGGGATCGAGCATGTCGAAGGAGAACTCGGCGATCCTGGGAATGTTGCTGCGGAACGGCAGCACCCGCAGGCCCGGCGGCATGATCTCATCGGTGGAAATGTCGTTGCCCACCTTGAGCAGGACCGGCACTTCGATCTCATCGGGCAGCGGCTCGAAGTTCGGCAGCGAAGCGATGTTCGGGCCCTTCACGAGGGCCACCTGCAGTGCCGCCTCCAGCGGCAACGGCGGCATGAACATCTCGCGGTTGATGATCGGGTTGTCCGGATCGGCGATGCGCACATAGGCGATGCCGAGCGTGCGCGGGTCGGTGATCACGCCGGTGAGCGCCGACGCCGTGGCCGTCTCCGGGCTGACCAGGCACACCTTGTCCTCGCGCGTGCCGGAGCGGCCGGGGAAGTTGCGCGGCACCGTGCGCAGGGAGAGTTCATTGGTGGCCGGTGCCTGGCCCATGCCGATGCAGCCGTTGCAGCCGGCCTGGTGCAGCCGCGCGCCGGCATGCAACAGGTGGGCGATGTGCCCATCGCGCACCAGCGTTTCCAGCTGCGCGCGCGACGTGGGGTTGATGTCGAACGACACGCGGTCGTTCACGCGACGCCCCTGCACCATCATCGCGGACACCGCGAAGTCGCGGTAGCCGGGATTGGCCGACGAGCCGATGTACGCCTGGTAGATCCGCTCGCCGGCGACTTCGCTGACCGGGCGTACATTGCCCGGGCTGGACGGCATGGCGATCAGCGGCACCAGGCTCGACAGATCGATCTCGTCGTGCACGTCGTAGGCCGCGCCGGGATCGGCGGCCAGCTCCACCCAGTCCTCTTCGCGCTGCCAGGCGCGCAGGAAGCGGCGCACCTCCTGGTCGGAAGGGAAAACGGTGGTGGTCGCGCCCAGCTCGGCGCCCATGTTGGCGATCACGTGCCGATCCATCGCGCTCAGCGTCGCCAGCCCCGGTCCGTAGTACTCGACGATCCGGCCCAGCCCGCCCTCCACGCCGTGGCGGCGCAGCATCTCCAGGATCACGTCCTTGGCGCTCACCCAGTCCGGCAGCTGGCCGGTGAGCTTCACGCCCCAGACCAGCGGCATGCGCGTGAAGAACGCCTCGCCCGCCATCGCCAGCGCCACTTCCAGCCCGCCGGCGCCGATCGCCAGCATGCCAATCGCGCCGCCCGCTGGGGTGTGGCTGTCAGAGCCGAGCAGGGTCTTGCCCGGCTTGCCGAAGTTCTCCTGGTGGCACGGATGGCTCACCCCGTTGCCAGGCCGCGAGAACCACACCCCGAAGCGCTGGCAGGCACTGCGCAGGAAGAGGTGGTCGTCGGGATTCTTGAAGTCCTCCTGGATGATGTTGTGGTCGACGTACTGGACACTGACCTCGGTCTTCACCCGGTCCAGGGCCATCGCCTCCAGCTCCAGCATCACCAGCGTGCCGGTGGCGTCCTGGGTCAGCGTCTGGTCGATGCGGATCCCGACCTCCTCGCCAGGCGTCATGTCGCCGTGCAGCAGATGCGACTGGATCAGCTTCTGGGTGACGTTCAGGCTCATGGACCTATCCCTGCTCAGGCTGGATGGGGTAGAGAACGTTGCGCCTTGCTCAATGTGTCGAGCGTGACGTAACCCGCGGCCGCTGCCATCCGGTCGGCGTGGTACGACGAGCGCACCATCGGGCCGGACGCGACGTAGGCAAAACCCAGGCTCATGCCGAACGCTTGCAGTTGCTGGAATTCCTCCGGCGTCCAGTAGCGGATCACCGGGTGGTGGGCCGGCGATGGCCGCAGGTACTGGCCGATGGTGATCATGTTGACGCCGTGGGCGCGCAGGTCGCGCAGCGTGGCTTCGACCTGTTCGCGGGTCTCGCCCAGACCCAGCATGATGCCGGATTTGGTCGGCAGTTCCGGGTGCTGGGCCTTGAACTTCTGCAGCAACTGCAGCGACCAGTCGTAATCGGCGCCGGGACGCACGTTGTGATACAGCCCGCGCACGGTTTCCAGATTGTGGTTGAACACATCCGGTGGCGCGGCCTTGAGTATCTCCAGCGCGCCCTCCATCTTGCCCTTGAAGTCGGGGGTCAGGATCTCGATCTTGATCGCCGGCGACAGCGCGCGGATGCGGCTGATGCAGTCGGCGAAATGCTGGGCGCCGGCGTCGTGCAGGTCGTCGCGGTCCACCGAGGTAATGACCACGTACCGCAGCCCCATATCGGCAATGGTGCGCGCCAGATTGTCCGGCTCGCTGGCATCGGGCGGCTTCGGCCGGCCGCTGGCGACCTGGCAGAACGAACAACGCCGCGTGCAGATATCGCCCAGGATCATGAAGGTGGCGGTGCCGGCGTTCCAGCATTCGTGGATGTTCGGGCAGCCGGCATCTTCACAAACGGTGACCAGATGGTTTTCGCGCAGCTTGCTCTTGAGCGTGGCGACGGCATTGCCGCCCGGGATGCTGACGCGAATCCAGTCCGGCTTGCGCAGCACCGGCACGTCATCGAATCCCGGCCGGCGGCGGACCTTGTTCGCGTCGAGCTGTTTCATTCCCGCTTCGATCAGCGGTTCCAGAACAGGAATGGATGGGGGGGCGGACTCGGACATGGGCGGCTCAGTCAGGAGTGGGAGAGGGTGCGGCAAGCGGTGGCGGCGCAGCATCGTCGTCATGACGGCGGGCGCGGACGGGCTCGCGCGTGGGCTCGCGCATGGATTCGTGGTCGGATTTGAGGGGGTGCAGGCCGGTGATGAGCCGGGCGCCGCGTTCGAAGCTGGCATACGACCACAGCCACTGCATCATGACGATCAGCCGGTTGCGCAGGCTGATCAGGAAGTAGACGTGGGCGATGCCCCAGAGCCACCAAGCCAACCATCCCTTCAGCCGCAGGCGTCCGAACGCGATGACGGCAGTCTTGCGACCGACCGTGGCGAGCAGACCGCGGTCCCGATAGCGGAAGGCGGGCGGCTGCGCCTTGCCGGCGAGGTGCGCCTGGATGGCGTCGGCCACATAGGCGCCCTGCTGCTTGGCGACCGGGGCGATGCCAGGCAGCGGTTGGCCGGCGGCATCATGGACGAGCGCGGTGTCGCCGATCACGAAAACGTCGTCCATGCCGGGCGGCCGCAAATCCGCTCCGACCAACACCCGGCCAACGCGATCGCCTGCCGCGGCCAGCCAGTCGGCAGCCGGTGAGGCGGCGACCCCGGCCGCCCAGATCACCGTGCCCGCTGCCACGTTCTCGTCGCCCAGGGTGACCCCGGTCGCATCGCAGCGCGTGACTGCCTGACCCAGACGGACCTCCACGCCCAAGCGCCGCAGCGCCCGCTCGGCATGGCGCGACAATGATTCCGGAAAGCTTGACAGCAGGCGCGGTCCCGCCTCGACCAGCAGCACGCGTGACTGTTGCGGATCAATGGCGCGGAAGTCGTCCACCAATGCCGAGTGCGCCAGTTCGACCACGGCGCCGGCCATCTCGACCCCGGTCGGCCCGCCGCCGACAATCACGATGGTGAGCAGACGTTCGCGTTCGCGCGCGTCGGATGCCATCTCCGCACGCTCGAAGGCGAGCAGCAGGCGGCGGCGGATCTCCGTGGCGTCGTCGATCCCTTTCAGGCCGGGCGCATGGGCGGCCCAACTGTCATGGCCGAAATAACCATGGGTCGCTCCGGTCGCGAGCACCAGAACGTCATAGGCGATGTGGCGACCGCCCATGACGACGTGTTTGCGCACACGATCGACGCCGGTGACCGCGCCCAGCAGCACGCGGGTGTTGCGCTGGCGGCGGACCAGACCTCGAATGGGCCAGGCGATGTCGGCCGGCGACAGTCCGGCGGTCGCCACCTGGTAGAGCAGCGGCTGAAACAGGTGATGGTTCTCGCGGTCGATCAGGGTGATGTCCACCGGCGCCATGGCAAGCCGCGTCGCGACCGTGAGGCCACCGAAACCGGCGCCAACGATGACCACGCGCGGGCGCTGCCCGTCCACGCCGCCGCTGGGCACGGCCTGAGGTCGGCTTTGTTGCAGCGACGGCGCCGGATGAGCAGGGCCATGCATTTTCATTCGCTGTCCCGGCAGTCGGCCGGTGGTGCCCACAACGCGACCGCTGCGCTGAACTGCGCCGCATGAAACACCCGCGCGCCTGGCCCGGTTGTATCGCCGGCAAAGCGTCCGAGCCGCGCCGCGCAGTCGAAGAAGCCCGGTGCCGGCAAGCCGCCGCGCGACTTGCCGATGACCATGGCGGCGATGAAGGGGCGGTCGGCCGCGGCGTCCTGCACCATGAGTTGCTCCAACGCCCGCGTGACTTGATGGATGGTGTGCGGCGGCGAGAGCCGCAACCCTTTGGCCGCCTCCTGGTAGGTGATCGGCAAGCGCAGTGTGGCGAGCGCTTGCAGATGCGCCCGCAGCCGGCGGGCGAGCGTTTCAGGCGTGTTGTCCGCAACGATCGTCGTCGCGGCGATATCCAGAGCGGGGGCAGTCATGAGGGGGGTCCTGGCGAAATCGGACAGAGTCAGGCGATCGCTGTTCGCTGGCGCGGCATCCACATCGGCGGGATCCTCTCGACCACGGTGCCGTCGGGTTCGACCACCGCCGTCCAGGCTCGCGTGCGATACCTGAAAGTAACGCGCGTGCGTCCGGCGTCCTCGTCGATACCGGCCTCGGCGACGCTGTCGATGCTGCCCTTGCGCATCTCGACCTTGAGGGCAGCAGCCGAGAGCCCAAGCCTGGGCGCGAGCAGCTCGGCATCGACGGTAATTTCGCCGTCTTCGATGGTGATCGCTGCAGTTGGATGGGTCGACATGGCTAACTCCTTCCTAAATTGCTTCGCCGTCCTCGATGAACTCGACCGCCTGGGCTTCCATCCCCTGCGTCAGGGCTTGTGTTTCCGTAATGCCCAGGTTGGCGGCGTACACGCGTACGTCCTGCGATATCTTCATCGAACAGAAATGGGGGCCGCACATCGCGCAAAAATGCGCGGTCTTGGCGCCTTCCTGCGGCAGCGTTTCATCATGGAATTCCCGCGCCGTGTCCGGATCGAGACCGAGATTGAACTGGTCTTGCCAACGGAACTCGAAGCGTGCCTTGGACAAGGCGTTGTCGCGTATTTGAGCGCCGGGGTGACCCTTGGCAAGGTCGGCCGCATGGGCCGCGATCTTGTACGTGATGACACCCGTCTTGACATCATCCTTGTTGGGCAGGCCGAGGTGTTCCTTGGGCGTGACGTAGCACAGCATGGCGGTGCCGTACCAGCCGATCATCGCCGCGCCGATGCCGGAGGTGATGTGGTCATAGCCCGGCGCGATGTCGGTGGTCAGCGGCCCGAGCGTGTAGAACGGCGCCTCAAAGCACTTGTCCAACTGCAATTCCATGTTTTCCTTGATCATGTGCATCGGCACGTGACCGGGGCCTTCGATCATGACTTGCACGTCGTGCTTCCAGGCAATTTGCGTCAGTTCGCCGAGCGTTTTCAATTCGCTGAACTGCGCTTCGTCATTGGCGTCGAAGATCGAACCCGGACGCAGACCATCACCCAGACTGAAGCTGACGTCATACGCCTTCATGATCTCGCAGATGTCTTCGAAATGGGTGTACAGGAATGACTCCTGGTTATGCGCCATGCACCACTTGGCCATGATCGAGCCGCCGCGCGAAACGATGCCGGTCATGCGCTTGGCGCACATCGGCACATAGGCCAGCAACACGCCGGCGTGGATGGTGAAGTAATCCACGCCCTGCTCGGCCTGCTCGATCAGGGTGTCACGGTAGATTTCCCAGGTCAGATCCTCGGCGCGGCCATTCACTTTCTCCAGCGCCTGATAGATCGGCACGGTACCGATCGGCACTGGCGAGTTGCGGATGATCCATTCGCGCGTCTCGTGGATGTGTTTGCCGGTGGACAGGTCCATCACGTTGTCGGCGCCCCAGCGGATCGCCCACGTCAGCTTGTCGACTTCCTCGCAGATGCTGGAGGTGGTGGCCGAGTTGCCGATGTTGGCGTTGATCTTCACCAGGAAATTGCGGCCGATGATCATCGGCTCGATTTCCGGATGGTTGATGTTGACCGGGATGATGGCGCGGCCACGGGCAATTTCCGCGCGCACGAACTCGGGCGTGATTTCGGCAGGAATGCTGGCGCCGAACGACTGCCCGGGATGTTGGCGACCCATCATCTCGGCCAGTTTCTTGCCGGTAGGGCCGGAAATTTTGAGCTCTTCCAGATACTCCTTGCGGCGCATGTTTTCGCGGATAGCGACGTACTCCATCTCCGCCGTGATGATGCCTTGCCTGGCGTAGTGCATCTGCGACACGTTTTTGCCCGGCAATGCGCGCCGCGGCTTGCGCGTGAGGTTGAAACGCATTTCCGCCAGCTTCGGGTCGTTCATGCGCTCGATGCCGTAAGCCGAACTTGGCCCGGATAATTCCTCGCTGTCGCCACGATCGATGATCCATGGCGTGCGCGGCGTTTGCAGGCCGGAACTGATGTCGATGCTGACATGGGGATCGGTGTACGGCCCGGAGCAGTCATAGACAACAATCGACGGGTTGTTTTCCACGTCGTAGGGGGCGGCGGTATCGGACTGGCTGATTTCGCGCATCGCTACCTGGATATCGGGGCGCGAGCCTTCGACATGGATTTTGCGGGAATTCGGCAGCGGCAGGATCGCGCGCTCATCCACCGCGGCGGTGGCGGACAGGAATTTCGGTTTGGCGTTCATCGGGTTCCTTGGCGGGCTACGTTCGAGTCTTCAGGCGGTCGACGGCGTGCACCGGGGGCGCGTCACCCTGCATCAGGTGGGCAATGGCGCCGTACACCAGTCGCTGGCTCTGGAGCATGCTGGTGCCGGCGAACGCGGGCGACGTCACGTCAATGCGGAAGTGTCCACGGCCGCCTTTCACTTCGGCCCGTGAATGGGGGATCGCCCGCTCGATGGCCTCGCGCAGCGCGTCGATGACGGACCCCTGGAAGTCCGTTGGATGGGGTGACAATTCGGTCTCTTTCATGTGGCAGTCGCGTGGTCTGCGCCAATGAGTTTCTGCAGCTCTCCGGACGCATGCATCTCGCGGACGATGTCGCAGCCTCCGATGAACTGCCCGCCGACGTACAACTGCGGGATCGTCGGCCACCGGGAGAATTGCTTGATCCCATCGCGCAACTCGGGTGAATCCAGCACGTCGACGGTTTCGTAGCTCGACAGCAGCTTGTTGAGGATCCCCACGACCTGACCGGAGAATCCGCACTGTGGCAGCTGGCGTTTGCCCTTCATGAACAGGACGACCCGGTGACTGGCCACGAGCTCGGAGATCTGTGTCGTGACTGATTCGTTCAGCGCCGTGGTGCTCATTGTTTTTCCTCCAGGGGGGTTGCGGGCAACATGCCGAGTCGTCGGTGTTGGAGCGGGCCAGCCTTGCCTTGCTTTCGCGATCGGCGATTCGACGTCATTGCCTGCTGCGCGGCATTTTGTTCAAAACAGGCCGAGCTGCAGTTGGGCGGCCTCGGACATGCGGCTCTGGTCCCAGGCCGGCTCCCAGACGATCGCGATGTCGACCTCCGTGACGCCAGCCAATGCCTGCACCTTGCGATAGGCGTCGTGCTTGAGCACATCGCCCATCCCGCAGCCGGGCGCCGTCATCGACATCCTGATCTCGACCCGGTGGCCACCGTCGGCGAGCGGGTGCGCCTGGCAGACGTAGATCAACCCGAGGTCCACCACGTTGACCGGGATCTCCGGATCGAACACGGTCTTGAGCGCCTCGATCACCGTGTCGACGGTGAAAGGGCCCGCGTCCACGGGCGCTGCCTGCTCCGCCGCGCCGCCCAGCCCCAGTGCGTCGGCATCGAGCGCGTCGATCCGGACCAGGTATCCGACCCCGGTCCTGACGGTGAAGCTGCCGCCCAGGGCCTGGGTCACCACGACGGTGTCGCCGTGCGCAAGCGTCAGCTTCTCCCCGCTCGGAATGATCATTGCCTCGCAGTCGCGCTTGAGCGCGACGCGAACCTCGTGCTTGCTGGCACGCCGGTCGCGCGCATCGGTCAGCACGCCGGTGAACGAGCGGTTGTCGGGCGTATCGAGCAGCGCCGGCACGCCGGTCAGCAACTGCGTCCGGATGGCCGTTCCGATGGCCGACTTCAGGTCCGGCCACGAGGCATCGTGCTGCTTGCCGACGGTCACCACGTTCCCGGTCACCAGCACATGGGCGACGCCGGCAAGCGCGAACAAGCGCTCGACCAGTGGCGAGCCCGCCGCGCGCTGCGGGCTGTCGAAGAAGAACGGACCGCCGGTAAACACGTTCTGGCTCACCGTGAACTTGCACGCGTCGGGGTCGGCGAGCAGTGTCTCGGCGCGGATCGTGATCGCCGCGGCGGTCGGCAGGACCTCAGACATCGTCGGCGACCGTCGTCGCGGCGCGCTCGCCCAGCGCGCGCAGGTGGGTGAAGGTGTCGATCCCGCTGCTGTGGCCGTCGTTCCAGGTGATCTGGATGGCGTAATTGCCCACGCTGGCGATCGTTCGTGGGGCGATGTCGGCGCGCACGCTGGTTGGATCCAGCAGCGCGCGCCCGCTCATCTCTTCCTTGCACAGCGCGCAATGGCAGTTCAGCCGCAGGTCGCGGACGTCGAGATCGCTGTGCTGGCCGTCCTGCCACAGCACCGACAGCGTCCGCGCATCGCGCTGGCGCAAGCCAATCGCGGTCGTGCGCGAGCCCTCCGGCGCAGCCGCGCTGTCCACCCACGCCGGCGCGCCCGCACCGGTCGCCCAGGTCCACGCGAACGGCTTCAGTGCCGAGCCGGCAAGCCCCTGCAGCCGGTCATCCAGTTCGGTGGCCATCGCGAGGTACGCCTGCGCCGCGAACGAGTCCGGCTTGTCCAGCACCAGGGGACGCCCTTGGTCGCCGCAGGTGACGATGTCGGGGTCGAGCGGAATCGTGCCCAGGAACGGGACACCCAATTCCCGGCTCATCCGGTCGCCGCCACCGCCGCGGAAGATGTCCGTGCCCGTCCCGCAGTGCGGACAGGTGAACGTGCTCATGTTCTCGATGATGCCCAGGATCGGCACGTGCACGGTCTCGAACATCCGCAAGCCGCGGCGGGCGATCTTGAGGCTCACGTCCTGCGGCGTGGTGACGATGATCGCGCCCGACAACGGCACGCTTTGGGCCAGGGTCAGCTGGGTGTCGCCGGTCCCGGGCGGGAGGTCGATGATCAAGTAGTCCAGCGTTCCCCACTGCACCGAGCCGACGAACATTTTCAGGTACTTGCCCACCATCGGCCCACGCAGGATCGCCGGGTTGTCGTCGCCGGTGAACATGCCCATCGATATCGTCTTCAGTCCATGGCGCTGCGCGGGGACCATCTTGTGGTCCGCCGACTCCGCCGGCGGCTGGCCGGTGGCAAGTCCCAGCATCCCGGGGATGCTCGGCCCCAGCACGTCCGCATCCATGAGCCCGATCCGGTAGCCAAGCTGTTGCAACGCGAACGCGAGATTCACGCTGACGGTGGACTTGCCCACGCCGCCCTTGCCGCTGCCCACCGCGATGATGTGGCGGATGCCGGGCAGCTTTTCAGACCCGGCGAAAGGCGGGGACGACGCGCCTGGCGCGGGCGCATGGCCGTGGTGCGTAGCGGTGGTCTGCATATCTGGGGTTCCTGTTGTTTTGGCCGCGCGGCGTCACGTTGCACCCGCTCCACTTCGATGAACCTGGTAAATGCCTGCCGTCGACGTCGAGCAGTGGCGGGCATCGCTCTTTGCTCGTGCGGGCGGTCCCCTGCGGCACGATAACATAGTTAGTAAAGCGTATTGTTGCGTAAGTTTTGCCAGAGCCGGGGAAACGCCGCTCGGCTGTTTGGCCGCTGGAGGACTGACCCGGAGGCCATGCGCCGCTTCGTCGGCATCGACCTGGGTTTGCGACGAACCGGCGATGCCGTCATGGGGGTGCCGCCATGGGGGTGCCGACGAGGTCGAACGCATGGAGCCGCCATCGGCTGCCGAGGACCGTCGTTGTGGCCGGTGGCTACATGACAAGCAAGCGACCAGCCGCTTTGCCGGGGTCATCCAATGCTCGGCTGCTGGCCCGCCAGGCGCAGGCCCTCCGCTGCCCTCTTGGGTAGCGCGAAGCGCGAAGCGCGACCGGATCGGTCACCGAGCACGATCTCCCGGGCGCTGCCAGGCGGTCTACGGGATTGCTTTCGATGCCGGTTCGTCGGCCCGTTCGGTGATGCGATAGGCGCAGCACCGGTCTCCCGAGAGGATGTGCTCCACCCGGTCTATGCTGACGTCGTCACCCAGCAGGGTACGAAAGAGCGACAGCTCGCTGGCACACAGCTTCGGACAGATGCGCGCTGCATTCGCGATCGAACAGTGGTTCTCGACGAGCTCGATCGTTCCGTTGCGCCCCCGTCTCCACTCGGCCATGTACCCCTCCTCGCACCGTATCCGGGCAAGGGTGGCCACGCGCTCCTCGACGGGCGCACCCGGACCGGGCATCCGCGCGCCATAACTCTGGGCCTGCTGCCGGGTCCTCTCCTGGGTCAGACGCTCGAGGCCTTGTTCACCGAACGTGCCCTGGATTGCCTGGAGCATCCCGACGGCGAGCTCCGCGTGGCCGTCGGAAAACCGCTCATTCGCCTGCGGGGTCAGCCGCCACAGGCGGGCGGGACGGCCGACCTCACGGCGTTCGATCGTGAAGTCGACCAGCTTCTCTGCCTCCAGGATCGCCAGATGCTGGCGAACCGCCATCGTGGTGACGCCCAGCTCGCTGCTCATCGTTGCTGCAGTCTGCGGGCCCTTCGTCTTCAGCAGGAAGAGGACCCGTTCCCGGCCGGAGCCGCGAGGGTCGGAGATCATGCCCATAGCGTAAACAGCCACCTCAT
Source organism: Lysobacterales bacterium (assembly GCA_038248955.1). Classification (GTDB taxonomy): domain Bacteria; phylum Pseudomonadota; class Gammaproteobacteria; order Xanthomonadales; family Xanthomonadaceae; genus Lysobacter_K. Next base: position 17,826 of record JBBRWW010000018.1, read on the forward strand.
ACTTTCGCAAGTTTGAAAATTTCATGCTTTACAAATAAAGTCAAGGTCGTACTTCGGTGCTTTGGCTCGCGCGAAAAAATGCGCGAGCCAAGGAGTAGGGACGATGATCGGTACACGTGGTGCGTGACCTTCTGCGCTATTTCCGGATCCCGGCTGTCACTGGGCGGCTCGCTTGAGCTTGCGTGACACGCCGGTCCGGCCGTGGCCGCAGTGTAAATCTGCTTCATCAGCCTGCGCTCGCGAGCCCCAGGCAGGCCCAACGCTAGAATGAATCCATGAGCTTTCCCGTCCACGCCATCACCCTCGACCTCGACGACACGATCTGGCCGATCGCTCCGGTGATCGTTCGCGCCGAGACCGCGCTGGGCGAGTGGTTGCGCGCGCACGCGCCGCGCACCGCCGACCGCTGGCCGCTGGCGGCGATGCGCACGCTGCGCGACGAGGTGGCGGCCGAGCACCCGCAGCTGGCGCACGACTTCACCCGCCAACGCATGATCGCGCTGGAACGCATGCTGCATGCCGCCGGCGACGATGTCGCGCTGGCGGGGCCGGCGTTCGATGCGTTCTTCGCCGCGCGCTGCGCCGTCACCCATTACGACGACAGCCTCGATGCGCTCGACCGCCTCGCCGCGCGCGCGCCGCTGGCCGCGCTCAGCAACGGCAACGCCGACCTGCACCGCATCGGCCTGATGCACGTGTTCCGCTTCCAACTCGGCGCACGCGAACACGGCGCGGCCAAGCCGGCGGCGAGCATCTTCCACGCCGCGTGCCGGCAACTCGAGTGCGCCCCCGCGCACGTCCTGCACGTCGGCGACGACATCGAGATGGACATCGTCGGCGGCGCGCACGCGGGGCTGCGCACCTGCTGGATCAACCGACCCGACGCGGCGGGCATGCGCCGCGACTGGCCACGCAGCGACGTCCGTCCCGACCTCGAATTCGCCACCCTGACCGCGCTCGCCGACTGGCTGGACGCGGCCCACCACCGGGATACCGCCGCCGCATGAACCTGCCCCTGGGCTTTACCGACACCGCCGCCGACGCAATGGCGCTGCACCTGGTCACCCGCGCCACGTTCGCGCACTGGCGCGCCGCGCAGACCGCCGCGGTCGGCGCCTGGCTCGACGCGCAGGGCTTCGATGGCAGCGCGGGCACGGCGGTTACCTGGGCAGGCGGTGACGGCCAGATCGAGGGCGCGGCGCTCGGCATCGGCGACGCGCTCGACCCCTACAGCTACGGCCACGCGCCGTTCGCGCTGCCGGCGGGCAGCTGGCGACCGGCAGGCGAGCTCGACGCGACCACGCTGGCGGCACTGCGGCTGGGCTGGGGTCTGGGCAGCTACCGCTTCAGCCGCTACAAGCAGCCGCTGCGCTCGCCGGCGCAGCTGTTGGTGCCCGGCGCCCCCTTCGACAGGGCCCAGGACATGCCTGGACAGGCCCGGGAAGATCGGCAGGATGAAGCGTTCCACCTGCTGGCCGCCTGCGTGCGCGTGCGCGACCTGATCAACACGCCGACCGAGCACATGGGTCCGGACGAACTGGAGCAGGTCGCCTGCGGGATCGCCGAGCGCCATGGCGCCCGGATCGAAGTGGTCAGCGGCGACGACCTGCTGACGCAGAATTTTCCCGCCATCCACGCCGTCGGCCGCGCCTCGCACCGCGCGCCGCGGCTGATCGCACTGCACTGGGGTGACGACGCGCACCCGCACGTCGCGATTGTCGGCAAGGGCGTGTGCTTCGACAGCGGCGGGCTCGACATCAAGCCCGCCGACGGCATGCGCAACATGAAGAAGGACATGGGTGGCGCGGCGCATGCGATTGCGCTGGCCGAACTGGTGATGGCGCGCAAGCTGCCGCTGCGGATCACGTTGCTGGTGCCGGCGGTGGAGAATTCGATCGGCCCGAACGCGTTTCGTCCCGGCGAGGTGATCGCCACGCGCAGCGGTATCAGCGTCGAGATCGACAACACCGACGCCGAGGGCCGGGTGGTGCTGGGCGATGCGCTGGCGTATGCCGGCGAACTGCAGCCGGCGCTGATCCTCGACTTCGCGACCCTGACCGGGGCCGCGCGCATCGCGCTGGGCCCCGACCTGCCGGCGCTGTACAGCAACGACGAGGCGCTCGCGACACAGTGGCTGACTGCCGGATTGCAACAGCGCGACCCGCTGTGGCGCATGCCGCTGTGGCGTCCGTACTGGCGCTACTTGACCAGCACCATCGCCGACATCGCCAACGGCGGCCCGTCGAAGATGGCCGGCAGCGTCACCGCGGCGCTGTACCTGGAGCGCTTCGTGCCGGCGCAGATGCCGTGGGCGCACCTGGACGTTTACAGCTGGAACGATGCCGACCGCCCGGGCCGCCCCGCCGGCGGCGAGGCGCAGGGCCTGCGCGCGGCGTTCGCGATGCTGCAGGCGCGCGCCGCGCAATAGTCCGCGCCGCGGCAGTTTGCCCTGCGGTGCGAGCCGCTGGACGGCGAAGGTTGGCTACGCAAGCGATCGTGCCGATGGGACCTGCTGCGGGTCATGCCGGGTTCTGTTGCCTTCCACCGGCGCCAATTTTGAGCTCGCCGATCGAGCTGGTACATCCGCGATTGCGCCTCGCAGACGCCGCGCCGGATTACAGCCAGCCTTTCTGCCGCGCCAGCCGGTACGCCTCGATGCGGTTGCCGACGCCGAGCTTGCCGATCGCCTCGGACAGGTAGTTGCGCACCGTGCCCGGAGACAGCCGCAGCTGCGCGGCGATCGCGCCGGCCGACTGGCCCTCGCCGGCCAACCGCAGTACCTGGCGCTCGCGGTCGTTGAGCGGATCGGCCTCCGACCACGCCTCCAGCGCGAGCTGCGGATCGATCGCGCGGCCGCCGCGCTGCACCTGGCGCAGGGCATCGGCGAGGTGTTCGGCCGGTGCGTCCTTGAGCAGGTAGCCCGACACCCCGGCATCGAGCGCGCGGCGCAGGAAACCGGCGCGCGCAAACGTGGTCACGATCACCACCTTGACCGGCAGCGCCTGACGCTGGATGCGCTGGGCGAGCTCCAGGCCGGACAAACCCGGCATCTCGATGTCGGTCACCAGCACGTCGGGCGTCAGCCGCTGCAGCTCGCGCCAGGCAGCCTCGCCATCGGCCACGGCCGCCAGCACCTCGATGTCGGCTTCCAGGCCCAGCAGCGCCGACAGCGCGCCGCGCACCATCGCCTGGTCTTCGGCCAGCAGCACTCGGATCATCGATGGCGCCATCAGGAGGTGGGAGGCCGCAAGGTAGCAAACGTCACCGGCGGCACGGTCGGCGCGACAAACGGGCCCCGCGCCTTTGCCAGTGGGCGCTGCCGTCAAACGGTGGGACGGACCAAAGTCCATCGCGCGGATCGTCGGCGTTTCTGCGTCGGCAGCTTCCCGGCCTTCGCCGGATCGACCAACGCAAACCGCGCTGCGCAGCCGTCAATGCGCGGCCACCACCCGCGCCGATACGCGATCCGCCGCCGGCAATGGCAGCCGGGCCTCGATTCGGGTGCCACCGCCGCTCTCGGCCATCCATGGCCTTCGCGGCACTTGGGCTCCTGCCCGGCGGTCGCTCTCGGCCATCCATGGCCTTGACGGCACTTGGGCTCCTGCCCGGCGGTCGGCGCCGGTGTCGATGCGCAGCCGTCCGCCCAGCGATTCGATGCGTTCGCGCATGCCGAGCAGGCCGTTGCCTGGCACCAGGTTACCTCCGCGTCCGTCGTCGACCACCAGCAGCACCGCCTCGCCGCCATCAACTGCCAGCGTGACCTGGGCATGGCGGGCGCGCGCGTGACGCTGGATGTTGGTCACCGCCTCGCGCAGGGTCAGTGCGAACACGGTCTCCAGTTCCGGGCTCAGCGGCACGTCGCCCCGTTCGTAGCGCAGAGCGACGCCAGCGCACTCCAGCAGCAACTTCGCCGATGCCAGTTCGGCGGCCAGACCGGCCGCGCGGATCCCGCTGACCGCGCGCCGCACCTGCGCCAACGCATCGCGCGCGACCCGGCCGACCTCGTCGATCTCGCGCCGCGCCGCGAGCGGGTCGCGATCGAGCAGCTTGCCGGCAAGCTCGGACTTCAGCGCCACCATCGACAGCGTGTGGCCGAGCAGGTCGTGCAGGTCGCGGCCGATGCGTTCGCGTTCGGCCAGCGCGGCCAGGCGACGGACCTCGTCGTGCGAGAGCTTGAGTTCGGCGCGCTTGCGGGTGTTCTCGACGAAGAAATGGTTGCCGAAGAACACCGCGACGGCGATCACCAAGGTCAGCGCGAACACGAACAGCGGATAGTCCAGCAGCAGGATCTCGGCCAGGAACAGCACCAGGATCGCCGCCAGCCACGCGCTGCGTCGCCACAGCACCCGACCGACCATCGCGGCGAAGCCGGCGGCATAGATCAGGTAGGCATTGGCGAACGGGTTGGCCGGCAGCAGCGCATAGCCCAGTGCGGCGATGCCGAGCATGCACGCGACCAGCCGCGTGCCGCTGGTCCGGTAGCCGGCGAAATACAGCGGCAGGAACACCGCCACCGACAGCAGCGTCGGCCCCACCTGGCCCAGGTGCGGGGGATACCAGGCTTCCGCCACGCCGCCGCCGCGGCCAGTGAAGATCAGCGGCATGAACAGGAACACCAGGTAACCGAGGTTGAACACCGGCATCCAGCCCAGCTGCAACTCGTCGGGCACCAGCCAGTGGCGCGCGCGCAGCAGCCGGGCGTGGAGCGATCGCAGCATCGTCGTCATCGCCGGCATTGTAGGCATCGCGCGCTCAGCGCAGCTCGACGCGGTCGAGACGGAATGCGAACGGCCCGGCCGGCTGCCCGGCGGTGAACGCGATGCCACGCAGCAACGCGGTATCGGCGCCGACGAAACCATTCAGCGGCAGCCTCACCTCGCGCCACTGCGGCCCGGCAGTGAACGCCTGCAGGCTCGGCATGCCCTGCGCCGACGGGCCCGAGAACAGCATCGCGTTGTACTGCCGGCCGTCGCCACGCACCCAGAAGACCAGCTCGGTGCGCGCCGAGACATCGACCGGCTGCATCGGCTGCGCGGCCGGGAAATACATGACGCCGGACCACGGAAACGGTGATCCGGCCTTGATCTCGCCCGTGACCTCAAGCGCGCCGCGCGAACCGGCGGCACCACCGCCCACCAGCGCATGGCGGACCGTCGAGGCGCCACCCATCATCTGGTCGGTGGTGGGCTGCCAGCCGATGCCGATGCGCGCGTCAATGGTGTCGCCGTCGAAGTCACTGACCACACCGGCAGCGGGCGCGGCGGTGGCCGTCGCCGGCGCGGCGGCGGGGGCGAGCGCGCGATCGATCGCGTAGCCGTTCTTCCACACGCCGGCGATCGCGCGGGTGGCGGTGATGTCGCGGGTCGGATCGCCGTCGACGAGCAGCAGGTCGGCGCGCTGGCCGACGGCAATGCGGCCGCGATCGGTCAGGCCGAAGCGATGCGCCGGCGCCGAGGTGGCGGCGGTGAGCGCCGCGGCCGGGGTCAGGCCGGCGCGTACCAGAAGTTCCAGTTCCCCGTGCATGCCCGCGCCGTGCGCGGTACCCGGATTGCCGGCATCGGTGCCGGCCAGAATGGTGACGCCGGCCGCGTGCAGCGCGCGCACGCTGCGCAGCGCATGGTCGAGCGCCTCGCGGCGGGGGGGCGCGGGAAATGCGGCCTTGAGGCTGCCGATCTGCTCGCCCGACAGCAGCGGCTGCAGGCGCGGATCGGCGGCCAGCTTGGCGCCCTCGCCGGCGCCGGCGACGCTGGCGAGCACCGACAGCGTCGGCACCACGAACGCGCCGCGATCGTGCGCCGCGAGTACGAAAGCCTTGCTGGCCGGGGCGTCGACGAACACATGGGCAAGGCCGTCGGCGCCGGCCTCGATCGCGTGTTGCGCGTCGACCTGTCGCGACACGTGCACCAGCGCGCGCTTGCCGGCGCGGTGCGCGGCAGCGATGGCGGCGGTGACCTGCGGCGCGGCCAGTGTCGGCCAGCGCCGCCCGTCGCCGTAAGCGCTCATGTCCTCGACGATCAGCTTGATGTAGTCGGATCCCTCGCCCGCGCGCGCGGCGACGAATGCCTGCGCGTCGCCGTCGGCGGCCAGCGTGGGCACCGCCATCCCGTACTGGGTGCCGTGGCCTCCCGGGGCGGTGACCGCAGCGCCAGCCGACCACAGGTCCGCCTGCGCGGTGCGCGCGAGCGACTCGCGCTGCCGCTTGATCGCGGGCAGGCGGTTCCAGTCGCCGAGCATGTCGAGCTCGGCGGTGACCCCGAAGCGCAGCGCGTCGCCCTGGGCGTTGCCCCAGCTGTGGGTGTGCGCGTCGATCAGGCCCGGCAGCAGCGTCTTGCCGCGGCCGTCGATCGTGGCGGTGCCGTCCGGAATCACCGCATCGATGCCGACCGCGGCGATGCGGCCGTCGCGGACGACCACGTTCGCGCGCTCGATGAGGCGCTGTCCGTCGAACACGCGCGCGTCGCGGATCGCGAAGCTGTTGCCGTCGGTGGTGGCCGCAGGCGGTGTTGTCGTCGACGGCGATGCAGGCGCGGCGGCGGTGCCGGTGCCGGGTGCCACGACGGCGGTGGCGAGCGCGGCGACCAGGGCAGCGACGGCGGTGATTTCTGGCAGGCGGTTCATGGCGATTCCTTGCGGCATGGGTGATTGGGTATCAGGGATGTGGTTCGGTACCCGGACGCCGGTGCGCGGCGGTTGTGACCGGCAGGCGCGACGGTGGTGCTGCTCAGTCCGCTCGGGCCAGCCGCGCGCGGGCCAGCACGAAGAACGCGGCGGTGACCACGACCAGCACCCCCAGGTGCAGCGCGACATTGCCACCGGCGTCGCGGCCGACCACCTTCAGCGCGACCTGGCCCAGGTGGAAGGACGGCCAGACCGGCGCGAGCTTGGTGAACACCGCCGGCAGCATCGCCAGCGGCAGCCACAGCCCGGACAGGAACGCCATCGGCAGGTACAGCAGGTTGACCACCGCCGGCGCCGCCGAGCCGCCAACGAGGCTGCCGATGTACAGGCCGATCGCGCAGAACGGCAGCACGCCGAGCACGTTGATCAGCAGCAACAGCGACCACTGCGAAAGCTGCAGCGAGACCCCGGCCAGCGTCGCGGCGAGCAGCGCGAGGATCACCGAAATGATCGCGGCGAACACCATCGCCATCGCCATCTTCGCCAGCAGGTATGCACCCGGCGGCATCGGCAGCGCGCGTTTCAGCGCCAGGAAGCCGCGCTCGCGTTCGACCGCGACCGTGACCCCGAAGCCGAACAGCGCCGCACCCATGATCCCGAACACGCCGTAGGTTGCCAGCAGGTAGCGAGCCGCCTCGCCGCCACCCTTGCCGCCCAGCAGCACCCCGAACAGCACGTAGAACAGCGGCGGAAACAACAGCGACGGCAGCACGAACGACGGCGTGCGCAGCAGCCGCAGCAGCTCGTGCTTGGCTTCGAGCCAGTAGCAGCGCAGCGGCGAGAACGAAGGCACGGCGGTGATCGTCGAAACGGCGGCATTCATCACGCGGCCTCCTGGTGCAGTGGTTGGTCGGGCGCCACGGCGGGCGCGTCCTGGGTGAGTTCGATGAACGCCTCGGCCAGACCAGCGCGCTGGATCTCCAGCTCGCGCAGGTCCGGATCGAGGTCGAGCAGGCGGCGCAGCACTGCTTCGGCGGCGTCGGCGACAACGATCTCCAGGCGCCCGTCCTCGCGGCGCGCGCTGCGCACCTGCGGCCAGCCGGCGATCATCGCGGCGTCGAGCGTCGACGCGCAGCGGATGCGCCGCTGCGACACATGCGCGCGCACCTCCGCCATCGGACCGGCGGCGACCACCCGGCCGCGGTGCAGCACCACCACGCGGTCGGCCAGCGCCTCGGCCTCCTCCAGGTAGTGGGTGGTCAGCAGCACCGAGCTGCCCTGCCCGACCAGCTCGCGGATCGCGCGCCACAGGCCGTGGCGCGCGTCGATGTCCAGCCCGGTGGTGGGTTCGTCCAGGAACAGCAACCGCGGCCGCCCGCACACCGCCAGCGCGAACTGCACACGGCGCTGCTGGCCGCCGGACAGGCGCCCGTAGCGGCGATCTAGCAGGCCATCGAGGCCGGCCAGGGCGACGCAATCGGCGACGCTGCGCGGGTCCGGGTAGTAGCTGCGGGTGAGCTCGAGCAGTTCGCCGACCAGGCTGGCTTCGGGGATCCCGGCCGCCTGCAGCATCACCCCGATCCGGCGGCGCGCGGCGAGCGACTGCGGCGGCTGCCCGAACAATGTGGCGCTGCCGCTGTCGGCCGCGAGCAGGCCCAGCAGCAGGGCGATCGCGGTGCTCTTGCCGGCGCCGTTCGCGCCCAGCAGGGCCAGCACCTCGCCGGGGCGCACGTCGAGGTCGACGCCATCGAGCGCCACCACCGCGCCGTAGCGCTTGCGGACGTCGGTCAGTTGCGCGAGCAGCGCGTCGTTGGCTTGCATCTTGTCGCTCCCTGGGGACGTAACTGGATACCGGACGCCAATGCTCGACCGCCGGCGGCCCTTGCGGCAGTCGCAGGCGTCAGGCATCGCGCATGACAAGCGTCAGGTGACCGCCGTGGCCGTGATCGCATAGGCTTCGCCACGGGCAACCCGCGCAGTCCGGCGGCGCGCCCGATGCACAAAGTAACTTTCCGCCCCTGCCCGGCCTCGCCGCCGGGTCACACTCCTTCCCTTTCCGCCGTCCAGGGCACTGATGAACACCTCCGAAGACCTGCTCAAGGAACTGCGCATCGATCGCCGCCCCGTCGCGAAGAAGGCCAGACGCCGCAGGTGGCCGATCTTCGCCGGGCTGGCGGCACTACTGGTCGCCGCGGTGGTCGTGTTCGGCATGAACCGCCCGGTCGCGGTCGAGACCGCGCCGGCGCGCGATGCCGCCGATCCGGCCAACGCGTCGGTGCTCGACGCGTCGGGCTACATCGTCGCCCGGCGCATCGCCACGGTGTCGTCGAAGATCACCGGCAAGGTCCGCGAAGTGCTGATCGAGGAGGGCCAGAAGGTGGTCGCCGGGCAGGTGCTGGCGACGCTCGACCCACTCGATGCCGGTGCCCAGCGCGGCCTGGCCTCGGCGCAGCTGGAGGCGGCGCGCAGCCAGATCGCCCAGGTGCAGGCGCAGCGGCGCGAGGCCGAGGCGCAGGCCAACCGTTTGGGCGCACTGGTCAAGCAACAGCTGGTGTCGCGCGCGCAGTACGACCAGGCCATCGCCCAGCGCGACACCCTGCGCGCGCAGGTGGCCACGGCGCAGCGCAATGCCGGCGTCGCCAATGCGCAGCTGCAGGTGGCCAGCATCGGCGTCGACAACACCGTGGTGCGCGCGCCGTTCACCGGCGTCATCGTCACCAAGGCCGCGCAGCCGGGCGAGATGATCTCGCCGATCAGCGCCGGCGGTGGATCGATCCGCACCGGCATCGGCACCATCGTCGACATGGATTCGCTCGAGGTGCAGGTCGACGTCAACGAGGCCTACATCGGTCGGGTGCAGCCGGGCATGCCGGTCGAGTCGGTGCTCAACGCCTATCCTGACTGGCGCATCCCCGGCGCCGTCATCGCGATCATCCCCACCGCCGACCGCAGCAAGGCGACGGTCAAGGTGCGCATCGCGCTGAACGTGCGCGACCCACGCATCGTCCCCGACATGGGCGTGCGGGTGAGCTTCCTGGAGAAGGCCGCCGCCGATGCGCCGAAGCCGACCGGCGTATGGGTGCCGTCGAAGGCGATCGTGCTGCCCGACGGCACCGCGGAAACCGACGCGGCCAAGACCCGCACCGGGCGCATGTTCGTCGTCGTCGACGGCAAGGCCCGCGAGCGCGAGGTGCAACTGGCCGAGATCCGCGACGCCGACCGCCACGTCAGC
>JBBRWW010000019.1:0-27616 GCA_038248955.1 Lysobacterales bacterium
CGGGGGCTATGATGCCACCAGCACCGCGGCGCAGGCGCCGTTGATCCAGGCGCAGACGGCCGTGCTCAAGCGCGCGGGCATGGCCCCGCTGATGTGGCCGCGCAATGCCGGCTCCTATCCTGGATTCGTGTTCACCGACGCGCCCCTGAGCCTCGCATCGGGGCACTTCGGGCTGGGACACGGCAGCGGCGCGCATGCCCCGAACGAGTACTACGTCATCGAGTCATCCAACCCCGCGATCCAAGGCTACGACGGCGCAGTGATGTCGTTCGTCGACTATCTGTACGAACTGGCGGACCAGGAAACGAAATAGCGGGGTTGCGGCGGCGGGCCGTGGATTCCAGACCCGCCGATGGGCAGTGCACACCGCCCCGGACCGCTTGCCGCAGGTGACCGGTCGTCGACCGGCGCGGTCACCAAGTGGGGCGTCTACATCGCGAGCCACACGAACACGTAGAGTGAGTCATTGTCGGCGGCGCTGCGGCCGGCGCCGTCGATGTTGTCGACCGCGCCGTTGAAGCGCGTGTAGTGGGTGTACAGCGCGCCGACGCGGACGTTGGCCCAGGGGGCGCCCCAGGAGCCGGACTTGCCGAGTGGGTTCCAGTCCAGTTCCAAGGTGCCGCCGCGCGTATCGGGTTTTCCCGTCTCGCCATACAGCACTGCGTCGGTGCTGCCGTCGTAGGCGAATGCGCCCACGGTCGCGCCCCAGGTATTGCGGTACCAATAGCTGCCGGCGAGGTTCAACGCGCGCAACGAATTGCGCAGGTTTTCGGCACCGCCGTCGGCGAACGTGGCATCCAGGTGCTGGCGCTCGTCGACATAGAGCGCATTGACGGTGTACGTGCGGGTGCCGTCGCCGAAGTTCTCGTAGCGGGCGTCGATCCCGAAGTCGCGAAAGCGATCCGCCGGCCCGCCGATGGCCACGGCATTGCCGACCGCATTCTCGCCGGCCAGTCCGCGACGCGCGCCCAGGGCGAAGCCGCCGAGCGCGACGTTGCCGCCCCAGGCATCCCAGCTGCGCGAGACGCGCGCGTAGGGTGCGACGCCCGACAGTCGGCCATCGAAGTCGGCGTTGACGCGGCGCAGGAAGGACGGCGACAGCGTCCGGTAGCCACCTGCTTCGACGTACCAGATGCCGTCGATCTGCGCGTAGGCCGTGGCGCCAATCACCTGGCCGCCGAGACCGCCGAACAGGATCGGCGCGGCGGGTGCACCCGGGGCGAGGTCGGCGGAGATATACGGATATTGCCAGGCCGGGGCGGTGTTGGACACGTCGGTGACGGTGGGGTTGTTGTTGAGCGTCAGGCCCCAGATCCCACTGTGCTTGTCGCCGCTGAACGTGCGCGCATAGCGCAGGTCGATGTTGTCCCAGCCGACCAGGCCGCTGGCTTCTTCATACGTCGCCTGGGCGAAGACCCCGAGATGCTCGCCCAGGCGGCCGGCCAGGAACACCGAGGCCTGTTGCAGTTCGGTGTTGTTGTTGCGATCGAAGCCTTTCGCCGGCGCTTCCGCCTTGGCCTTGCGCGTGTGGGTATAAGACTCCACGAGCATGGCCGACAGCGGCAGGCTGCCGTCGTCGCCGACCTTGAGGGTGTAACCGGAAAGCTTGAACTGTCGCCCGAACGGCGTGAGTTGCGGCCCGAACCCGCCCACGTGGCAGCCGGTGCAGGGCTGTTGGGTTTGCCGCGCAAAGGAGGGCATCGCCGACGCCACGGTCGCATGCAGGCCCAGCCAGGCCAGCGCGATCAGCAAGGACAGTGTGAGAGAAGTGCGGCGGCCACGAAGGCAGCAGGCAGTGAAGTGGGAACGTTCCATCATCGGCTGCCTTCCTTCCGTCACGTTGTCTGGAAGGCGCAGATTAGCGGGCGCGCGAAGCCCCGGTTTGATTCAGATCAATGTCCAAATCGGGCGCGAAAAAAAGACGGGGAAGGGCGACGGATCGCCGACCAGGTGGTCGTTGCCGCAGCGTCGGTGGATGTCGGCATGGTTGAGGCCGATCGCGTGCATCTGCATGAGGACCGATCCCGCCGCCGGCCCCGGGCGCGCGTAAGGCGCGCTCCCACCGTGTGGCCACTGGGGCGCGGGAAAGCGCGACTGCGCCCATTGCGGCGCGCCATGCGGCAAACTCTGGGCCCATGAATGCCATCGCCCTTGAGCGCAGCGCGCTCCACATCCGTGGTCCCGCCCTGCGCCGTGCCTTGATCGCAGGCGCACGCCGGGTCATCGCCGATCGCGAGCACCTCAACCGGATCAATGTGTTTCCGGTCGCCGATGGCGATACCGGCAGCAACCTGGCCTTCACCCTGGGCAGCGTGCTCGCCGGCGCGCTGAGCCGCCGCACCGCTGGCGTGGGCGAACTGATGCGACGCGTGGCCGATGACGCGATCGATGGTGGTCGCGGCAACTCCGGCGCGATCCTGGCGCAGTTCTTCGCTGGCACCGCCGAAGGCATCGGCGATCGCGGCGCGATCGCACCTCGGGACATGGCGCTGGCGATCCGCGCCGGCTCGCGGTCGGCGCGGCAGGCGGTGATGGAGCCGCGCGAGGGCACGATCCTCAGCGTGATCGGCGCGTTCGCCGATGCCCTCGAACCCCGCGTGGACATCACCGACGTGGGCGGCTGGTTCGGCGCCGCGCTGGACAGCGCGCGCCGTGCGTTGGCCGATACCCCGCGGCAGTTGCCGGTGCTGATGAAGGCCGGCGTGGTGGACGCCGGCGCGCAGGGGTTCGTCGACCTGTTGGAGGGCATCGGCGCGTTCATCGATGGCGGCTACCTCGATGCGGAGGCGATGCAGCTGGATGCCGACGCCGACCTGGATGCAGCGATCGCGCACGGGGAACTGATCGACGCCGACCCGCAGCATCGTTGGTGCAGCGAGTGCCTGGTCCTGGGCGAAGGGCTGGACGCCGCCGCGCTGCGCGCCGCGGTGGCCGAACTGGATGCGTCGTGCGTGGTCTCGGCGGGCTCGCGCTCGCGGATGCGGCTGCACGCGCACGTCGGCGATCCGCAGGCGCTGTTCGACGTCGCGGCGCGTTTCGGCCGGATCGGGTCGACCAAGGTCGACGACATGCGCGCGCAGGCGCGCACCGCCGCCGGTCGCGGCGGCGTGGCGGTGATCACCGACAGCGGCGCGGACCTGCCCGAAGGCGTCGCAGAGGCGTTGAACCTGCACGTGGTGCCGTTGCGCCTCAACTTCGGTGACCAGGACTACCTCGACAAGATCGGCCTGGCGCCCGCGGAGTTCTACCGCAAGCTGCGCGAGGAACCGGTGCTGCCGCGGACCAGCCAGCCCTCGCCGGGGGATTTCCGCCGGCAGTTCGAGTTCCTGCTGTCGCACCATCCCGAGGTGGTCTACCTGGGCGTGGCGCGCGCGGTCTCGGGCACGATCCAGTCGGCCGAGACGGCCGCGCAGCGCGCGCATCCGCAGCGGATCTTCATCGTCGACAGCGCCAACGTCGCTGGCGGCCAGGCGCTGCTGGCGATCGCCGCCGGGGAAGCGGCGCGACGCGGCGACGATGCCGCCAGCATCGTCGCCCAGCTCGACGCCCTGCGGCCGCGCACGCTGACCTGGGCGGTCGCGCGCGACGTCAGCATGGCCGTGCGCGGCGGGCGCCTGCCGGCGTGGGCAAAACCGCTGGTGCAGGCGCTGGGCCTGACGCCGATCGCCAAGGTGAAACCCGACGGCAAGCTGGGCGTGGCCGGTGGCCTGCTCGGCCGGCGTCGGGTGCCGGAACGTTTCGCGCGCTACGTCGCCAAACGCGTGGATCGCGGCCTGCGCTGGCGGGTGATCGTCGGCCATTGCGACGCCGCCGCCGATGGCGAGGCGCTGCTGCGCGCGGTGCGCGGCCTGCTGGACTGCCAGGACGCCTGGCTGGTGGAAACCGGGCCGGCGGTGGGCGCGCACGCCGGACCCAGCACCCTGGTCATCAGCCTGCAACCGGCAGGTCCCTAGATGGCGGGCCGGGCCAAGGCGGCCAGGGCGAGGGTCTGCACGGTCGACGCTCCGACACGGCGATCGCTGCGGGCGCGCGGATGGGTCGCGACCCTCGGTACGCGGCCGTGACCATGACCGTCATTTTCGTCGTCGCGGCGTACCTGCTCGGATCGTTGTCGGGAAGCCTGCTGCTGGGGAAGTTGCGCGGCGTCGACATCCGCACCCTTGGCAGTGGCAACGCCGGCGGTACCAACGCGCTGCGCACGCAGGGCTTCGCGTTCGCGCTGGGCACGGTGGTGGTGGACGTCGGCAAGGGCGCAGTGGCCGCGTGGCTGGCGGTGCGGTTGCTGCCGCCGGACGCGAACCCGGCGTGGCCCTATGCCTGTGGACTGGCCGCCATGGCCGGACACGTCTGGCCGGTCTTCCACCGCTTCCGCGGCGGCAAGGGCGCGGCCACGCTGGTCGGCGCGTTGGCCGTCGTCTGGCCGGCCGGATTGGTGGTCGTGCTGGGAGTCTGGTTGGTGAGCCTGGCCTGCAGCGGCTACGTGGGACTGTCGACCGTGCTGGCCGTTGCCAGTCTGGCGGCAGTCGCGCTGGCCACTGACGGCGAGGCCGGGCGACCGGTATTTGCCTGCGCCGCCGCGCTGCTGGTGCTGTATACCCATCGGGGCAACCTGGCGCGACTGCGCGCCGGCACCGAGCCCCGCGCCGAGCGCGCCCGGGTGCTTGGCCGCCTGCTGGCGCGGCGGCGCGCGTGAGCGGGCCGGCGCGAGGTCGTGTCACAAGAACAACGAGCGGACGCGGGCGATCGATCTCCTGATCGCTACCGTCCCCCTAACGGCCGCCGCCGGCGGCGCAACAGGACCATGCCATGATCAACAACGATGTACTTCGCAGCATCCGCTACATGCTCGATCTCAGCGACGGCAAGGTCGTCGAGATCATCCAACTGGCCGATGCCGGTTTCGCGATCGACAAGGCCGACGTCCAGGCATTCCTCAGGAAGGAGGATGAGGAAGGCTACGTCGAGTGCAGCAACGTGGTGCTCGCGCATTTCCTCGACGGGCTGGTGGTCCACTACCGGGGCAGGAACGAAGGGATGCCACCGCGGCCGGTGGAAAAGCGCGTCACCAACAACGTGGTGTTGAAGAAGCTGCGGGTCGCGTTCGAACTCAAGGACGTGGACATGCACCAGTGTTTCGAGGACGCCGGCTTTCCGGTTTCCAAGCCCGAGCTGTCGGCATTGTTCCGGCAATCCGACCACAAGAACTTCCGCCTCTGCGGCGACCAGCTGCTGCGCAATTTCCTCAAGGGTTTGACCCTGCGCGTGCGAGGGGCCTAGGTGATGTCGCCAGCAGCGCGCAGCACACCGGCAACCGGCCGGCGTCGACTTGACGCGGGCGGCTGCTGCGGCCGGCCGGGCCAAGGCGACTGGCCATGACGACACTGGCGATGCTGCTCGCCAGCCTCACGCTACTGCTCGTGCTGGGCTTTGCTGCCCGCGCGGCGTGGCGCCGGCGCGATGCCCCCGTTGCGTCGGGCTCGTCGTCGGCCACGTCGATGGCAGCGCCGGCCAAACCTGCGACCGTCGAGCCACCCTGTGACGCGGTCGCCAACGCGGAGGTCCCGCACAACCACCGCGACAAACCATTGTCGCCGCCGTTGCAGCCCCGCGAAATCCTGCACCGGCTCTACGCGGTCGCCTTCGACGATGCGCGCGTCGCCGAGGCCGGGATGGCGTCGCGGGCGGGGCATGCCGAGGTGGTGGCCGCAGCGGTGTCGATACTGGCGCGGATCGAGACCCAGCCGCGCTACATTCCGCGCAGGCCGCAGTTGCTGCCGCAGCTGATGCGCGCGGTCAACGACACCGACGTGTCGCTACGGACCATGGCGGGCATCATCTCGCAGGATCCGGCGCTGGCCGGCAACCTGCTGCGCATCACCAACAGCCCCCTGTACCGCGTGCAGGCCAGGCCCATCGAGAGCATCGAACGCGCGGTGACGGTGGTCGGCACCGAAGGCATCCGCTTGATCATCGCCGCGGCGCTGGTGCAGCCGGTGATGAGCGTCAACGGCAGCGTCTTCGGGCGCTTCCCGACGCTCATCTGGGAACACACGCTGCTGTCGGCCGCCGCTGCCGCCGACCACGCCAAGTTCGTGGAGCAGGGCGATCCGTTTGCCGCGCAGCTGCTCGGGCTGCTGCAGGGGTTGGGCTCGATCATCGTGGTGCAGGTCGTGCGCGACCAGTACGCCCGCCAGCCAGACCTCACTCCCGAGGCCAGCGTGGCCGCCGCCTTGCTGGATGCCTGGGCCGGTCCGACCGCGCGCCGGATCGCCGCGAGCTGGGGCCTGTCCGATCACACTGCCGCTGCATTGGATGAGTGGCACGACGACGTCCCTGGCGAGCTGGGCACGCTCGGCCGGTCGCTGCGCTACGGGCGCGTGGCCGGCGCGCTGGCCGTGCTTTGCGGGCGCGGGAGCATCGACGAAGCCATGGCGCTGGCGGCGTTGGCGTCGCTCGACGACCGCGCGCATGCGACTCCGGGCATCTGGGCGCGCATCCGCGCTTCGCAAGACCAATCCTGACCGCCATCGCGCCGTTGCTTTCATCTTGAAGGCGGTGGTCGCTGACGCCCGCCAGCGGGCGCTGGCGGCGCGTGCCTGACCCGACTCCGGGGTTTTGCGTTGACTTGACCGCCGGCCCCGGCGTTCTCCGCCTGCGCGGCGCGCGCAGCGATGCAACCATCGGCGGTCCGCCACGCGGGCCTTGGAAGTCTGCGATGCTGGACAACCCGGCCAGCATCGCGAACCTGCCACAGGACCGGCGGGCGCTGCGGGATGCCCGCTGAGCGATCTCACGCGCACCAGCATCAATGAAAATCGCGCGAGCGCGTATCCAGCGCGCCGAGCAGCGCGGTGAGGTTTTCCAGGCGCCGGGCGATCAGGTGCTGCACGCCGTCCCGGGATTCCAGCCGGCCTTCCACCGAGAGCAGCTGCGACTCCAGCAGCACCCGGCGCTGGCGCTGCGCGAGGTCGTGCCAGACCACCACGTTGACCATGCCGTCCTCGTCCTCGAGGGTCACGAACATCACCCCGCTCGCGGTCTCCGGGCGCTGCCGCAGGGTGACCAGCCCGGCCAGGCGCACCTGGTGGCCGTGCGGCAACCCGGCCAGTTCCGCCGAACGGCGATAGCGCCGCGCGTCGAGCGTGGGGCGCAGGAACGACAGCGGATGCCTGCCGAGGGTGGTGCCGGTCATCGCGTAATCGGCGCGCAGGTCCTCCGCGGCGGTCGGCCGCGGCAGCACGATCGGGTCGGTCTCCGCGGTGGCGGGCAGGGCGGCGAACAGCGGCAGTTGCGGCTCCACGCCGGTGATCGCCCAGCGCGCGCGATGGCGGTCACCGGCCAGGCCGGCGAGGGCGCCGGCATCGGCCAGCAGCGATTGCGCGCGGCGGTCGAGCACGGCGCGCGCGCACAGGTCGGCGACATCGTCGAACGGGCGGTCCATGCGTGCACGCTCGATCCGTGCGGCGGCGTCGGACGACAGGCCGCGGATCATGCGCAGGCCGAGGCGGATCGCGGGCTGCGGACGGCCGGGGGTTTCGCGGGCGGCATTTTCCGCGCCGCCATCCGCGGGCGGCGCCGGCCAATCCGTCTGTGCATCGTCGCCTTCCGAACCGGGACAAGGATCGGTCGTCGTCGCCACCGTCGGGTCAATGCCGACGGCTTCGTCGCCGACCCGCGGGCGCGGGCCGTGAGCCAGGCCTGCCGTTTCCAGGCTGCAATCCCAATCGCTGCACTGCACGTCGACCGGCAACGTGCGCAGGCCATGCCGGCGTGCGTCCTGCAACAACTGGTCGGGCGAATAGAAACCCATCGGCCACGAGTTGATCAGGGCGCAGGCGAACGCCGCCGGTTCGTGGCACTTGAGCCAGCAACTGACATAGGTGATCAGCGCGAAGCTGGCCGCGTGCGACTCGGGGAAGCCGTAGCTGCCGAAGCCCTTGATCTGCTCGAAGATCCGCTCGGCGTATTCGGGCGGATAGCCATTGGCCAGCATCCCGGCCATCAATCGCTCGCGATGCGGCTCCAGCCCGCCGTGGCGTTTCCAGGCCGCCATCGAGCGGCGCAGCTGGTCGGCCTCGCCGGGGCTGAAGTCGGCCGCGACCATGGCGATCTGCATGACCTGCTCCTGGAACAGCGGGATCCCGAGCGTGCGTTGCAGCACCGCCTTGAGGGCCTGCGAGGGGTACTCGACCGGCTCCAGCCCGTTCCGCCGCCGCAGGTACGGATGCACCATGTCGCCCTGGATCGGCCCGGGCCGCACGATCGCCACCTCGATCACCAAGTCGTAGAAGGTCCGTGGCTGCATGCGCGGCAGCATCGCCATCTGCGCGCGCGATTCGATCTGGAACACGCCGACGGTATCGGCGCGGCCGATCATCGCGTAGGTGGCCGGATCCTCGGGCGGAATGTCGCCGAGCGCGAGGTCGCGGCGCCCGCAGCCGCGCAACAGGTCCAGGGTCTTGCGCACCGCGGTCAGCATGCCCAGCGCCAGGCAGTCGACCTTCATCAGGCCGATCACGTCGAGGTCGTCCTTGTCCCACTGGATGACCGTGCGGTCGTCCATCGCCGCGTTCTCGACCGGCACCAGCGTGTGCAGCGGATGCTCGGAGATCACGAAGCCGCCCGGGTGCTGCGAGAGGTGGCGCGGCATGCCGATCAGTTGCGTGGTCAGGGCGATCACCTGCCGCAGCAGCGGCGAGTCGGGGTCGAAGCCCCGCTCGCGCAGGTGCTCGATGACGGGCGCTTCGCCCGTCCAGCGGTCCATCGTCGCCGACAGTTCGCCGATCATGTCCTGCGGCAGGCCGAGCGCGCGCGCGACGTCACGCACCGCGCCGCGGCCGCGGTATTGCGTGGCCACCGCGGTCAACGCGGCGCGCTCGCGGCCGTAGCGGTTGAACACGTACTGGATCACCTCCTCGCGGCGTTCGTGCTCGAAGTCGATGTCGATGTCGGGCGGCTCGTCGCGTTCCTTGGAGATGAAGCGCTCGAACAGCATGCCCATGCGCACCGGGTCGATCTCGGTCACGCCCAGCACGTAGCAGATGACCGAATTGGCGGCCGAACCGCGGCCCTGGCAGAGGATGTGCCGCGAGCGCGCGTACCGCACGATGTCGTGCACGGTCAGGAAGTACGACTCGTAGCGCTTGTAGGCGACCAGCGCCAGTTCGTGCTCGATCAGCTTGCGGGCCTCCGGCGCGATCCCCGCGGGCCAGCGCCAGCACGCGCCCTGTTCGACCAGCTGCCGCAACCAGCTGGCCGGGTCGTGGCTGGCGGGCACCAGTTCGCGCGGGTACTCGTATTGCAGCTGGTCGAGCGCGAACGTACAGCGGTCGGCGATGCGCACGCTCTCGGCGAGCAGGTCGGCCGGGTGGATCGCGGCCAGCGCGCGGCGTGCGCGCAGGTGGCGCTCGCCATTGGGGAACAGGCGATGGCCGGCCTGGGCGAGGGTGGTCCGGTGGCGCACCGCGGTCAGGGTGTCCTGCAGGGCGCGGCGCCCGCGCGCGTGCATGTGCACGTCGCCGGCGGCGACCAGCGGCAGCCGCAGCCGCGCGCCTACCGCGCGCAGCACGGCGATGCGCGCGGCATCGTCGGGGCCGCGGTGCAGTTCCACCGCCAGCCACGCGCACTGCGGGAACGTCGCCTGGATCCAGCTCGCGCCGGTTTCGTCGGGCGCCTCGCCCGGGATCCACAGGGCGAGCAAGCCGCGGGTGTCGGTGAAGTCCTCGCGCAGCAACCGGTACTGGCCCTTGGGCGCGCGTCGGCGGGCGCGGGTCAGCAACTGGCACAGGTTGCTGTAGCCGGCCTGGGTTTCGACCAGCAGCACCAGCTTGGGGCCGTCGACGACCTGCACCTCGCTGCCGACGATCAGCTTGACGCCGGTTTTTCGCGAGGCCTCCAGCGCGCGCACGATGCCCGCCAGCGAGGCTTCATCGGTGATCGCCAGTGCGTGGTAGCCCAGCTGGCGGGCGCGCTCGAACAGCTCCGGCGCGACCGATGCGCCGCGCTGGAAGCTGAAGGCCGACAGGCAGTGCAGCTCGGCGTAGGCCGGCAGGGTGTCGGCCGCATCCGGGGGCAGGGTGGCGGGCAGGGCGCTCATGCGAACCAGCCGTGCAGCATGAAGCCTTCATGGCCATCGATGCGGTCGCCGGATGGGCGGAAGGCCCAGGCGCGCTGACCCAGACTGGTCTCGACCAGGTAGTAGTCGCGGCGCACGTCGCCATCCCACCAGCCGCTCTCGATGCGTTCCGGGCCGGCGCGGATGCGCAGGTGGTGGTCGCGTAGCGGTACCGGCTTCGGCAACAGCCAACCCGGGCGCGGCGCGCAGGGCGGTTCAACCGGTGGCCGCAGCCCGCGCGGGGAGCCCGCCCGTGCTCCGTCATCGCCTTGCCACGCGCGTTCGGGGCGATGGTCGGCGCGTACCGCCAAGCCGTGCACCGCGTCGTCGCCCAGTCGCGCGCGCAGTCGCTCGCGCAACTGCTCCCACGGCACCGCCTGCTGCGGCCGCGCGTCGAACAGGTCGCGCCCGGCCGGCACGAACGGCGGCAGTTCGCGGGCCAGCAACCGCACGCTGCGCACCGGCGCCGGCACGCGCGCCTGTTCGATCCGGCCACGCGCGAGTTCGAACAGCATCGCGGCATCGCGTTCCGGCGCGAGCAGGCCGATGGCGATTTCGGTATCGGCGCAACGCTCGTGCTCCAGCACCAGCGTGAAGCGCTGCACGCCGCCGTCGCGACCGGCCAGGAACGCGGCCAGGTCGCCGGTCAGCCGTCGCAGTGGGAACAGCAATGCCTGGCTGGACTCGACATCGAAATTGAGCTCGATGCGCGACTCGAAGGCATCCGGCGGTTGGTAGTAGCGCAACGGCGTGGCCAGATCACCGCGCAGCCGGTCCAGGTGCTTGAGCGCCTCCACCCCGACGCGCTTGCCCAGCGCCGCGCGCGGCAGCGCAAAGACCTCGCGCAGCTGGCGCAGGCCCATCCGGCGCAGGCTTTGGGCGACGTCCGCCGCCAGCCCGCTGCGTTCGACCGGCAGCTGGCCGAGCGCGTGCTGCATCGGCCCGGTGTCGGTGACGCCCAGGCCGTCGTGGACGTTGGCCAGCGCGCGCGCGGCGTATGCATTGGGCGCCAGGGTGATGCGGTGGCGGAAGCCGAGTTCGTGCAGGTCGGCGCGCAGTTGCGCCTCCAGCCGCGGCCACGGCCCGAACAGCCGGAAGCTGGCGCCCACCTCCAGCACCAGCGCCGACGGGAACCCGCGGCTGACCAGCGAGCTGTAGCGGTAGGCCCAGGCGGCCAGCAGGTCATGCCAGCGCTCGGCCTCGGCCGGGTCGTGTTCGACCGCCGCAAACCGGCTGCACAAGGCCTGCGCCGCGGCCAGTGACTGGCCCGCGCGCAGTCCGGCCGCCTTGGCCGGGGCGTTGGCCGCGAGCAGCACGCGGCGTTGCGCCGGCCCGGCGACCAGCGCCAACGGCGCGGCGGGATCGGAGTGGCGGCGCAAGGCGCCATCCAGCGCAAGTTGCGGCAACACGATGCAGGCCCAGAGCATCGAACGGCCTCAGTTCGTCACGGCAACAAGGGGCGGCACGAGCGGGAAGGCGATCGGCCGCGGTGGCGCATTGCCGCCGCGGCACTTGAGCACGCGCAGTTGCGCCGGGTCGGCATCGATCGCGATGCGCAATGCCGCCGGTGACGGATTGGCGGCGGCGTTGATCGGGCGCAACGCGAAGCCCAGGCATTGCCCGCTTTCCGCGGCGACCTGCAGCCGGCGCAGCGCACGGTCGTTGGCCTGCTGCGGCCAGCACAGCACCGCGCCACACACCGCCGAGCGCAGGCATTGCTCGGCGGCCCACAGCGCATCGCGGGCATCGGCGCGCACCACCTGCAGGCGATCCATGCGCAGGCCCGCGCGTGCCCACGCCGCCGCATACGGCAGGTACGGCGGCGCGATCAGGGCGATGACCCCATCGTCTTGCGACAGGCGCGCCAGCGTCGGCCACAGCAACCGCAACTCGCCGACGCCATCGGCCGGCAACAGCAACTCGGTGAGCGCCGCCTCCGGCCAGCCGCCCGTGGGCAGGGCCTCGTCGAGGGCGGCGAACCCGGTCGAATACCGCGAAGGCGGCCGCGCCGCCGGCTGCCCACGCCAGATCCGGCGGGCCTCCAGCAGGCTTTCGATGGCCACGACCGCAGCCATCACGCACCGCCGCCCGGGGCGCCAATCGTGGTCCTGGTCCGCGTGCCCATCGGCTGCTGCGCGGGCATGCGTTGCCCACCAAGGCAAAGGACACGACAGGGCGGCTTGGTGGTCATGTTAGTAATTTTACTAACAAAATGACTGGCCGGATTTCGCCCATGGATATCAATGGCTTGGCGAAACAAATTCATGCAGGTCAGCAAGCGGAGATGGTCATCGGACTCTGGCGGGTCGCCATCTCACTGGCGGAGACAACCCGCGATGCCCCGCGGCGGACGAGGGGGAAGGGGCTCTCCCGCCGGACATCGCGCATGTCGAGCGCCGGGCACGGAGCTGCGTGCATCCGCCGCATCCGTGACCGCGTACCTGTTTTCCGCACCACATTGCCGACGCGGGTTTCTGGAAATGGTCCCCAAGGTCCGTGTCGCGCCATCCCTTCCCACAGGAGATTGACCATGCAACTGAAGCTGCTCGCTATCGCCCTCGCCGCCACGTTCTCGCTCGCCGGCTGCGCAATGGACACCATGAACACCAAGGCCGATGGCATGTCCGCCGCCGCCGCCAATCCGATGGTTGGCGGCGCGGCGATGTATGCCAACCGCGACATCATCGACAACGCGGTGAACTCCGCCGACCACACCACCCTGGTCGCCGCGGTCAAGGCAGCGGGGCTGGTCGACACGCTCAAGGGCCCGGGCCCGTTCACCGTGTTCGCACCGACCAACGCCGCCTTCGATGCGCTGCCGGCCGGTACCGTCGCGACCCTGCTGAAGCCCGAGAACAAGGCGACGCTGACGACCGTGCTGACGTACCACGTGGTGCCGGGCACGCTGGACGCCGCGGCGATCGCCGCGCGGATCAAGGCCGGCGGCGGCAAGGCGATGCTCACCACCGTGCAGGGCGGCAGCTTGACTGCACGGATGGCCGGCAAGGGTGTGACGATCACCGATGCCAAGGGCAATGTCGCCCTGGTCACCACCGCCAATGTCTACCAGAGCAATGGCGTGATCCACGTGGTCGACAAGGTGCTGATGCCCTGACCCCGATGCGTTGAGGATGGGCGCCTGTGGCTCCGCCGCGCGCGCCACCCTCCTGGGGACGGCTTCGGCCGTCCCTTTTTTGTGGTCACTCCCCGGTATGAAAATGCAGGGCGGCGCGGGGCCGGCCGCAGTTCCGCGCAATGCAGTGCTTACTGCGCGGGCGATGCCAGGAGTGCTGCGTAACCGCTGCGGTAGTCCGGGTACCGTGGTGCCCAACCGCTGGCACGCAGGCGTGCGCTGCTGACCCGTCGGCCACTCTCGCCCACGTCTGCGGCGGCCACATCCGGCAGGCCCTCGCTCGCGCGCATCCACGCCAGCACCTCCGATTCCAGTGCCGGCAATGCGTCGCTGCCGAGATAGAGCGGTTGCGGCGCCGGCAGGTCGATCAGGTGCGACAGTGCCGCCGCGGCATCGTCGACATGGATGCGGTTGGTCCAGTGCGGCCGGCCCGCGGTGGCGGTGCGCGCGCGGCGCACCAGTGCGTCGCGTCCGGGGCCGTACAAGCCGGTCAGGCGCAGCACGACAGCGCCGGGGTGGCGCGCCAGTTCACGCTCGGCCTCGCGCAATACGCGACCGTTGAAGGCGGGGGGACGCTCGGGCGTGTCCTCGTCGACCCACTCACCGGCGTCTTCCGCGTAGACGGCGCTCGAGGACACCAGCAGCACGCGCGGCGCCTGTACGCGATCGAGCACGCGCCGCAGGCCATCGACGAACAGCGCGCGGTACGTCGCCTCGTCGCGTCGGTCGGGAGCGGCGCAGAACACCACCGCGCCCGCCTGCCGGGGCAGCGACCCGAGCCCGTCGCCGCTGGTCAGGTCGGCGCAAACCGGCCGGATGCCGGCATCGCTTCCGGCCGGTGTGCGTCGAACCGCGAACACGTCGTCGCCACGCGCGGCGCGCAGGCGCGCGAGCCGGCCACCGACATCACCGGCGCCGGCGACCACCACGATGGAACGATTGGAACCGGTCATGCGGGCTTCCGGGCGACAGGTCGTAACCCGATGTTACTCGCCGATTGCCTGGTTTCACGACTCGCCGTCGCCGCCACCCTCGCCGCAGCCGGCGGGTCCATCAGGCCAGGGACCTATACTTCGCGCCTGTCACCGACCTGCTGGAAGCGTCATGTCCGATCTTCCCGCCTGCCCGCAATGCGGCATGGCCAACACCTATCCCGACGGCGACAGCCAGGTCTGCGCCGACTGCGGCCACGAGTGGCTGGCCGCCGGTGCCGGCGACGTCGATGCCGGCGAGAGTGCCATCGTCGTCAAGGACTCCAATGGCCAGGTGCTGGCCAACGGCGACACCGTGGTGGTGATCAAGGACCTCAAGGTCAGGGGTTCGTCGATCCCGTTGAAGCAGGGCACCGTGATCAAGAACATCCGCCTGGTCGACGGGGACGCCGAAAACATCGAAGGCCACTCCGACAAGATCAAGGGCCTCGTGCTCAAGACCTGTTTCCTGAAAAAGGCATAGGCTCGAAGGAGGCATGCACGGCTGCGTTTTTCGCACGGTCGCCGGCGCGGGCTGCGTTCGCAGTCGGCTGGGTAGGGGGTCGATGCGATGACGGCGTCCGCTGGCTCGAACCGCGACATCCCCTTGCGCCCCGGCCGCAGGCCGATGTCGTTTTTCCCGGTGCCGGGCCGGTGCTAGGGTTGCCCACCGCGACGGGAGTGATCCGATGATGTGGGAAAGCCTGACGGCAGCGCGCGACCTGGGTCGTTTGCACGACCTGGCCGCGATCCTGATCCGCTATGGGTTTGGTGACCTGGTCGGCAGGCTGGGGCTGGCGGGGGTGCTGGCGCGCGCGGGCAAGGTGTTGCCGCTGGACGACCTCGAGGCGTTGGTGGCGCTGCCGACGCCGGTGCGGGTGCGGCGGGCGCTGGAGGAGATGGGGCCGAGTTTCGTCAAACTCGGCCAGGTGCTCGCCACGCGCGTCGACCTGTTTGCGCCGGAGTGGATCGCCGAGTTCGGCAAGCTGCAGAGCCATGCACCGCCGGTGCCGTTCGAGGCGATCCGAGCGCAGATGGTCGAGGACCTTGGCGACGCGCCCGAAGTGGTGTTCGCGATGCTGGATCCGGCGCCGCTGGCGGCGGCATCGATCGCCCAGGTACACCGCGCCCGGCTGCATGACGGCACCGACGTCGTGGTCAAGGTGCGCCGGCCTGGGATCCGGCTGGTGATCGAGGCCGACCTGCGCCTGCTGCAGCGCGCGGCGCAGGCGATCGAAGCCAAATTCCCCGAGCTGCGGCAATTCCATCCGCTCGGCGTCGTGCAGCAGTTCAAGGCGTCGCTGACGCGCGAGCTGGACCTGGCCGCCGAATGCCGACACGCTGAGCGCATCGCCGCGAGCTTCGCCGGCCACGACGAGGTCGTGGTGCCGGTGGTGTACTGGGACTTCACCGGCGAGCGCATGAACGTTCAGGCCTTCGTCGACGGCATTGCGCTGTCGGACATCGCCGCGCTCGACGCGGCCGGGGTCGACCGCAAGCTCATCGCGCGGCGCGGCGCGCGGGTGATCCTCAAGATGGTGCTGGAGGACGGGTTCTTCCATGCCGACCCGCATGCCGGCAACGTGTTCGTGCTGCCGCCCGAGCGCATCGCGATCATCGATTTCGGCATGGTCGGGCGACTGTCGCCCGGGCGCCGGGCGGAGGTCGTCGAACTGCTGCATGCGCTGGTGGAGCACGATGCCCAGCGGGTGACCGAAGTGCTGCTGGACTGGACCGGCGAGGCCGATGGCGGCGGGCCGACCGACGAGCACCAGCTCGCGCAGGACGTCGACAGCTTCGTCGACCGCTACCACGGCGTGCCGCTGGGCCAACTGGACCTGGCCGCGATGCTGCTGGAGGTCGCCGCGATCTTGCGCCTGCACCAGCTCGCGCTGCCCGCCGACCTCGCCTTGCTGATCAAGGTGTTCGTGACGCTCGAGGGACTCGGCCGGAGCCTGGACCCGGACTTCGACATGGCCCGCCAGGCCTCAGCCTACCTGCGGCGCGTGGCGCTGGCGCGCTATCGACCGCGCGTGCTGGCCAAGCAGGGTGTGCGCGTGCTGGCCGACACCGCGGCGCTGATGGCGGGCCTGCCGCGCGAGCTGCGCCGGCTGCTGCGCACGGCGCGCGGCGGGCACTTTCGACACCACATCGAGGTCGAGCACCTGAAGCAGTTCAGCACCCAGATCGGCCATTCCGCCAACCGCTTGACCGTGGGCGTGGTGCTGGCGGCGCTGATCATCGGATCTTCGATCACCCTGACCGTGCAAGGCGGCCCGACGTTGCTGGGACTGCCGCTATTCGGCCTGCTGGGCTTCATCGGCGCGGCGATCGCCGGGGTCTGGCTGCTGCTGTCGATCTGGCGCAGCGGCGGCGGGCGCTAGCGCAAGCCGACTCAGGCCGGTCCCGGGCCAACCTTCCGGGTAACTTCCTGCCGACCGGCGCTTCCTGGTCCGGGACTACGCTCAGTCGAAATCCGCGTCCAGCACGATGCGGTAGCGGGCCTTGCCAGCACGCAGGTGGTCCAACGCCTCGTTGGCGCGGCTCATCGGGAAATGCTCGGTCGTGGGGGCGATGTCGTGGCGCGCGGCAAAGTCGAGCATGGCATCGATCGCGCTGCGCGAGCCGGTCGGCGATCCTGACAGGTGCTTCTGCCCGGAGATCAGCGCGAACGCCGGCACCGCGATGGGTTCCAGGACCGCGCCCAGGACGTGCAAGGTCCCGCCCGGCGCGAGCGCGGCGAGCAGGCCGTTCCAGTCCAGCGGCGCGTTGACGGTGTCGAGGATCAGGTCGAACGTGCCGGCGAGCGCGGCGATGGCGTCGCTGTCGCGGCTGGAGACCACGTGGTGGGCACCGAACGCATGCGCTTCCTCGGTCTTCGATGCGCTCGAGGTGAACGCGGTGACCTCGCATCCCCAGGCCCTGCAGAACTTCAGCGCCATGTGGCCGAGGCCGCCGATGCCGATCACGCCGACGCGGTCGGTGGGCTTGATGCCCAGTTCCCGCAGCGGCGCGAACACGGTGATGCCGCCGCACAACAGTGGTCCGGATTCGGCTGCGGGCAATCCAGCGGGCAGCGGCATCGCCCACACCCAGTGGCAGCGGACCTTGTTCGCGAAGGCGCCGTGGCGGCCGGTGATCGTGCCCTGCACCTGATTGCACAAGTGCTGGCGGCCGGCCAGGCATTGCGCGCAGTGCATGCAGCTGTGCGCGTTCCAGCCCACGCCGACCCGCTGTCCGAGCTGCAGTCCCTTCGCCTGGTCGCCCATCGCCGTGACCCGGCCCACGGCTTCGTGGCCGGGCACGAACGGATAGGCGGTGAAGCCCCACTCGTTGTCGAGCATCGACAGGTCGGAATGGCAAATACCGCAATGCTCGACGGTGATCTCGACGTCCTCCGCGCCGAGCGGACCGGGGTCGTATTCGAATGCTTCCAGCGCGCCACCGGGCGTGTTCGCGGCCAGTGCCTTGATCAGGGTCATGGGGAATTCCTCGGACGGGCGTTGCAGGTTACGCCGCGGCCGGAAGCGGGCGGTGAGGGCCGCGCGCGAGGCGGGACCTGGACGGTCGATGCCCTCGTCTGCGGGCACGGCCGGAGTCGTCGATGCCGCCTGCGGCCTTCACCGTGCCGCCGTTGCCGGCCGGCCTAAGATGCCGGGAGCCGCCCCCGGCCGGGACGGTCGTGCGCAGGAGGTCGGTGGTGATGAAAGCGTTCGTGATGCATCGCTATGGGGGTCCCGACGTCGCTGGTTTCGACGACGTCGCCACGCCGGTGCCTGGCGCCGGTGAGGTGTTGATCCGGGTGCGCGCCGCCGGCCTCAATCCGGTCGACTACAAGATCCGCGAGGGCAAGCTCAAGGTCATCTCGCGGCTGGATCTGCCCTGCGGGATGGGCAATGAACTGGCGGGTGAGGTGGTCGGCCTGGGTGCCGGCGTGGTCGATTTCGCGCCCGGTGACCGCGTGTTCGCCCGGGTCGGCAAGGCCACGCTCGGCGCATTGGCGGAATTCGCCTGCGTGCCGGAGGCGTTCGTCGCGCCGATGCCAGGCACGCTGGACTTCGAACACGCTGCGGCGGTGCCACTGGCCGCCCTGACGGCGCTGCAGGCATTGCGCGACGAGTTGCGGGTGCGACCGGGGATGCAACTGTTGATCACCGGCGGCGCGGGCGGCGTTGGCAGTTTCGCGATTCCATTGGCCAAGCACTACGGCGCGCAGGTCACCACCACCGCATCGCCGTCGGGCGAAGCGCTGGTCCGGCGGCTCGGCGCCGACCACGTCATCGACTACACCCGGCAGCGACTCGGCGACGGCGGGCGCAGCTTCGACGCGGCATTCGACCTGATCGGCGGCGAAACGCTGTTGCAGTGCTTCGAACGCGTGAAGCCGGAGCAACGCGTGCTGTCGATCGCCGGCGTACCGGAACCCCGCACGGCGCGGATCGACCTGCAGCGCGGCGTCGCGCTGCAGGTCTTGTTCTGGGCTGTGAGCCTTGGTGTGCGCCGGTGCGCGCGGCGGCGGTCCGTCGACTATCGCTATCTGTTCATGCATCCCAGTGGCATCGATCTGCGGGTAATCGCCGACCTGATCGATGCCGGCGCTTTGCCGGTCACCCTCGACCGGGTGTTCGCGTTCGAGCAGGTTGTCGAGGCGTTCGCCCATCTCGAAGCGGGGCACGCAAAGGGCAAGGTGGTCGTGCGCATCGACTGAGCCATCGCCCATGGCCGTTGTCGGCATGCGGCCGGGCGGTCGATGCCCGCACTGGCGACACGCTCACAGTTCCTGACCGGGCGTCCCACCACAATGGCCGAAACGCATGCCCATCACGCGAGGGGGTGCATAGGAGTCGGCGCACAAGGGAGCACGGTCCGCCC
Organism: Lysobacterales bacterium; assembly: GCA_038248955.1. GTDB lineage: Bacteria > Pseudomonadota > Gammaproteobacteria > Xanthomonadales > Xanthomonadaceae > Lysobacter_K. The sequence continues at coordinate 19,091 of JBBRWW010000019.1, forward strand.
GACGCGATGACCCTTGATCCCCGTGAACGAGGCGCAGTACGACGCGATGAGGACACCGACGGTGCGCGCAAGCGCCACCACACCACCACGGAACCAAGCCCTGACCATGAAGGCCGCGCTTGGACGGTTTGCCTGGCAACTCGCACCGATCCTCGCGATCGCCGCCGGGGGCTTCGTCACGGGCGCAGTCGCCCGCTGGGCGGGCGAGCCTTGGTTCGCCGACACCGTCGCTGCAATGACGGCCGGTCTGCTGCTCGGGGTGCTGTTGGTTCGCCAGCCGCCAGCGTGGCTGGCGGGCCTATTTGGCGTGGTCGCCGTGGCTGCATATGCCGGTGGCGCGCTGGTGGTAGGCGCCTTGCCGTTGGCGACAGTGGCGTTGGTGTCGGCTCCGGCCTTCGGCGCCACTGCGGGCGCGTTGGTCGCGTATGGGGTCTTGCGCAGGCAGGGGGGCGAACCGGCCGGGTTGCGCGAGTTGGAACCCGTCGTGCGGACGCTCACCGCTGGCCTCCTGGTCGTGTCGAGCTGTGTGGCATTGGCCGCGTTTGGCGTTTCGTTCACGAGCGATGCGCCGATCGCCGTGCCCGGCCTGGCGCGTGCGTGGCTTGGCGGCGCATTGGGCCTGGCCGCCACGCTGCCCGTGGTCTTGGGGTGGCCGGCGCGGTCCCCCGATCCGGCCGCCGAGCCGTCGATCGACCGTAGTCACGTGGTCCCCATGCCGCTCGTGTTGGCATGGCTGGGCGTGCCGGCCCTGCTGTGGTGGCGTCCCGACCTGCTGGTGCTGGGCGTGCTGCCGTTGGTCGCGGTAGCCGCGCGCATCGGACCGCGCGCGACGGCGTGGCTCGGGTTGCTGACCGGGTGCGCAGTGGCGGCATTCGTCGCCTTTTCCCGCGCGCTCGCGCCGGTGGCGCCGGAATTCGTTGCGCTGCCGGCCATCGCCGCGATCATCGTGGCCCTGGTCATCGCCATCCTCGCGGCGCAACGCAACCGCACGATGCGCGCGTTGGCCGCGGCACGCGAGCATGTGCGCGCGATTACCGAGCGGGGTCCGACCCTGGTCGCAACCCTCGATGCGCAACTGCGCCATCGCTTCGCCAATCGCGCCTATCTGCAATGGCTGGGCCGCGAAGCCGGGCAGGTGCTGGGCCAATCCCTCGAAGAGGTATTCGGCGACACCGGCGCTGCGATCGTCGCGCCGATCCGCCGCGCCTTGGGCGGCCAGCCGCAACACCAGCAGATCGTGCTGCCCGGTGGCCGGGAACTGGACGTGCGGTTCGAGCCGCGCTTCTCCGACGAGGGGCCGGTGGACGGTGTCTACCTGCTGGCCCAGGACGCGGGCTGGCGATCAGCGCACGAGCGCAGCCTGCAGGCAATGCTCGCTGCAGCGCTCGATCCGACCGTGGTGCTCGATGCCGACGGCGTGGTCGTGCGTCTCAACGACAAGGTCGAGGCGCTGTTCGGCGCAGCGCGCGAGATCCTGCTGGGCCAGCCGTTCTCGGCCTGGTTGCTGTCGCCCGCCGACGAGGCGCTGGCCGCGGCACTCGCGCGGCTGCGCGAGGACCGCCAACCGCAGCAGTTGCTGCGCGCGCTCGATCTGCATGCGCGGCGCGCCGACGGCAGCACGTTCCCGGCGGAACTCCATCTCGCCCCCATGGCCGTTGGCCACGGCCTGCAGGTGGTGGTGTCGGTGCAGGACCTCGGGCAGCGGCTCGCGTGGGAGCGGTTGATGGCCGACACCCGCGGCCAGGCGGAAGTCACCCTCCACGCGCTGGGCGACGCCGTGGTGGCGTGTGACCTGAAGCACCGCATCACCCTGATCAACCCGGCTGCCGCGCGCCTGAGCGGCTGGAAGGAGGGCGACGCGGTCGGCCAGCGGGTCGACGCCGTGTTGCCGCTGACCGATCCGGCAACCGGGGCGGTGGTGCCGTCGCTGCTCGGCGATGCGATCCGGCGCAACGCCCCGGTCCGCCAGCATGACGACCGCCTGCTGGTGCGTCGCGATGGCGAACCGGTCGCCGTGACCCAATCGGCGGCACCGGTGGTCGACCGCTTCGGCCAGGCGAGCGGCGCGGTGCTGTTGTTGCACGATGTCAGCCAGGTGCGCGCGCAGACCCAGGTCCTCGCCCATCAGGCGCTGCATGACCATCTCACCGGCCTGCCCAACCGGCTGCTGCTCGACGATCGCCTGTCGCAGGCGCTGGCGCAGATGGATCGCGGTTACAAGGGCGCCCTGCTGTACGTCGATCTGGACCATTTCAAGCCGATCAACGACAGCCTCGGCCATCCGGTCGGCGATCGGGTGCTGCAGGAGGTCGCCTCGCGGCTGAGGGCCGGGGTGCGCGAGGACGACACCGTCAGCCGCCAGGGTGGCGACGAGTTCGTGCTGCTGCTGGTGCGCCTGGCCGACCCGCGCGACGCCGCGCGCGTGGCCGAGAAACTGATCCATGCGATCGAGCAGCCCATCCATGTCGATGGCCATGAGTTGTCGGTGTCGGCCAGCATCGGCATCGCCCTGCTGCCGCAGGACGGCCGGGACAAGGACACCCTGACCAAGGCCGCCGATGCCGCGCTGTACCACGCCAAGCAGGCGGGACGCGGCCGCTACAACTACTTCACCGATGTCATGAGTGCGAGCGCCGAGGAGCGCATGCGCACCGAGCACGACCTGCGTATCGCGCTGGCCAACGACGACTTCTTCCTGGCCTGGCAGCCCCAGGTGCAGCTGCCGCAAGGGCGCGTCGACGGCGTCGAGGCGCTGGTGCGCTGGCGCCAGCACCAGGGCCAGGTGCTGCTGCCGGAGGAATTCATCCCGGTGGCCGAGGAGACCGGGCTGGTGGTGGAAATCGACGAATGGGTCCTGCGCCAGGCCTGTCGGCAGAATTTCCGGTGGCAGGAACAGTGGCGGGAGCGGGGGCTGTCGCCGTTGCCGGTCTCGGTGAATGTGTCGCTGGCGCGCTTCGATGCCGACCGGTTGCTCGCGCATGTCGCCGCGGTGCTGGACGAGACCGGTTTGCAGCCGCGCTGGCTGGAGATCGAATTCAAGGGGGCGCAGCTGTTCGCGCAGGGCGCGCGCGGGCAGGCCCTCGTCGCGCGTCTGAAGGCGCTGGGCGTGCGCGTGGCCGCCGATGATTTCGGCAGCGGCACGGCCAGCCTGGGAGCGCTGACCGAGTTCGCGTTCGACACCCTCAAGATCGATCGCGCTTTCGTGCAGACGCTGGTCGAGCAGGCTCCCTCGCGGGCGGTGGCCGCCGCGGCGCTCGGCATCGGCCGGGCGATGGGGTATCGCGTCATCGGCAAGGGCGTGGAGACCGATGCCCAGCACGACGCACTGGTACAGCTGGGTTGCAGCGGCATGCAGGGTGCGCTGTTCGGCGAGGCCGGAACGGCCGAGCGGTTCGCCGACCTGGTTGCCCAGGGGGCGATCGCGGTGGAGACGCGCAGCCGGTGATCGTGGCTGCCGGCGAGCCGATGCGACTGGGGCCGCCGCTTGCGTTCGACCAGCAGGGCTGGCCATCGCGCTGCCGCTGCGGACCGGACTTGCGTCAGATCAAGTCGTGGCCGGGCGACGGGGGCGATCATCCAGGCTGGAATCATCACTTTGGAGCCCGATCATGAAAACCAACGTGGGCCGCGCCGACAAGGTGCTGCGGATCGTACTGGGCTTCGCGCTGATCGCGTGGGCGCTGATGGGCGGCCCCGTGTGGGCGTGGATCGGGATGCTCCCGCTGGCCACCGGGCTGTTCAATTTTTGCCCCTTGTATGCATTGCTCGGCATCCAAAGCGGCAGGGCGCACCCCTGATCCGGCGAGCGGGTTGCCTGTTCACCGGGCAACCGCGGCAAAGGCTAGGCCTGCGTTGTCACTTGCGGCCCTGGCGCCCCATGGCTTCGTCTTGCGGTCGGCGGTGGACCGCCTCAAGAATTGCCGGAGATGGCCGCTATACCAGGCGTCCCGGCGAATGCCCCGCAAGCGCTGGCATCCGGGCGAGTACGCTTTGGGCATCGGCCACAGTGGGGAAGGAGCGCATTGGAGATACCGGCGTCCGTGATAAGTGACGGCTCCCCGAGGGTTCAGGGGCGGGCTGGCTCCCGTGGCCGCCGTCTACGGCGCGCGCTGGACGTGCTGCTGAGCACCGAACCGCGACGCCGCATCCGGATGACGCAGTGGATGACGACCGCCCTCGTGTATGTCGGCAGCGCGCTCGTGATGTGGTTCGGCATGTCGTGGGACTGGATCGACGCCGGTAACTTCCTGGCATGGTGCAGTTTCGTGGCGCTGGGTCTGGCCGCAATCTACGTGGCGATGCGTAAGGGCTGGAGCGAGCGCTTCGGGGATCCCGCCTTGACGGCTGCGCAGATGGTGTTTGGCGTGGTGACGGTGGACTGGGGTTTTCTGATCATTGGCCCGTTACGCAACTTGGCGCTGTTTCCGCTGTTGCTGATCGTCACATTCGGCGCGTTCTCGCTGGGTCCGCGCCGTATCATCTGGATTGCCGCGTTTACGATTGCCAGCCTCATCGGATGCGCGCTGGCGTTGCATGCCGGCCGGACCGGGGGGGGCGTGTGGTCGTTGGACGACGCCGAGCTGCGTTTCGATCTGGCCAACGTGCTGATGGTGATGATCATGTTGCCGGCACTGTCGCTCGTCGCGGCGCGGCTGTCGTCGCTGCGCAGCCGGCTGAGCGCGCAGCGGGCGGTCCTGACCGAATTGCTGGGCAAGGTGCAGCTCCTGGCGACCCACGACGACCTCACCGGGCTGGCCAACCGCCGGCACGTGCTCGAGCGGCTGATGCAGGAAGATGCCCGTTCCAGCCGCACGGGCCTACCCTTTTGCATTGCGATCATCGACCTGGACCACTTCAAGCAAATCAACGATGCCTACGGCCATGCCGTGGGAGACGAGGTGCTGAAGGCCTTCGCCGCCGAAGCCGCCGCGATGCTGCGCGCCAGTGACGTGATGGCCCGCTGGGGTGGCGAGGAATTCCTGCTGCTGCTGCCCGACACCCAAGGTCGCCAGGCGCAGGCCAGCGTGATGCGCCTGCTTGAGCGGGTGCGGGCATTGCCGCAGCGTTCCGGCCAGCCGCTGTCGTTTTCGGCGGGCGTCACCGAACATCGCTCCGGGGAGCCGGTGGCCGACACCGTGGCCCGCGCCGATCGCGAGATGTACGTGGCCAAGCGCGCGGGGCGCAACGCCGTGAGGTTGCTCTGACGCACGCGCCGGACAAGATGGGATTCAACGCCACGTGGTCGATGGCGGTGGGGGGCATGGTGGGTGGCGGGATCTTCTCGACGCTGGGCGTGGTGATCGGCATCGCCGGAAAATGGGCTTGGTTGAGCTTCGTGACGGCCGGGCTGATCGCCTTGGCCGCGGGCTACAGCTATGCCCGCCTGACCGCGCATTACCATCAGGGCGGCGGCGCGTTCATGTTCCTGCGCAAGGTGGGCGCGCCGCGCTCGGCCGGCAGTCTCGCCTGGGTGCTGATCATCGGCTACGTGCTGACCAACGCGGTTTACGCGTTCACGTTCGGGCAGTACCTGGGCTACGTGGTCGGACTGGGGCCGTGGTTCGCCCGCGCCGCCGCCGTGGCGATCATGGCCGTGTTCATTGGTCTCAACCTGCGAAGCGTGGGCCAGGCCAGTGGCGTCGAGGCATTCCTGGTCTGGTTCAAACTGGCCGTGCTGGTGGCGTTGGCCGGCTATGGGCTGAGGCAATGGGATCCGGCCATGTTGTCCCGGGGCGCGCCGGATGCCGGCCTCGCGGCCGCGGTGTTCGGCGCCGCGGCGGTGTTCATGGCGTACGAAGGGTTCCAGTTGCTGGCCTACGATTACGAAGACATCGACGATCCCGACAAGACCATGCCGCGCGCGGTGCTGTCGGCGATCGCGGTGGTGATCGTGGTCTATGTCGCGATCGCGTTGGGCACGCCGATGTTGATCGGCGCCGACGCCGTGATCGCGCACAAGGAAGTGGCGCTGTCGATTGCCGGCCAGCAGGCATTCGGCACCACCGGCCTGGTGGTGGTGACGATCGCGGCCGCGTTTTCCACCGGGTCGGCGATCAACTCCACGCTGTTCGCGACCGCGCGCCTCGCGCACGACGTGACTCGACAGGGCGCCTTGCCGGCGGCGCTGGACCACCGCAACCGGTTTGGCGTTCCCGACCGCGCGGTCATCGGCTTGGGGGCCATGGCGGCGGCGTTCGCCGCTATCGGCACCCTGTCCGCGCTGGTCGAGGCGGCCAGTCTGGCGTTCCTGTGCACGTTTTCGATCGTGGGTGTCCTGGCTTTCCGCGCCAGGGCAGGACGTCGGGTCATCACCGGATTCGGTGCCGTCGCCAGCGCCGCCGCAGCGCTGGCACTGGTCGACCGGCTGTGGCGCACCGCGCCGATCGCGCTGGCGATGTTCGGTTTGCTGGTGGTGGTGGCCAGCGTCGCCCGGCCCTGGCTGCTGCGGCAGGTTGCCACGCGCCGGCCCGGCGACGACGACGCGGGCGGGTGACCCGCGCGGCGTCCGCGGTTGCCGCTGATTCGTGGGCCCGATGCCGCTAGCGGCTGACCAGCAGCACGAATGGCCCCAGCTCCGAGATCATCGACACCGCCAGCGGTCGCTCGCCGCGGGCGAGCAGGGTGGCGATGGCCGTATCGAATTCCGGCGGGCTGGCGCGGTAGCGGTCGTCATCGGCCAGGGTGTCCTTGACCACGTAGCCCATCAGCACGTTGATCAGTTCGCCCAGCGCGTCCTGGGCCAGTTCCGCGTCGCAGTCGGCCGAAGGGATCATCATGAACGCGCTGGCCATGTTGATCATCGTCGCCTCGTCGCAGGCCAGGCCGATCGACAGCGACTGCCGCGCCTGCACGCGGACATGGCCGGTGATCGCGCAGGTGGCGAGGTCGGCGGGCGACTGCACCAGGCTGGAGAACTGGCAGCGCGTCTTGAGGATGCGCGGGAACAGCTTGTTGCAGTTGCCGATCGCCGAGGCGAGCACGTCGCCCAGCGGATGCCCGGCGACGCCGACGTCCAGGACCTCCACCGCGTCGTCGCGCTCGGCCGCCTGCGCCTGCAGCGCCTGTTGGACGGCGTCGCGGCCGAGCATGCCCTGCTCGACGAGGATCTCGCCGAACAGCTTGCGTTGTGCCTTCTGCTGTGAAAGCAGTTCATCGACCTGGGCGGCGTTGAGCAGCCCGAGTGCCTGGGCGATATCGCCGAAACGCTTGTCCTCGCGGCGCTGCCGGTCGTTGATGGCCTGCGCCTGGGCGGCATCAAGCATGCCGCGAGCCTGCGCCAATTCGCCCAGCACGGGGTTGGAGTCGCGCTGGATTTCCAGCGCGGCGAGCAGCTGCTCGCGGTTGATCAGTCCCTGTTCGAGCAGGAATTGTCCAAGGAATTTTGCCGCCATGTCGAGGTGCCCCGGCTTTGCGTTGCTGAAGGAGGGAATGACGTCGCCCGTCGGACGTCGATCAGGCGGCCAGTTCGCGCAGCACGCGCAGCAGCGCCGCCGAGTCGATCGGTTTCTGCAGGTAGGATCGCGCGCCCATGCGTAGGCACTCCTCGATGCCGGCCTGGGAGCCGAGCGAACTGAGGATCACCACCTTGGCGTCGGGATCATGATCGAGGATCTGCCGCAGGGCCTGCTGGCCATCGAGTTGTGGCATCACCAGGTCCAGCAGTACCACGTCGGGCTTGTGCGCCTTGAACTGCGCGACTGCGGCGACGCCGTCGCCGGCCTCGGCGATCACCTCGAAGCCGTGGTCGCCCAGTACGGTGGAAGTCACCATGCGCATCGCGCGTGAATCGTCGCAAAGCAGCACCGTCATCTGTGAATCCATCGGATCGACTCCTGGGGTCGGATATGCAGCGGCATGGGGAAAACAGGGGTTTTCAGCCCCGCAACCGGGCTATCGGCCGAGGCGCGGGATACTGAAGACCGGTGCCCGCCAGGCAGGGAGCGCAGGGCTGGACCCGGGCCCACAACGCGTGAACGTCGGAGGTCGCCAGCCGGGGTGCGCCCAGCCCTCCGAGCGCGACAATTTCCCGGTTCTGGCGTGGCGCAATCGCCGGCCGGACTTGCTAAGGTACAGCGACTTCAAGAGCCCTCGCCGATGAATGCAGAGACCCAGGAATTCCGGATCAGTGTCCAAGGCCTGTTGCTGGACATGTTCGTCGCCCGCCTTGACCGGCCGTGGATCGGCAGCGGCTTCCCGCTCGAGGGGGTGAAACTCACCTCCGAGGAGCAGATCCTGCATCTGCAGAAGCTGTGCAGCTTCGTCCATGTTGACGTCAGCCGCGGTCGCTCGCCGGACCTGCGCTTCGTGTCGTTTGATGACGATGCCGTGGTGCGCCACGCGCGCGGCGCGGACGAAGTCGAGTCGCTGAGGCGCACCCGCTGGGAGCCCAATACGGGCTTCGACAGCGAGCTGAGCGAAGCGAAACAGGCCCACGGGCGCCTGGAAGCGGGAATCAACGCGGTCATGGGCGACCTGCAGAGCGGTGGCACGCTTGACGTCGAAAAGCTGTCCGACGGCATCGATACG
>JBBRWW010000020.1:0-27290 GCA_038248955.1 Lysobacterales bacterium
CGTTGGGAGCATATGAATCCAGAGCAGCGCAACCAGATGCGTGCGCTGTTCCAGCGCATGCGCAGCCTGGCGCCGGAGCAGCGCACCGCGCTAAAGCAGCAGTGGCAGCAGATGACGCCCGAACAGCGGCGCGCCTGGGTAGATGCCAATGCGCCCAAGGCGCGGCCGCTGCCTCCGCCACCCAAATAGGGGCGCCGAACAACTGCATTGGGTGCGCGCTGCAGCAGGCTTCACCTGCGCGGCAAGCGAACAGTCCCTCCGCCCCGCCTGGCGGCGATCACGGGCCGCGAGTCTCGACGGGACTCGCACGCGGAACATGGTGTCGGTCCCTGGCGACCTTGGCTGGCACCTTGGCTGGCACCTTGACTGGATCTGGATCTGGACCGGATCGATTGCCGATCGTCGGTCCCCGAACCTGTGATTTCCGCAACAGCGGCAACACGAGGCGGCCCGGCGGCGAAGCTCGCCTGGCCAAATCGATCAAACCACGCTGGGCGGCGCCTGCGATGTGGGCTCGACCGGCGGCGCGGCCGGCCACGCGGTCTTCGCCAGCAATTCATCATTCCAGTCAAACGTCAGCGCGCCGTCCTTCACGAACAGGCTCACGAAGTTGAGCACGTTGCGCGCGTACATCTCGCTCGCATGCAGCGCGCCCATGCTGGCCAGGTTGAGCGGGCCTGCCACGGTGACGCCATCGAGCTCGAACGTCTCGCCCGGTCGGGTCAACTCGCAGTTGCCGCCAGTCTCGGCAGCGAGGTCGACCAGCACGCTGCCAGGCTTCATCCCGGCCACCATGGCCGCGGTGATGATCTTTGGCGCCGGTCGGCCGGGAACAGCGGCCGTGCAGACGACGACGTCGATGTTGCGCAGATGGTCGCCAAGGCGACGCTGCTGCTCGGCGCGCTCCTCCGCGGTGAGCTGGCGGGCGTAACCCCCTTCGCCCGCGGCACTGACGCCGAGGTCAAGGAACTTGCCGCCCAGCGATTCGATCTGCTCGCGCGTCTCCGGGCGCACGTCGAATCCTTCGACCTGCGCGCCCAGGCGCCTGGCGGTGGCGACCGCCTGCAGGCCGGCCACCCCTGCACCCACGATCAGCACCTTCGATGGGCGGATCGTGCCGGCCGCGGTGGTCAGCATCGGGAAGAAGCGCGGCGCCAACTGGGCGGCGATCAGCACCGCTTTGTAACCGGCCATGCCGGCCTGCGAGCTCAGTACATCCATCGCCTGGGCGCGACTGGTGCGCGGCAGGCGCTCCAGCGGGAAAGCGATGATGCCACGCGCCTGGAGCGCCTCGCCGCGCGCGGCGTCGGCCTCCGGCGCGAGCAATCCGACCATCGTCGCGCCGCGGCGCAGCCGCGCGATCCCGGCCGACTGGGGTGACTGTACGCACAGCACCAGATCGGCGTCAGCCAACAGGGCGTCGCCGTCGTCGACCAGTCGCACGCCGACCTGCTCGTAGGCGTCGTCGATGAACCCGGCGGCGCGGCCAGCGCCGCGCTGCACGCTCACCTGAGCGCCGAGCGCAATCAGTTTCTTGCAGGTTTCCGGGGTGGCGGCGACGCGACGCTCACCGGGCGCGGTCTCGGCAACGACTGCGATCTGGACGGCATCCGCCTGCATCGCCGCCGCTGTTTCCGAATTCGTGCCTGTCGTCATGCCGTGCGCTCCCCGCCCTGGTCGTCTGCAAAGAATGAATCCTGCGTTCAATCATTGCACGACGGGCTTCACGGGCGAGCGCGCATTCAATCCGCCGTTCCGCCCCTGCTGGAATTCACTCGACCTGGACGCCGCGGATCAGCGCTGACCGACCGCGTGGTCCAGGCGATGGCGCAGCTGCTGCATTGCCTCCTCGAACGGCGTGTGTTCGGCGCCGATCACCAGCCGGCCGGCACCGACGAGCGCCGACAGCTCCTCCGCAGAGGCGACGAGCACTCGCAGGCCGCGGCGGCTGACCAGCAACAGGCGCGAGGTCAACGGGCTGACCCACGCGAGCTTGACTGCGGTCGCCTCGCCCTGCGCGCCGATCATGCGTAGCCACTGACCGGGCTTCATGCGACGGATCAGCGCAGCTACGCCCGCATCGTGCTGCACGGTGTCGGTGCCGCCGGCGAGCCAGAGGCGCGCGCTGTCCTCGCCACCGTCGTCGGCGCTGCGCGCGGGCAACGGGTGTAACTGGCGAGGAGTGTCGCGGTTGGCGAGCGCGCTGACCAGCCAGGCCATGCCATGGCGCGCGGCGGTATCGTCCAGCCCGGAGGTGGCCAGGCATTGCACGATCGACGGCTCCAGTGCGAGCAGGCAATCAGCCAATTCGCCACCCTGGCCCGAGTCGGCAAGCCGGTCCGCTTCAACCAGGGCGTTGCCCAGTCGCGCCGCCTCGGCGTGGCGGTCGCTGCCGACGCCTTCGCGAAGCAGGGTCTGGACCAGATGGTGGCGCCACGGGGTAATCAGGAACTCGGCGACGGCCTGGGTCATCGGCGGCGACGCGAGGCGGCGCTCCACCGCCCGGTCGGCCTGCTCCCGCGCGTCGGCCAACCGCTCGCGGCCGAACGTGGCCTTGGCGGCGCGATCTTCCTGCAGGATGACGCGGCGGCGCTGCTGCTGCAGCAGTTCATCGAGCTCGGCGTGGGCCAGCTCGAATACCGCGATATCCTCATTGAATTCGGCGACCACGCGCTGGGATACCGATGCGGCGCGCTCGAGCAGCTCCCGGTCCTGCGCGCTCGATGCATCATTGCCTTCGCAGGCCTCGGTGATCGCATCGAGCAGGCGTCGAGCCGGATGGTCGCGCTGCACGAACATCGCATCGTCTTGCAGCGCGATCTTGACGTACGGCAGCACCAGCCGCGCGTACAGGCGGCGCGCGCGGTCCTGCAGCGAATGGGTACGGAACAGGCCCTCGAACAGCATCGCGACCAGGTCGATCGCGTCCTCCTCGCCGACACTGAATCGCGTCTCGTCCGGGCGAAGGCCAAGCCGGCGCGCGCCATCGGTGAGGTGTTCGCGGATGGCATCGGACAGGCGCCCGGACGTCGCCAGCGCCCGCGCGTAGATGTCGGGTGATTCGGCTTGCAGCAATGAAGCAATGCTCACGACCTCCGCCACGCGCAGGTCGCGGCGTTGCGGAGCGCGCCGGTGCGGCGTGCCGCGCTCGCCGACGGCCTCGCCGTGCTGCGCATCGTTGCGCCAGGCGTGCAATTGCATGCGCAGCCCGGCGAGCTCCTCGGAAGTGCGCTGCAGCGCCGCGGTCAGGTCGGGAGCAGATGCCGGATCGTGGATCGGCTGATCGGCGTGGGCATTGGAGCTCGCTGAATGCGAATGGGCGGCCCCCGACGGATATCCAGCCCCAGCCCCCGATCCGGAACCCGACCCGGACGCAAAGCCTGGTTCCGGATCGCTGGCACGCCCCCCGTCGGATCGATTCCCGTCTCGATACATGGAGGCGGAGCCGGTCTTTGCGTCGCCTCCGGTCCAGCGATCGGGCGTTGCAGCTTCCGCGTGCCCATGCGTGCGCGGAGTGACCAGTTCGTCATCGCGCTGCGGCCCACGTTCCACCGGCATTGGCCGTGAGCGATTCGCAGCTTCGCCCACGCCGCAGCCGGCGTCCGACAACAGGGCATTGATTTTCGGGTAAAGCTCATCGAGTACCAGCACGAGCTCGTGCTGGTACTGCCGGAACAACAGGTTGCCCAACTCGTCGGGGAGGTCGGCGTCGCCAATGGCTTCGATGAACGCCGTGGCCAACCGCGACGGTGCCAGTGGGTTGCGGCCGGGTGCCATGTCCAAGGCCGACGACAACGCCACCAAGCGGCCGACCATTTCCTTCAAAGGCTCCTGGTAACGCTGGTCGAGGACTTCACCGAGCCGCTGGCCGGCCAGGTGGAAATCCATCAGTCGCTCGTCGACCAGGCCGAGTTCGACCGCGCCGCCACCGTTTTTGGCACCACGGAAATCGTCGAAACCCAATGCGATCTGCTGGCGGAACCGCATCACGTGGCTGGCGCTATGCTGGCGTAGCACCAACAATGCGGCCTGGTCGTGGAACGACGCGACGCCCGGCAGCGTCATCTGCAGGGCTTGCTCGATCGGCCGGTACAGCCGGCCCGGCAGCGAACCCAGTTGCTCCACCGCAAGGCGCTTCATACCCTCGAGCGCCTGCCCGGGGTCAATGCTCAGCGAGTGGCCGAACGAATGGGCTGACACGGCGATTACCCCAGATGTTGCTGTGAATGACTGTGACGCGCCCGAGCGTAAACCTGCTCACTGGCGCACGATAGTGGCAACCTGCGTCACCTGGCGCCCCTCCCTTTCGATCTGTGAGTCATGTCTCAAATAGAGCCCCAATCCGCCCCTGACTCGTTGGCGATGCTGCGCTTCCTCAATGCCCGCCGCTCCGTTCCACCCAAGCAATTGGGTGATCCGGGACCCGACGAGGCCACGCTCCTGCGCATGCTGCAGTCGGCGGTGCGCGTGCCCGACCACGGCAAGCGCGTGCCGTTCCGCTTCCTCACTTTCAGCGGCGGTGCGCGCCTCGCGTTCGGTGAGCGCCTGGCCGCGCGCAGCCTGGTGCTCAACCCCAATGCCAGCGAGGCGGCCATCGACAAGGATCGCCGGCGCTTTTCGTATGCGCCACTGGTCGTGGCGGTGATCGCGAACCTCGGACCCGACGACAAGATCCCGGAATCGGAGCGATTTTCCTCGGCGTCGTGCGTGTGCTTCGCGCTGTTGCAGGCTGCCCAGGCGATGGGTTTTGCGGGCATCTGGCTCACCGGATGGCTCGCCTATGACGAGGAGGTCCGCGGCTGGCTGGGACTGGCGGATTGCGAGCGTGTGGTCGGATTCATCCACATCGGCACCCCGCTACTCGACGTCCCCGAGCGCGACCGCCCCGACCCGCGGGACCTGCTCAGCGCCTGGGGCGGGGCATGACGCTGGCACCGGCCACCGCCCCGGTTGCCGCGCGCGCGCCCCTGTACCTGGTCGACGCCAGCCTGTACGTGTTTCGCGCGTGGCACTCGATGCCCAACGAGTTCCACGACGCCGAGGGCTGGCCGACCAACGCCGTGCACGGCTTCGCGCGCTTCCTGCTGGAACTGATCGAGCGCGAGCGCCCGCAGCACATCGTGGTCGCATTCGACGAAGCGCACGACTCCTGCTTCCGCAATGCCATCTACCCGGCTTACAAGGCCAACCGCGATCCGGCGCCCGACGAACTGCGGCGTCAATTCGGCCACTGCAAGGCGCTGTGCATAGCGCTCGGGTTGGCGGTGCTGTCGCACCCGGAATATGAAGCCGACGACCTGATCGGCAGCGCGGTGGTCGCGGCGCGCGCGCAGGGTTTCCGCGCCGTGATCGTCTCGGCCGACAAGGACCTGTCGCAGCTGCTCGGCGACCACGACGAACAGTGGGACTACGCCCGCAACCAGCGCTGGAACGCGGCCGGAGTGCCGGCGCGCCATGGCGTGGAAGCGCGGCAGATGGCGGACTACCTGGCGCTGTGCGGCGACGCGGTCGACAACATCCCCGGCGTGCCGGGCATCGGCGCGAAGACGGCCGCCGCGCTGCTGGCGCATTTCGACACGCTGGATGCGGTGCTCGCGCGCGTCGAAGAAGTGCCCTACCTGCGCCTGCGCGGCGCTGCCAGCACGGCGGCAAAACTGCGCGAACACCGCGAGCAGGCACTGCTGTGCCGACGCCTGTCGACGATCGCCCTGGACGCGCCGCTGGAGGGAGCGGCCCTGCATTTCGTCCGGTCCGGCGGCAATTCGTCAGTGCTGCTCGCGTTCTGCGACGCCCTGCGGTTCGGCCCGCTCACGCGCCGGCGGATTCACCAGGTCGCCGGGATCGATTTCGTCCCCCCAACCACGTAGCGGGGCCTCCGGCTTGCGCTGCGCCAGCCGGCGCAGCTGCCAGCTGGGGCGACGCAGCCAGCAGCGGCAGCTGCGATCCGCGATTCATCGCGTTACGATCGGGCCCATGAACATCGCCAGCGACGATCGAATCGAGCACCTCTACGAAGGCCAGTGGTTGCGGATGGTGCGGCGCGGGCGCTGGGAATACGTCGAACGTACCCACGGCAACGGCATGGCGGTGATCATCATCGCGGTGACGCCCGACGACCACGTGCTGTTCGTCGAGCAGTTCCGGGTGCCGTTGAACCGGCGCACGATCGAGATGCCCGCCGGACTGGTGGGTGACGACCATGCCGCGGACACGCTGGCCAGCGCCGCACGCCGCGAGCTGATCGAGGAAACCGGTTGGGAGGCGGCACGGGTCGAGGTGCTGCTCACCGGCCCGACCTCGTCGGGCATGAGCAGCGAACGCATCGCGTTCGTGCGCGCCACCCGGCTGCGCAAGGTCGGTCCCGGTGGCGGCACGGAAAGCGAGGACATCACCGTGCACGAAGTACCGCGAGCCGAGGCGCCGATGTGGCTGGCGCAGAAGCAGCGCGAGGGCTTCGAACTCGACCTGAAACTGTGGGCCGGACTGTGGATGATCGACCGCAATCCCGACGGGTCGCCGGCCTAGCCTGGCAACCCGCCCGAAAACCCTCAGGCGAACCGGTCGGTTGCCCGCACCAGTGCATCCACGTTCTCGGCCTCGAGCGCCGAATGGCCCGACGCGGGGCTGATCCGCAGCTCTGCCTTCGGCCAGGCCTTGTGCAGGTCCCACGCGTTTGCGACCGGGCAGACCACGTCGTAGCGACCATGCACTATCACGCCCGGGATATCGGCGATCCTCGGCATGTCACGCAGCAACTGGTCGTCGCACTCGAAGAACCCGCCATTGACGAAGTAGTGGTTTTCGATCCTCGCGAACGCGAGCGCGAACTGCGGATCCTCATGGATGGCGGCAAACCCCGGATCGACGTGCAGGAAGCTGGTCGCTCCTTCCCACACGCTCCAGGCGCGCGCTGCGGCCAGGCGGGTCGCTTCATCGTCGGACGTAAGCCGGCGGTGGTAGGCCGCCATCAGGTCGCCACGCTCTGCCACGGGAATCGCGTTGATGTAGGGTTCCCAGGCATCCGGGAACAGCCGCGAGGCGCCCTCCTGGTAGAACCACTCCAGCTCCCAGCGCCGCAGCATGAAGATGCCCCGCAATACCAACTCGGTCACCCGCTGCGGGTGGGACTGCGCATAGGCCAGCGCCAGCGTCGAGCCCCACGAACCGCCAAACACCTGCCAACGGTCTATACCGAGCCTGGTGCGCAGCGCCTCGATGTCGGCGACCAGGTGCCAGGTGGTGTTGTCGACCAGGTCGGCATGCGGGGTCGACTGGCCGCTTCCGCGCTGGTCGAACAGCACGATGCGGTATTTGGCCGGATCGTGGAAGCGCCGCATCTTCGGGCTACAGCCGGCGCCGGGACCTCCATGCAGCACTACCACCGGCCTGCCGTGAGGGTTGCCGCACTGCTCGTAATACAGCGTGTGGCGGTCATCCACTTCCAGGGTGCCGGTGTCGAACGGTTCAATATCGGGAAACAACGTGCGCATGAGGACTCCGCCTTTGGCCTGGTCGTAGTCTAGCTTCGTGCCGGCGCGGACGGGGCACGGCCCACCGTAATGCGGTCGCGATTTCCGAGATCGCGGGCCGTCCGCACTTCCAGCAGGCCGGCTGCATGCAGCAACCCGCGTACTGGCTCCGCTTGGTCCCATCCATGCTCGACCAGCAGCCAGCCGCCTGGTTGCAGGTGGTCGACGGCGCCCGCGGCAAGCACGCGGAGCGCATCGAGGCCGTCGGCGCCCGACGCCAGTGCCGGGCGGGGCTCGTGGCGCAGGTCGCCCCGGGTGAGGTGCGGATCGTCGTCGGCGATGTACGGCGGATTGCTGGCGATCAGGTCGAAACGTTCCCCGCGCAGCGGATCGAACCAGCTGCCGGCGCGAAACTCGACCCGGGACAGCTTCAGCGCCTCGGCATTTCCGCGCGCGACGTCGAGCGCCGCTGCGCTCGCATCGGTGGCGACCACCTGCGCGTTCGGGCGTTCATGTGCCAACGCCAGCGCGATCGCGCCGCTGCCGGTGCCCAGGTCGACGACCCGCCACGGGCGATCCCCGGACAGCCGGTCGAGCGCAAGCTCCACCAGCAACTCGGTTTCCGGGCGCGGGATCAACGTCGCCGGGGTGACGTTGAGATCGAATTGCCAGAAGCCACGACGACCGATGAGGTACGCCACCGGTTCGCCGGCCACGCGGCGTCCGAGCAGGTCGTCGAAGCGCGCGGCGCCCGCGGCGTCCACGCCATCATCGCCATGCGAGTACAACCAGCTGCGCGATTTTCCCAGCACGTGCGACAGCAGCGACTCCGCCTCGCCGGGCGCGAGCCGTGAGCGCGCGGCGCGCAGCATTGCATCTATACGGGCCATCCGTGCGTATTCCGTTCGAGTGTCAGGGCCGCCATGCGGCCTGGCCGTCCATCGTACCCGGCGCCGACCGCGCCATATCCACTTCCCACCGAGATCCTTTCGCATGCCACCACTGCGCACGACCCTGGCCGCCGCCGCCATCGCCCTGACCGCACTGTTGGCCACCGGCTGCGAGCGGGCGATCTTCGGCTTTGCCAACCGGGGCCTGCCGGCGCCGGAAGCGACCGTGGCGTTCGCGCCCGACGTGGGGCTGTCGCTCGACGTCTACCGTCCCCAAGGCGCGCCTGCGGGACGGGTACCGACCGTGGTGTTCTTTTACGGGGGCGGGTGGCAGCGCGGGCAGCGCGCGCAGTACCGCTTTGTCGGTCGCCGGCTCGCGCAACAGGGGGTACTGGCGATAGTCGCCGACTACCGCACGTTCCCGCGCGCCGGGTTTCCCGCATTCGTCGATGATGCGGCCCGGGCCGTGGCGTGGGCGCGCCAGCACGCTCGCGAATACGGCGGCGACCCGCAGCGGCTGTTCGTCGCCGGACATTCCGCCGGTGCACAGATCGCCGCGCTGCTGGGCACCGATCCGCGCTATCTCGCCCGCTACGCCATCCGTCCGCGCGACCTGGCCGGGGTCATCGGCCTGTCGGGCCCGTACGATTTCGACATCAACGGCCAGTACACGAAGGTATTCGGCCCGCCGGCGCAATGGCCGCAGGCCCAGGCGATCAACTTCATCGACGGCGACGAGCCGCCGTTCCTGTTGATCCACGGCGACCGCGATCGCGTGGTGGAGACGCGTGACAGCGTTGAACTGGACGCGAAACTGCGCAGCGCCGGCATCGAGGCGCGACTGCTGATAGTTCCCGGCGGCGGCCACAGCGCCCCGTTGCTCGGGTTGTACGCCCCGGAACGATCGCCGACGGTGTTGCCGGCGATCGTGGCGTTCCTCGGTGGTCAGCGCGAGCCGGCGGCGGCGTCGCTCATTGCGCCCTGAGCGGCGACGGCGGGAAACGCCAGCGACAGGCCATGCCGCGCCTGTTTCTGGGCGGCACACAGGCGGATCGCCTCGCCGGCCTGCGTGAGTTCCATCGGGCCACCTTCGAGACTCTTGAGGCGTTCGCCGAACTTGCGTTCCAGCGTTGCGGCCTCCTCGAGGCTGCACATATCGGCGGCGTACAGGCCGGCGAGGTTGGCGCCTCCCGGGGCGACGCGCGACGCGAGCTCATCGAAGTTGCTGTCCAGCCACTCGCGCGCGGCCGGACGCAGGGTGTTCTCGTCGAGCTGGTTGCCCACGATCGAATAGACCTCGTTGCGACGCAGCAGGCCTTTTTCCAGCACCAATGCGCGCGCGCGCCTGGCGAGCACCGGATCCCTCGCGCTGCCCAGTGCACCGAGCAACTGTCCACGCAATACCGCGTCCTGGGAACCGCGCAAGTGCTTTTCGGCAAGCTCGAACGCGGCCACGCCACCGTCCTCCACGGCCACGGCCAACGCGGTGCCGCGGATGTCACGCGGCACCGCGTTGGTCGTGAGCTGGCCGGCGCCGTCCAGTCCCAGCACGACCCGGCCCTGACGCCCCAGTTCAGCGCGCACCGCGGGATCCTTCGCCCGGACCATGAAGCCGATCAGGCTGGTCCGCAGCAGGCGGTCGTCGTCAACCTCACCCGTCTTCGGCGTGAGCCCGAGCTCGGCGAGACGTGGCTTGTAGATCGCCGCCGCGCTGGCCATGAAGGCGTCGCGCCGCGGCTCGTCGTCGATCAGGTGCTGGCTCATCCAACCCACGTTACCGATGCCGGCGGTGACCGTCTGGCGCACCGTGGCGGTGGCGAACCGCGGCAGCGCTGCCAGCAGCTGCGATGGGGTCAGCTGCCCAGCCCCGTAGGCGGCGGTGACCGAGTCCGCGTACACGCGTTGCTCGCGTTCGTCGAGTTGGGCAAACACCCCCGACAGCGATTGCTGCAACGGTGGCGCAAGCGCAAAGCGGTAGTAGCCCGCACCGTGCGCATTGGGCATCACCCAAGCCGGGCAGCTCGTCGCCTGGCTCAACTCAAGCCGCGATTGCGCGCCGTTGACGATCCCGCACTGCTCGCGTACCTGCTGGCCGTCGGCATAGCGCACGCACATCGGGATGCCCCAGGTCTGCGCCGCGCTGGCAGTCGAGCCCAGGGGCAGGTAACGCTGCTGTTGCAGGTCCAGCGCCGGGGTCTTGCCCGTGCAGTCGAGGTCGACCTGGACGAACGGCACGCCGGGCTGGTCGATGAAGCTCAGGAACGCCGCCTTGATGCCGGCCGGATCCTTGCTCTGCGCCGCGATGGCGTCGATCAGGTCGGTGCTGGTGGCGTTGCCGCGCGCGTGTGCCTTCAGGTAATTGCGCACCCCGGTCCGGAAGGCCTCCTCGCCGACGTAGTTCTCGAACATCGCCAGCACCGCGCCGCCCTTCTGGTAGGTGATGCCGTCAAAGGCGTTCTGGATTTCGGTGAAGTCGTTGATCGGCTGGTGGATGCGGCGCGTGCTGGCGAGGCTGTCGACGCCCATAGCGCCGAGGCCGCCTTCGAGGAGGCTGCGGTCGGTATGCGCCTCCGGGCGCAGCTGGCCATGGATCTTGTTGCCCATCCAGGTCGCGAACGCCTCGTTGAGCCAGATATCGTCCCACCACTGCATCGTCACCAGGTCGCCGAACCACTGGTGGGCGAGCTCATGCGCGCTGACGCTCCAGAAACTCTGCCGCTCGCGCACCGACGAGGTCTCGTCGGGGAACATCAGGCTGTCGCGGTAGACGATCAGGCCGGCGTTCTCCATCGCACCGGCGGCAAAGTCCGGCGCGGCGACGTTGTCGAGCTTGTCGAACGGATATGGCGTGCCGAAGTAGTCCTCCAGCGCCTTCACGATCGCCGGCGTGTTGGCCAACGAGTACGCCATGCGGCCGCCCTGGCCCTTGGCGGCGACGCCACGCAGGGCAATGGGCTGCCTGCGTGAGCCGTTGGGACCGATGTCGGGTCCCCGGGGCAAGTCCCACGGACCGACGGCGAAAGCGATCAGGTACGACGGCAAGGCCTCGGTGCGATTGAACGTGACCTTCTTCCAGCCGCCGGGCAGGCGCTCGGACTTCGCCTCGGCGCTGTTGGCGACGGCAACGTCCTCGGCCGGCACGATCAGGGTGATGTCCCAGGGCTGCTTGAAGCTGGGCTCGTCGAACCCGGGAAAGGTGTTGCGCGCCCCCAGCGCCTCCATCTGCGTAACCACGTAGTCGCGACCATCGGGCTTGACCTTGTAGGCGCCCTGCAACTGCCCGAACGGGGCATCGTAAGCGAGCTGCAACGTGACGCTGCCGGCCGGGATTACCTGCGCAGCCGTGAGTTTCAGCACCCCGGAGACGTGTTCGTCGCTGGTGGACAGCGCGATCCGCTTGCCGTTGGCCAGCACCGCCTCGGCCTTGGCGATTGCCAGGTCGCGCGCATGCATCCAGATCACGCGAGTGGGTTCGGCCACCGTGGCCTCGATCCGCGTCGTGCCGCTGAAGCGGGCCTGCTTCGGATCGAGCTTGAGCTCCAGCGACACCAGCGACGGCACCACGTTGCGCGGCAACGGGCCGGTGGGAACGGTACCGTCGGCGTGCGCCATACCGGCGGCGACAAGCAGGGCGGAAGCAAGCAGGCTCAGGCGCAGCGACATCGGCAGTCCCCTAGGAGTGTGGTCTGGTGCAGACCCAACCGCTGACCATAAACGACCGAGCGCCGCGCACGACCCTGCCGGAAGTATCGACCTCCTTGCGCCTTGGCTCCCGACGCCGTCGTCGCACCCCCTGCCGACGCGGGGAACCCCTCAGGAAGTCGACAATGCTGATCGAGCGGAGCGGCCCGCTGTACGACCGCGCCCTGCTTGATGAACGGGATTCACCCTCCAGTCACCACTCGTCGGTCGATACTCGAAAAGCAGCAGTCGTCTAAGCGACGCATGGCGCTAGTTGGGCCCGGGGGGCGGGACCATATCGCGAAGCTCACGTTTCAACATACCCAGATCAATCTCTCCGGCCCGGTCATCGCGAGTCCACACTCAGGATTTCGACGCACCGTGCGGCCTACAGCGTCAATGATTTTCCGAAACACTGAAGAAGGGATGCATATGAACATAGTGACCACACTCAAGAACCCCTCCCGAGGCCTGCCATGGGCCATGGTCTTGCTGTTGAGCGCGCTGGTGACTGCCTGCGGTGGCGGCGGCGGCGGCGGGCGCGACCCCATCCTCGGCGCCCCAGGCGCGCTCGCACCGACGGTGATCGCGGTGACGCCGGCTCGCGATGCCACCAACGTGCCAACCAATACCCGGGCGATCACGGCCACCTTCAGTGAGGCGATGGACCCGGCCACGGTCACCGCACCCGCCACGTTCACGCTCGCCTGTCCCACCGGCGCGCCGAAGTTGGGCACCGTGACCTATGCTGCGGCGACCAACACCGCGACCCTGACGCTGACCAGCGATCTGCCGCCCAGCACCACGTGCACGGGCACGATCACCACCGCCGCCAAGGATTCCACTGGGACCGCCATGGCGGCCAACTACACCTGGAACTTCACGACCGGGTTGGGTTCGGACGTCACGCCGCCCACCGTGATCGCGGTGACGCCGGCCAACGGCGCATGCCTGCAAACCGAGGTAGGCGCGACGTTCAGCGAGGCGATGAATCCCGCCACGATCTCGACTGCGACCTTCACGTTGCAGCTGACGGGCCCGCCGCTGGGTACCGCGGTGACAGGATCCGTCGCCTATGACGTCCCCACCCGGGTCGCGACGTTCACCCCGGCCAGCGCATTGGCGGCCAGCACCAGCTACACCGCCACGATCACCACCGGCGCCAAGGACCTCACCGGCAACGCGCTGGCGGCCAACCGCACCTGGACCTTCGTGACCGGCACGCAGCCGTGCACCCCGGCGCCGCCGCCGGTCGCACCGCCGCTGGGCAGCAACGCCGCCTACGGCATCCTGGCGGGCACCGCCGGCACCACCAACATGGGTACGCTGACTGTAATCAACGGCTCGCTTGCCACGACCTCGACGACGACGTCGGCGGTCACTGGTTTCCACGATACGGCCGGCGACATCTACACCGAAACCACGCTTAACCGCGGTGCGGTGACCGGCACGATGCGCACCTGCACCGTGTCCACCACCGGCCCGACTTCGGCGGCCATCAATCCAGCCAATTGCACGCTGGCCCAGCAAGCCAAGCTGGACGCTGAAGCGCTGTACAACAGCCTGTCCCCAGCAGTGCTGCCGGGCGGCGTAGATCCCGGTGCCGGTCAACTCGGTGGCAAGACACTCGCCCCGGGCGTCTACAAGGCCGCCAGTGGCTCGTTCCTGCTCACCGGTTCGGATCTGGTCCTTGATGGACAGAACGCCGCCAATCCGGTCTGGGTGTTCCAGACCGCCAGCTCGCTGACCGTCGGCGCCGCTGGCGCCCCGCGCAGCATCACGCTGATCAATGGCGCCCTGGCGAAAAACGTCTACTGGCGGGTCGGCACCGCTGCGACGATCAACGCCGCCGGTGGCGGCACCATGGTTGGCAGGATCCTCGCGTCAGCGGGCGTCTCGGTCTCGACCACCGGCAACGTGGCCATCGTGACCTTGGACGGCAGTGCGACCTCATTGAACGCGTCGGTCACGGTGGTCAATACCGTCATCAACGTGCCTGCTCCGTAAGGCCTGGGAGAACAACATGACAATGCTAAAAATCTCAGGATCACTGGGTCTGGCCATCCTCGCGGTACTCGCGAGCCCGCAGGCAGCAGCGGCCGATCCGGGCTGGTACGGCGGTTTCAACGTCGGCCAGGCAAGGGCGACCATCGACGATCCGCGGATCACCGCGACCTTGCTTGGACAGGGGTTCACTGCGGTCTCGATTGCCGATGACGACCGCGACACCGGCTTCAAGATATTTGGTGGCTACCAGCTCAACCGGAATTTCGCCCTCGAAGGGGGCTATTTCAACCTCGGTGAGTTCGGCTACACGGCAACGACCGTGCCGGCGGGCACCCTGACCGGCGACATCAAGCTGCAGGGCGTGAACCTCGACCTGTTGGGGATCCTGCCGTTCACCGAGAAGTTCTCTGCCTTCGGCCGCATCGGCGCCATCTATGCCGAAGCCAAGGACACCTTCACCAGCACGGGGGCGGTGATCGTCACCAATCCCAACCCCAGCAAGCGCGACACAAACTACAAGTTCGGCGTGGGTCTGCAGTACGACTTCACCGAGAAAGTGGGGATGCGGGCCGAGGTGGAGCGCTATCGGATCGACGATGCCGTCGGCAACAAGGGCGACATCGACCTGGCATCGCTCGGGCTGATCGTCCGTCTGGGGCCGCCGGCGCAGACGCCGATCGGACCGGCACCGATGCCGGTATCGAACTGCGCGTCGCTGGATGACGACGGCGACGGCGTCAACAACTGCGACGACAAGTGCCCCGGCTCGCAGGCCGGCCAGACGATCGGTCCGGACGGTTGCCCGGTGCCGCTGACGATCGACCTGAAGGGCGTGAACTTCGACTTCGACCAGGCCACCCTGCGGCCCGATGGCGTGGTCATCCTCGACGAGGCGATCTCGATCCTCGGCAGGTACCCGCAACTGCGTGTCGAAGTCGCCGGCCACACCGACTCGATCGGCAGCGATCAGTACAACCAGGGACTATCGGAGCGTCGCGCGCGGACGGTGTACGACTACCTGACCGGCCACGGCATCGACGTCGGCCGCCTGGTCGGGCCCAATGGTTACGGTGAGAGCCGACCGATTGCACCGAACACCAATCCCGATGGCTCCGACAATCCGGAAGGCCGGGCGCGCAATCGCCGCAGCGAGTTGAACGTGCAGAACTAGGCGGTACGTTTCCAAGCGGTACGTTTAACGATCCAGCGAAACCCGGCCATGCGCCGGGTTTCGTTTTTTTGGCTGCCCGTCCCGGGTTTTCGCGCGCGCGGCGATGCTGGAAACGTCGCCGCGCTCGGTTCGTCCAGCCCGGCTATTTGACCAACTGGTTGATCTCGATGATCGGCAACAGGATCGCCAGCACGATCATCAGCACCACGCCGCCCATCACCAGGATCATCACCGGTTCGAGCAGCGCCAGGAATACCGCCAACCGGCGCTCGAGCGCCTGCGTCTCCAGGCGCGCCGCGCGTTCGAGCATCTGCTCGAGCTTGCCACTGGCCTCACCGCTCGCGACCAGGTGCACCAGCAGCGGCGGGAACACCCGCGTCTCGCCCAAGGCCCGTGCCAGGCTCGAGCCTTCGCCGATCCGTCCGATCGCACGTTCGACGGCCTCGGCCATGACGACGTTGGTCATGACCCGCGCGCCGGAGTGGAGGGCGCTGAGCAATGGCACGCCGCCGCCGACCAGGATCGCCAGCGTACTGGCGAAGCGCGAGGTATTGACTCCGCGCACCAGCGACCCCAGCCAGGGCATCCGCAACACGAACCCATGCCAGCGACGGCGCAGGTGGGGGCGCTTCAAGGCCATCCGCGCCGCGCCGATCACGCCAACAACGAGCACCAACAGGTACGGCCAGGCGCCGCGCAGGAAGTCGCTCAGGGCGATCAACGCGCGCGTCAGCAGCGGCAGGCTCTGACGCGACTGCTGGAATACCTGTACCACCTGCGGCACCACGTAGACCAACAGACCGGTCACGATCAGCGTCGCCACGACCATCACCACGATCGGGTAGAGCAGCGCGAGGCTGGTCTTCTGCCGCAATGCCTGGCGCGCGTCGAGGTAGTCGGCCAGGTGCTGCAGCACGGTCGGCAGCGCACCCGACTCCTCGCCGCCGTGCACCAGCGCCCGGTAGAAATCCGGGAAGCTCCTTTCGTACGCGCCCAGCGCCGACGCCAGCGACAGCCCGGCGGTCACTTCGGTCTTGACCCCGGTCAGCACTTCGCGGGTGCGGGGTTCGGCGGCTTCCTCGATCAGCGCATTGAGCGCCTGCTCCATCGTCAGGCCGGAATCCAGGAGGGTCGCCATCTGCCGGGTCACCAGGCTCAACTCGGTGGCGGAGATCCCCCGCGCCCAGGCCTGGCCGGCTCGCGCTCGCGCATGCACCTGCTCGACCGTGGATGGCAGCAGGCCCTGGGCGCGCAATTGGGCGCGCGCCTGGCGGGCGGTCTCGGCCTGCACCACGCCGGAGACCGTGCGGCCGGTGGCGTCGAGCGCCTCGTACTGGAAGGCTTCCATGGCGGCAGCTATTCGCGCGTCACGCGCACCACTTCCTCGAGACTGATCAGGCCCTGCCCCGCCCAGCGCATGCCGTCGTCGCGGAGCGTGCGCATGCCATGCGCCAGCGCGTGGTCGCGCAGGGTCTGCTCGGAGGCGCGGTCGTGGATCAACCGGCGCAGGTCGTCGTCGAGGGTCAGCAGTTCGTAAATGCCGGTGCGGCCGCGATAGCCGGTACCGTTGCAGGCCTCGCAGCCCTGCGCCGAATACAGCGTGCCGTCGGTCGGCGCCAGTCCCAGCGCGCGCAGCTGCGCGGCATCGGCGGCGAACGGCTTGCGGCACTCCAGGCACAGGCGGCGCACCAGCCGCTGGGCACCGACGCCGATCAGGCTGGAGGCGAGCAGGAAAGGTTCTACGCCCATGTCCACCAGGCGCGTGATCGCGCTGACCGCGTCGTTGGTGTGCAAGGTGGCGAACACGAGGTGGCCGGTGAGGCTGGCCTGCACCGCGATCTGCGCGGTCTCCAGGTCGCGGATCTCGCCGATCATCACCACGTCCGGATCCTGGCGCAGGATCGTGCGCAGCGCGCGCGCGAAACTCATCTCGATCCGGGCGTTGACCTGGGTCTGGCTGATGCCGTCGAGGTCGTACTCGATCGGGTCCTCGACGGTCATGATGTTGAGCGCGGTGGCGTCCAGGCGCGACAGCGCCGCGTACAGCGTCGTGGTCTTGCCCGAGCCGGTCGGGCCGGTAACCAGCACGATGCCGTGCGGCTTGCGGATCAGCCCATCCATCTCCACGAGCGTGGCGTCGTCCATGCCGAGCCTGCCCAGGTCCAGCCGACCGGCCTGCTTGTCCAGCAGCCGCATCACGACGCGCTCGCCGTGGCCGGTCGGGATCGTCGACACGCGCACGTCCACCGGCTTGCCGGCGATGCGCAGGGTGATACGGCCGTCCTGCGGCAGGCGCTTCTCGGCGATGTCCAGCTGCGCCATGATCTTGACCCGCGAAACGATCGCGTTGTGCAGCGCGCGTGCCGGCTCGATCAGGTCGCGCAGCGTACCGTCGACGCGCAGGCGCACCACCGAGCGCGTCTCAAAGCGTTCGATGTGGATGTCGGACGCGCCATCGCGCAGTGCCTGGGTGAGCAACGCATTGATCAGGCGGATGACCGGCGCGTTGTCCTGGCTTTCGAGCAGGTCCTCGACCTTGGGGATTTCCTGCAGCAGCCGCGACAGGTCGAGGTCCTGGGCGATGTCGACGGCCAGTGCCGCCGCCCCGGACCCGGCGCCGTTGTAGGCCGCGGCGATCATCTCGTCGAACTGCACCGCGTCGATGCGACGGGCGCGCACCGGCACACCCAGCGCGCGGCGCAGTTCCGCCAGCGCCCCGGCTGGCGCGTCGCTGCGCACGACCACCTGCGCCAGCTCGTGGTCCAGGGACGTGAGCACCACGCCGTTGGTCTTGGCAAACGCGTACGGGATCGTGTTCGCGCGCCAGCCCATGTCAGGGGCGCCCTTCCCCGGGCGACGGCGTCGACTGGCCGGGACGCGCGGGCACGGCCGGCGCAACCCGCGGTGGCAGCAGCGCTCCCTGCATGTCCGGCAACACCTGCGACTGCACCGGCCTGGCCTTGAGCTGCTCACCCAGGATGTAGTCGTAGCGCTGACCGGTGAACACGTCGGCGCGCTGGCTGTCGCGCACCAGGGTCGGCCGCAGGAAGATCATCAGGTTGGTCTTGCTGTGCGAGCGCGTCCTGGAGCGGAACAGGCCGCCGATCAGCGGGATCGAGCCCAGCAACGGCACCTGGTCGACGCCATCGCTGACCGCGTCCTGGATCAGGCCGCCGATCACCACGATCTGGCCGTCGTCGACCAGCACCGTCGAGGCCACCGCGCGCTTGTTGGTGATCACGCCGGCGGGATTGGCCTTGTCGTTGATGCTGGAGACTTCCTGGTAGATCTGCAGGCGCACCGTGCCGCCCTCGGAGATCTGCGGCTTGATCCGCAGCTTCAGGCCGACGTCCTGGCGCTCGATGGTCTGGAACGGCGTCGGCGTGGTCGAACCGCCCGACAGCGCGTACTGGCCGGTGATGAACGGAACGTTCTGGCCGATGACGATCTCGGCCTCCTCGTTGTCCAGCGTCAGCAGCGTCGGTGTGGACAGGATGTTGGCGTTGCCGTCGGTTTCCAGCGCCCGCACCAGCAGGCCCAGGTTGAGGATCTGGCCGATGCCGGGGATGCTGACGCGGCCGTTGACCACGCCGACATTGAGGCCCGGCGCGGCGGTGGTCGGGTTCTGCGAGATGCCGATGATGTTGCGGCCTGCGCCGCCGAAGTTGGTGCCGCCGAACGCCTGCGTGCCGTCCTTGCCCAGCCCGGTGAGGTTCTGCCATTGCACGCCGAACTCGGCGGCCTTGTCGGCGGTGAGTTCGACGATCAACGCCTCCACGTACACCTGGGCGCGGCGCACGTCGAGCTTGTCCAGCGCCGCGCGCAGGTTGTTATAGATCGCGTCGGGCGCGGTGATGATGATCGAGTTGGTGGCCGCGTCGGCCTGGATGATGCCCGGCGTGGTCGCAGCGGGGGTGGTCGACGCGGCGAGCATCTGGCCGCTGCCGCCGGTCGCAGGCACCCCGAGCGGCGCGGCGGCCGGCAGCGCGGCGACGCCGGCTTCGCCCTGGTAGATCGCCCGCAGGGTCTCGGCGAGCTTTACCGCCTCGGCATTCTTGAGGTAGACGACGTGGATGTTGCCGCCGGCGTTGGTGCGCGAATCCAGCATCGCCACGAACTTGCGCAGCTGCACCAGCCGCGACGGATCGCCCGAACGCGCCAGCAGGCTGTTGGAGCGTGCATCGGCGACCACGCTGAAGCGCTGGGTGGCTTCGGTGGTGGTGGCGCCCTGCAGCGATTCGGCAAACAGCTGGTTGACCGTCGTGGCCACGTCGACCGCCGACGCGTACTGCAGCGGGATCACGATCGGATCGCCGCCGCTGGGCTGGTCGATCGAGTCGATGATCCGCGACAGGCGCAGCATGTTGTTGGCGTAATCGGTGATCACCAGGGTGTTGTTGCCCTGGTAGGCGGTGATGGCGTTGTTGGGCGCGATCAGCGGCCGCAGGATCGGCACCAGTTGCGCGGCCGACTGGTACTTGAGCGTGAACACCTGGGTCTGGATGCGATCGCCGGCGACGCGCGCCATGCCGCGCTGGCCGACCGTGGGACTGGGGTACAGCTTGGCATCGGTCTCCGGCACGATGCGGACGATGCCGCGATCCTCGATCGCCGCGAAGCCCTGCAGGCGCAGCGCCGAGAGGAACACCTCGTACACCTGCCCGCGCGGCAGCGGATCGGCCGAGACGATGTTGATGGTGCCCTTGACGCGCGGGTCGATGACGAAATTCTTGCCGGTGACCTCGGCCACCACCTTCACCACGCCCTCGATTTCGGCATTGACGAAGTTGAGCATCACCGCGTCGGGGTTCTGCTGGGCATTGACGGGCCACGCCGGGCACAGCGCCAATGTCAGGGCCATGGCCAGCAGCGCATGCTTCAAGGACACGAGTGTTTCATTCGGGCTGGACCATCGGCGAAGGATGCCTATCTTAGGAGGAGAGCTCATGGACCGGGCGACGCGACAGGGTCCGGGACTTGGACCTGGACCGGGACCGGCGCGGCGACCAGCCTGGGCAACGCCAGCGTCTCACGGACGCCGCTTCGCTCCAGGATGACGTGATGGCTGGCCACTTCGACCAGGCGCAGGCCCGGTGTGATGTCTTCGCCTTCCCGCACGGCGACGATCTCCCTGCCCTCGAGCTGCACCGCCGCGTAGCCGCGGCCTGCCTGCGTGGCTGCGACGATGCCGAGCAGGCGGATCGCGATGCCGGTCGGTGCGGCGCCAGTGCCACCGGCCGGCGCGCTGCCGAACAGGCCGGTCGCCGCGCCGACGCCTGCCGCTGGTGGCACCAACGCGGGGGCAGCCGGTTCGGCGCGCGGGGCGAGC
Source organism: Lysobacterales bacterium (assembly GCA_038248955.1). Taxonomy (GTDB): domain Bacteria; phylum Pseudomonadota; class Gammaproteobacteria; order Xanthomonadales; family Xanthomonadaceae; genus Lysobacter_K. Next base: position 20,548 of record JBBRWW010000020.1, read on the forward strand.
CAGACCCAGGTCCAGTACGCCAGCACCAGTCCCAGCAGCGCGAGCGCGGCGAAGGTCAGCACCGACACCAGCGCGGTTTGCGCCAGGCGTGATCGTTCTAGGGTCATCGCTTGCATGGTTCGCCCGGTGGAATGCCACCCGATCACCCCGCGCGGAGCACGCGGAGGTCGCTGATACGGGTGGCGGCTAGCGTACAGTGCATTTCCGGGTGCCGGCGAACCGGCGCGAGCCACGTGCGCCCCGGACCGACCGCTCGCAGGAGAACCCCTTGGAACCAAATTCATTGCAGCGTGGCTTCACGTTGCTCGAGGTGATGGTGGTGGTCGTCATCCTCGGCATTCTTGCCGTGCTGGTGGTGCCGAAGATCATCAGTCGCCCCGACGAGGCGCGGGTGATCGCGGCCAAGCAGGACATCGCCAGCCTGATGCAGTCGCTCAAGCTGTACCGGCTCGACAACCAGCGCTACCCGGTGACCGAGCAGGGCCTGCAGGCGCTGGCCGTGCGCCCGACCACGCCGCCGGTCCCGAACAACTGGAAGGCCGGCGGTTACCTCGAACGCCTGCCCAACGATCCGTGGGGCAACCCGTACCAATATTTGAATCCGGGCCTGCACGGCGAGATCGACATCCTCAGTTTCGGCGCCGATGGCGCGCCCGGCGGCGAAGGCAACGACGCCGACATAGGCTCGTGGACGCTGTAGCCAAGGAGCGCGCGGTGCCACGCGCGGCGGCGACGCGACGCAGCCGGGGCTTCACGCTCATCGAGCTGCTGGTGGTGCTGATGATCATGGGGATGGTTGTCGGCCTGGCGGCCGCGATCGTGCGTCCGGACGATCGCGGGCTGTTGCGCGTGGAAGCCGAACGGCTGGCGCAACTGCTGGACCTCGCCGCGGCCGAATCGCGCCTCACGGGCACGCCCATCGCGTGGACCAGCAACGGGCCCGACTACCGGTTCTGGCGCATGACCGCCGATGGCGACTGGGTCGAGGTCCGCGACAGCGACCTTTTGCGAGCGCGCGCCCTGCCGCAGGGGATGCTGGTTTCCGCGTTGCGGCTGGAAAACGTGCCCGCGAAGGGAACCATGCGGCTGCAGTTCTCGCCTTATTACGGAGCAGACATGGCCTTCGCCATCGACCTGTCGCTGGGCGACGCGCGCTACGCGGTGACCGCCTCGCCGGTGGGCGAATTGCAGGTCGTGGCAGGTGCAGGAGACGCCCGTGGCGACCTGGCGCAGCGCTGACGCGCGACAGCAATCGGTGACGGCCGACGAGGCTTCCAGCGACGACCACCGCAGGGAGCCAGCCGTGGGTGCATCCCTGCGCGGCGGTCGCTTCCAGCATCCTGCCTCACGCGACACTGGCGCATCCCTGCGCGGCGGTTTCACTTTGATCGAGGTGCTGGTGGCGCTGGCGATCGTGTCGATCGCCCTGCTTGCGGCCTTGCGCGCCGCGGGCCAGGGCACCAGCAATGTCGAGGCGCTGCGCGCGCGGCTGCTGGCTGGCTGGGTCGCCGAAAACGTCCTCGCCGAGCAGCGCGCACGCGGCGACTGGCCGGCGCCGGGCATCGGACGCGGCACCCAGCGCCAAGCGGGCATGGAATTCACCTGGCGCGAGGAAGTGGTCACCACCCCGAACGACCGCTTCCGGCGCGTCGACCTGCACGTGTTCGCCGCTCCCGATGAAGAACACCAGCTCTCGCATCTCACCGGCTTCGTCGTCGATCCGCCGGCCGCCCGTCCATGACCGCTGCCTTCCCCGGACGGCGCGATGTGACGGCGCGCGCCGCCGGCCGTGGCGATGGCAACAGGCACCGCGGTGGCCGCTCGACCGCGCGCGCCGGATTCACCCTGATCGAGCTGCTCACCGCGCTGTTGATCCTGTCGTTGCTGGCGTTGATGTCCTACCGCAGCCTCGGCGCGGTCCTGGACGCGCGTGAACACGTCAGCGCCGAAGCCGAGAAGTGGCGGCATGTGTCGTCGTTCTTCGCGCGTTTCGAACGCGACGTGCAGATGGTCGCGCCGCGACCGATGCGCGCCGCCGACCGCAGCATCCCGGCATGGCTGGGGAGGCCGGCCACCACCGCCGGCGCGCGACTGGAACTCAGCCGCTTCGCCTCGGCCGAGGGCGTGGACAGCCCGCGCCGGGTCGCCTATGCACTCAATGGCAAGCAGGAAATCGAACTGTGGCTGTGGCCGGGACTGGACCTGGCGCCCGACGTGTTGCCCGCGCGCTATCCGGTGCTGGCCGGGGTGACCGCGTTTGACGTCGAGTACCTCGGCGCGGATCGCACCTGGCGGGAGGCGTGGCCGACATCGCCAGCCGACCCGGCGATCCCACGCGCGGTGCGCCTGCGCATCGTGCTCGCCTCGGGCGAAGAGATCGTGCGCGTGTTCGCGTTGAACGCATGAGGCCGCAGTGATGAGCCGACCGCATGGACATGACGGCATGGGTATGACCGCATGGGCCTGACCGCAAGCGCACGGCAACGCGGCGTCGCCATCGTGCTGGCGCTGTCGGTGGTCGCGCTCGCGGCCTTGGCCGCGACGGCGATGCTGGTGGCGCAGAGCACCTGGGCCCGCCAGGTCGAACTGACCGCCGGCCATGCCCAGGCACAACATTTACTTCAGGCCGGCCTGGACTGGTCGCGGGCGGTGTTGAGCGACGATCGTCGCGCCAACGACGTCGACCACCTCGGCGAGCCCTGGGCGCTGCGGTTGCCGTCGATGCCGGTCGAAAACGGCAGCCTCACCGGCCACGTCGAGGATCAGCAGGGCCGCTTCAACCTCAACAACCTGCTCAAGGACGGCCGCGTCGATGTCGCCCAGCTGGAACGCTTCCGGCGCCTGCTCGCGATCCTGGCGCTGCCGCCGGCATTGGCCGACTCGCTCGCCGACTGGATCGACGCCGACCGCGAGCCGCAACCGCGCGGGGGTGCCGAAGATGCACATTACCTGGCGCTGCAGCCGCCCTACCTTGCCGCGAACCGGCCGCTGACCGACATCGCCGAACTCGCGCTGGTGGCGGGCTTCGACGACACTGTCCGCGCCCGCCTTCGCCCGTTCGTGACGGCCTTGCCACGCTTCACCGCGGTCAACGTCAACACCGCCCCACCCGAGGTCATCGCCGCCAGCGTCGCAGGCCTTGGCCTTGATGAGGCCCGGGCGATGGTGGCGCGACGCGAGCGGACCTGGTTCCGCGACATTTCCGAATTTTCCAGCCAACTGCCTTCCGGACTCAGCGTGCCCAGCGAAAACATAGCGGTGAGCAGCGACTACTTCATCGCGACGATGGCGATCACGATCGGCGGCGCGCAGGCGCGCGGTTCGGCGCTGCTGGCGCGCGAAAATGCCGGTTGGCCGGCAGTCGTGTGGAGGAAGTTCCCATGAGCCTGCTGCGCATCCGCGCTTCGTTGCTTGAGCCGCCACAGCGGTGCCAGTGGGCGCTGGTCAGCGACGAGCGCGCGGTGATCGCCGGCGAAGGCCCGCTCGCGGAGCTGCCGCGCCACGCCGGCCGCGTCCAGATGGTGCTTCCCGCCGAACAGGTATTGATCACGCGCGCGCACTTGCCGCCGGCGGCGAGGCGCGATGCCGGATCGTTGCTGGCATTCGCCGTCGAGGAACGCACCGCAGGCGACCCGGATGCCAACCAGGTCAGCTGGCTGGGCAGGTCGGTCGACCACGACGTGTTGGCGGTCGTCGACAAGGCAGGGCTGGCGCGCTGGCGCGAGGCGCTGAACGTCGTGGGCATCGACGGTTACGAGGTCCACTGCGAATCGCTGCTGTTGCCGTGGACCGCAGGCGAATGGAGCCTGGCCTGGAACGGCAGCGAGGGCTTCGTGCGCACTGGCGAACTCGAGGCCGCGGCGACCGATTGCGGCGACCGCGACACGCCACCGCTGTCGTTGCGCCTGCTGCTGGAGGAAGCGGCCACCGCCGGGGACACCCCCACCACGCTCGCACTGTTCACCACCGCGCCCGACGCGGCGCCCGATACCGATGCGTGGTCGCGCGAACTCGGCATCGGCGTGCGCGTGGCCGGTGGCTGGGATTGGCGCGGCGCGCCGGCCGACGCCGGCGTGAGCCTGGCCCAGGAGCAGCAACGCTGGCGCATGTTCAAGGGGCTGCCGGCGCGCCTGCGGCCCGCCGCCTGGCTGCTCGGCGCAGCGCTGGCGATCCATGTGGTCGCCCTGGTCGTCGACTGGACGTCGCTGGCAGGCCAGCAGCGCGCCCTGCGCCAGCAAATGGAGACGCGGTTTCGCAATGTCTTTCCCGATGCGGTGGCAGTCGCCGACCCGGCATTGCAGATGCGCCGCAAACTCGCCGAGGCGCGCCATGCCGCCGGCCAGCCCGACAGCGGCGATTTCCTGCCGATGATCGAGCAGGTGGCCGCGGCCACGTCGGCGCTGCCGGCCGGCGCGGTGCGCGCCGTGTCCTACGAGGGCGGGCGCCTGACGCTGGAGCTTGCCCCGCTCGACGAGGCCAGCCTGCGCGGGATCGAGACGCGCCTGCGGCAGTCGGGGTTGGGGGTGGATGCGCCGCCGGCGTCGGCCAGGGACGCCAGCACCAGCGTGACAATGACGGTGCGCGCGTCGTGAGGGCGCGTCTGGGCAAGGCCTGGGAATCGCGGTCGCCGCGCGATCGATCGATCATCGCCGCGTTGGCGGCAGTGCTGGTGATCGCGGGATACCTCGCGCTGGTGATGTCGGCCCAGCGTGCCCGCGTGCCGCTGCGCAACAGCGTCACGACGCTGCAGGGCGAGGCCGCGCGCCTCGAGCAGCAGGCGCTCGAGTACGCCCACCTGCGGGCGGCCCCGGCCGCCACGGCGTCGACGACGGATCTGCGCACACTCGTCCAGGCACGGATCGACGCCGCCGGGCTGGCGTCGGCGCTGGTGCGCCTGGATGCCACCGACGCCGACCAGGTGGTGGTGGTGTTCGGCGCGGTGCCATTCACGGCGTGGCTCGACCTGGTCGTGGGCCTGTCGTCGCAGCAGGCGCGGCTGGACGCGTGCCGGATCGAGGCGCTCGCCACCTCGCCCGGATTGGTCAGCGTCACCGCGACCGTGGTCCGCGCGAAGCCGCAATGAAGCGCCGCATGCTCTCGGCTGGGCTGGGACTGGCCTACGCCGTCGCCCTGGTCGCCACGGCGCCGGCGACGCTGATCGATGCGCGCCTGAAGGAGGCAAGCGAAGGCCGCCTGCGGCTGGCCGAGGCACGCGGAACGCTGTGGTCGGGGACCGGGCAGCTGGAAATCCGCGACGAACGCGGTCGCGCTGGCTTGGCCGAGCAGGTGCGCTGGCGTTTCCTGCCCACCGCCTTGCTGCGCGCGCGTCTGGGATACGAGGTCGGGCTCGACACGGCGCCGCAGGTATTCCCGGTCGCGCTCTCCTGGTCGCGGATCGAGATCCGCAACGCCGAAATCGGTGTGCCGGCCGCGGCACTGGGTCACCTGGTTCCCAAACTCTCGACCCTGGGGCTGACGGGGAACTTGTCCGTGCACATCGGCCGCCTGTCGGTGGGCCGGAGCGGCACCCAGGGCAGCGCGACGGTGCAATGGCGCGCGGCCGGCTCGGCGCTGTCCCCGGTCACGCCACTGGGCGACTACGAATTGCGCGTCAGCGGCGATGGCCCCACGGTCCGCACCTCGCTGGCCACGCTCGCCGGTCCGCTGCAACTCGACGGCCAGGGGACGTGGGCCGAGGGTCGCGCCCCCGAATTCCTCGCCACCGCGCGCATGCCGGCGGAGTTCTACCCGCGGCTGGCCCCGTTCCTGCGCCTGGTATCGGTCGAGCGCAGCGAGGGCCGTTTCGAGTTCCGGCTGCAATAGCGCGGCGCCGGCGTCGCCCGACGCGGGCCGCCCGTCGATCCAACCTCCGTTTGATCAATCTGCACCGCGACTGTTGCGGGGTGGCAGCGCCGCTGACGGACCCAACCCCCGGCAACCGCCCCTCCCGCCTGCAAACGGCAAGGCTTTGCAGCGCCGGGCCAGCCTGGCGGGCGCGACGCCGGACTGCGTTCAATCGATTACCGGGATCGCTACGTCATAGTTTATTTCTATCAATCCAATACCATCAATCGATTTGATTGATTCACCTGCCCACCCTAGGATTGCTGGCGTACCCCAGCCATCCCATCTGCTCCCACCCACCACGAGGAATCCTCCCGATGTCGCTGATCAACTCCGAAATCAAGCCGTTCAAGGCCTCCGCATTCCACAACGGCAAGTTTGTCGACGTGTCCGACGCCGACTTGAAGGGCAAGTGGTCGGTGTTCTTCTTCTATCCGGCCGACTTCACCTTCGTCTGCCCGACCGAACTGGGCGACCTGGCGGACAACTACGCCGAGTTCCAGAAGCTCGGCGTCGAGATCTATTCGGTCTCCACTGACACCCACTTCGCCCACAAGGCCTGGCACGACAGCTCCGACACGATCGGCAAGATCAGCTACCCGATGATCGGCGACCCGACCGGCCAGATCACCCGCAACTTCGACGTGATGATTGAAGAGGTCGGCCTCGCCGATCGCGGCACGTTCGTGGTGGATCCTGACGGCAAGATCCAGATCGTCGAGGTCACCGCCGGCGGCATCGGCCGTGATGCGACCGAACTGCTGCGCAAGATCAAGGCCGCCCAGTACGTCGCCGCCCATCCGGGCGAGGTCTGCCCGGCCAAGTGGAAGGAAGGCGAGAAGACCCTCGCCCCGTCGCTGGACCTGGTCGGCAAGATCTGATCGACCCGGATCCGGACC
>JBBRWW010000021.1:0-26853 GCA_038248955.1 Lysobacterales bacterium
CACCCAAGGGATGCTGGCGCGCGCCCAGTCGGGCGCCGGCATAATGGCGGGATGAATACGATCCCCGTGTTGACGATCGACGGTCCCTCAGGCTCAGGCAAAGGCACCATCAGCCGCCTCGTGGCGAAGAAACTGGGCTGGCATTACCTCGATTCCGGTGCCTTGTATCGCGCGGTCGCGGTGGCCGCAGGCTGGGCTGACATGGATCTGGACGATCACGGGGCGTTGGTGCGTTGCACGTTTGACACCGAGATCGGGTTCCGTGAAGACCCAGGGGGTGAGTTGCGGGTTTTGGTCAATGGCGTCGATGCCACGGACGAACTGCGCACCGAAACTGCGGGCGCCGCCGCGTCCGCCATCGCCGCCATTCCCGAGGTGCGCTCGGCCCTCAAGGAGCGGCAACGCGCGTTCAGGCAGCCGCCGGGACTGGTTGCCGACGGCCGCGACATGGGCACGGTGATCTTCCCGGAGGCGGAGGTGAAGGTGTTCCTGACCGCCAGCGCCGAGGAACGGGCGGAAAGACGGTATAAGCAGTTGAATGGCAAGGGGGTTTCCGTTACATTGGCTGGTCTGCTGCGGGAGATCCTTGCCCGCGACGCCCGCGACGCCCAGCGCGAGGTGGCACCGCTACGACCGGCCGAAGGCGCCGTCCGTATCGACACCACCGGCACCGGAATCGATGCGGTCGTCGAGCAGGTACTGGCGTTGATGCCGGCACCCTGAGGTTTTTTTCGAGCGCAGCAGCAACCGTCCGTCGCAATCCCGCGGCGGCTTCAACCAACGACACATGGCGCAGTTTGATCGCGCCACATAATGGATGGATCGGCCACGTGCTGCCTGCGTAACCCAGGTAACCAAGCCAGCCAATGCGATCCGTGTGTTCACGAGAGTAATTTCCCAATGACCGAATCATTTGCCGAACTGTTCGAACAAAGCCAGAACAACCTGGCCAAGCTGAAGCCGGGCTCCATCGTCATCGGTACCGTTGTCGAGGTCCGCAGCGACGTGGTCGTGATCAACGCTGGCCTGAAGTCCGAAGGCATCGTGCCGATCGAACAGTTCCGTAACGACGACGGCACCCTCACCGTGGCCGTCGGCGACGAAGTGAAAGTCGCGCTCGACTCGCTCGAGAATGGCTTTGGCGAGACCGTGCTGTCGCGCGAGAAAGCCAAGCGTTCGATGGTGTGGGACGAGCTCGAAGAGGCCCTGGAGGCCAATGCCACCATCACCGGCCGCATCAGCGGCAAGGTCAAGGGTGGCTTCACCGTCGACATCAAGGATGTCCGCGGATTCCTGCCCGGTTCGCTGGTCGACGTGCGCCCGGTGCGCGACTCGACCTACCTGGAAGGCAAGGAACTCGAGTTCAAGCTGATCAAGCTGGATCGCAAGCGCAACAACATCGTCGTCTCCCGCCGTGCGGTGGTCGAGAGCGAGCACTCGGAAGAGCGCGAGCAGTTGATGGAGAAGCTCGTCGAGGGCGCGATCCTGAAGGGCGTCGTCAAGAACCTGACCGATTACGGCGCGTTCGTGGACCTGGGCGGCATCGATGGCCTGTTGCACATCACCGACATGGCCTGGAAGCGCGTGCGCCATCCGTCCGAGGTCGTTGAAGTCGGCGCCGAGCTGGATGTCCGCGTGCTCAAGTACGACAAAGAGCGCAACCGCGTCAGCCTCGGCCTCAAGCAGCTGGGCGAGGATCCGTGGGACAACATCGCGCGCCGCTATCCGGCCGACACCCGCGTGTTCGGCAAGGTCTCCAACGTCACCGATTACGGCGCGTTCGTCGAGATCGAGCCGGGCGTCGAAGGCCTGGTCCACGTGTCCGAGATGGACTGGACCAACAAGAACGTCAACCCGGGCAAGATCGTCCAGGTCGGTGACGAGGTCCAGGTCATGGTCCTCGACGTCGACGAGGAGCGTCGCCGCATCTCGCTGGGCATGAAGCAGGTCACCTCGAACCCGTGGGAGACCTTTGCGGTCATCTTCAAGAAGGGCGACAAGGTCGAAGGCCAGATCAAGTCGATCACCGATTTCGGCATCTTCATCGGCCTGGATGGCGGTATCGATGGCCTGGTGCATCTGTCCGACATCAGCTGGAACACCACCGGCGAAGATGTCGTGCGCAACTACAAGAAGGGCGACACGCTGGAAGCCGTCGTGCTGGCCGTGGATCCGGAGCGCGAGCGCATCAGCCTCGGCGTGAAGCAGATGGAACAGGATCCGTTGGGCCAGTACGTGGCATCCAACACCAAGGGTTCGATCGTCAAGGGCGTGGTCAAGGAAGTGGACGCCAAGGGCGCCACGGTCGAGCTCGATGGCGGGATCGAAGGCTATATCGCCGCGCGCGATATCGCCAAGGACCGCGTCGACGACGCGACACAGCACCTCAAGGTCGGCGACGAGATCGAAGCCAAGTTCATCGGCATGGATCGCAAGGGCCGCACCATGCAGCTCTCGATCAAGGCGAAGGACGAGGCCGAGGTCCAGGAAACCCTGTCGGACTACAACCGTGCGGCGGCCGATGCCTCCAGCGGCACCACCAAGCTGGGCGCGCTGCTGCGCGAGCAGCTCGGCAACAAGTCCGAGTAACACGGCTCGCCAGCCACGGTTGCCTGCGTTCTTGAGGTAGCCACTAAGACGGCCCGGCTTCGGTCGGGCCGTCTTTTGTTGCGTTCGGGCATTCTCTGTCCCCGGGCCATTCCATGTGTCACCTAGCGGGTCCCTGTTTCGCCCATGACCAAGTCCGAGCTGATCGAGATCCTTTCACAACGTCAGGCGCACCTGAAGAGCGATGACGTGGATCTGGCGGTGAAGGCATTGCTCGAAATGATGGGCGGTGCGTTGTCGGCCGGCGACCGGATCGAGATCCGGGGCTTCGGCAGCTTCTCCCTGCATTACCGTCCACCGCGCCTGGGGCGCAACCCCAAGACCGGCGAGTCAGTGGCTCTGCCCGGCAAGCACGTCCCCCATTTCAAACCCGGCAAGGAATTGCGCGAGCGTGTCAGCGGCGTGGTGCCGCTCGACGAAGCCGACTGATCCTTCGGCGCCACGGCGCCTGTGTTGTACTGAACCCGGCGCACCGGTCGGCTAAGCTAACCACCGACAACGGAAGGTCGCCTGGAGGCCACCCATGCGTTTCATTCGCTTCCTCATTGCATTCGCCTGCCTCGCGCTCGGCGCGGTCGTGGGCGCGCTCAACGTCCAGACGGTGCATGTCGATCTTGGCGTTGGCGCGGCAACAGCAACGCTGGGCGTCGTCCTCATCATTGCATTGCTGGTCGGTGTCGCCACGGGTGGCCTGGCCGTCACCGCCAGCCTGGTCCTGCCGTTGCGACGGCGTCTGGCGCGCGCCGGGAAGCAGGGCTCGGCCGCTGTCCGCCGCCCGGAAGCCTGACCGATGGCCTTCATCAACGAGTGGTTCTGGTTCTTCCTGCTGCTGCCGATCGCCGCGGTCAGCGGCTGGGTACTGGGCCGTCGAGGGGGCGAACGGAATCGCGACAGTCAGGTCAGTCGCCTGTCGACCACCTATTTCCGGGGTCTCAACTACCTGCTCAACGAACAGCCTGACAAGGCGATCGAGCTGTTCCTGCATATCGCCGAACTTGACAAGGACACGTTCGAAACACAGGTCGCACTGGGCCACCTGTTCCGTCGTCGGGGCGAGGTGGATCGGGCTATCCGCCTGCATCAGGCGCTCGTGCAGCGCCCCGGCCTGACCGATGCACAGAAGGTCCAGGCCCTGCTGGCGCTGGGCGAGGACTACATGCGCTCGGGCTTGCTGGATCGCGCCGAAACCGTGTTCGGCGACCTCGTGGCGCTGGACATGCGCGCGCCGCTGGCACTGCGCCACCTGATCCACATCTACCAGGCCGAGCGTGACTGGGACAAGGCGATCGAGAATGCGCGACGCTACGAAGCCGCGACCGACGAGCCGATGGGCAAACTGGTCGCGCAGTTCGAGTGCGAGTTGGCCGATCGCCACCGCGCATCCGGCAACGAGCAGGCTGCCCGGGCCGCGGTGGCGCGCGCCTACCAGGCCGATGCCAACTCCGTGCGGGCCGGGATGATCGAGGGTCGCATCGAGGTCGAGGCTGGCAATGACGCCTTCGCCATCCGCGCGTTCGAGCGCGTCGCGCGCAACGATGCTGACTACCTGCCGGAAGTGCTGCCAGGCTTGTTGTCCAGCTACGAGCGCGTGGGCGATGCCACGGGCGCACGCGCGTTCCTGACCGAGATGTGCGAGCACTACCGCGGCATCTCGCCGGTGCTGGCGCTCACCCGCATGGTCGAAGCCGATGAAGGCGTGCCTGCCGCGCGCGCCTACCTGGCCGCGCAACTGAAGGACCGGCCATCAGTGCGCGGCGAAGCGGCGTTGATCGACCTGACGCTGGCCGAAGAAGCCGATCCGCTGGCCACGCTGCGCGACCTCAAGCAGATCACCGACCAGCTGCTGGTCCGCAATCCCAGCTACCGATGCACCCGTTGCGGCTTCGGTGCGCGCAGCCATCACTGGCAGTGCCCTAGCTGCAAGGAATGGGGCACGGTGAAGCCGCTATTGAACTATGCGGTGGTTTGACCACGCATGATGGTCTGGCTGGCACTTTTTTTTGCGATGGCGGCGGTGGGTACCTGGCTGGCACGCGCGTATGCCGTGCACCGCAACCTGCTCGATCAGCCGGGCGAACGTCGCAGCCATGGCACTGCCACCCCGCGCGGCGGCGGGATTTCCATCGTGCTGGTACTGCTGGTCGCGGCGTTGGCGCTGGCGATGCGGGAGCCGTCGCGTGGGTTGCTCTGGGTGGGCTTCGCGTCAGGACTGGTACTGGTCGCTGGCGTCGGTTGGTGGGACGACCACAGGCCGCTACCGGCCTCGCTGCGGATCGGGGTACACGGCCTCGCGGCGGCAATGTTCGCGTTTGTCGTGTACGGCACCTATGGGCAGGCATGGCTGGCGATTGCGACTTTCGGCGTCGCCTTGGGGTTGACCAACGTCTGGAATTTCATGGATGGCATCAACGGGTTGGCGGCAAGCCAGGCGGCACTGGTCGCGGCGGGATATGCCGCCATTCTTTCCGGAAGCGCCTGGGGTTGGCTGGGATGGGCGTTGGTGGCGGCTTGCGCGGGCTTCCTGCCTTTCAATTTTCCGCGGGCGCGCATCTTTCTCGGTGATGTCGGAAGCGGGACGCTGGGATTCGCGATGGCAGCCTTGGCGATCGCCGCAGTCGCGCAGCGCAGGGAAAGCTGGCCGCTTGCCCTGGTGCCGCTTTCGGCGTTCTTGGTCGACGCAGGCTTGACCTTGGGCCGGCGCATCCTTCGCGGCGAACCCTGGTGGAGGGCGCATGCCCAGCACGCGTATCAGGAATGGGCACGCCGTGTTGGAAGCCACGTCCCGGTGACGTTCGGATACGCGGCCTGGACAGCTGCTGGCCTGGTAGTGGTCTCGGTACTGGGCGCACGGGGTGGATTTTTTCTCACATTGGCTGCCGTTTTCGCGTGGTATACCTCGGGCGCTTTTTTATGGTGGTGTCTGCAACGCGGGGACATTGTCAGTCGACAGGATGATCAAACGGAGAGGCGCAAGGGATGAGCGTTTGGAAATGGCGGATGGGGCTGCCACGGCTGGCGGTTGTCGCGCATGACCTGGCCATGGTGTGGCTGGTGTGGCAAGGGTTGCACCGACTGCGTTTCGGACTCGAGCCGCATCCACTGGCGATGCCGCTGTGGTCGGCCGAGATCGCCCTGGTGATTGCGGGTCAGGGCCTGGTGTTCTGGCAGGTGGGCCTGTATCGGGGACTTTGGCGCTTTGCGAGCATCCATGACCTGGTGAACATCCTGAAAGCGTGCATGTTCGGTCTGTTCGCCATCGTGCTGGGTCTGTTCCTGTACAACCGGCTCGACCTGGTTTCGCGCACCGTGCTGGTGTTCTACCCGGTGGTCCTGATGGGTGCGCTGGGTGCGCCCCGATTGCTGTATCGCGCCTGGAAGGACACCCGTAGCGACCGGCGCAACAAGGCCTCGGTGCGGATCCTGATCCTGGGCGCCGGTCAGGCGGGCGAGGCGATGGTACGAGACCTCCGGCGATTCGGCACCTACCAGCCAGTGGGCTTCCTGGACGATGCCGCGCGTCTTCGCGGCACCAAGCTGCAAGGCGTCCCGGTGCTCGGCAGGGTGCAGGACCTGCAGGAGATTGCGCGCGAAACCGCCGCCAAGTTGCTCGTGATCGCGATGCCCGGGGCCGAAGCGAACGCGCTGCAGCGCGTCGTGGTCGCCTGCGAGCGCACCGGCCTGCCGTTCCGGATGGTTCCGCGGCTACAGGACGTGCTTGAGGGCCGTTCGCTGCCGGGCGAACTCAAGGAGGTCGCGATCGAGGACCTGCTGGGTCGCAAACCGGTGTTGCCAGACTGGAAGGCGATCCGCAGCTGGCTGGGCGCGCGCTCGGTGCTGGTGACGGGGGCCGGTGGGTCGATCGGCTCCGAGCTGTGCCGGCAGTGTGCGCGACACGGCGCGCGCCGCATCGCATTGGTCGAAATCGACGAATTGGCGCTGACCACCACGGAAGCGGCACTGCGCCGCGACTTCCCTGATCTGGAATACATCCCGATCCTTGGCGATTGCGGCGATCCAGCGGTCATTGCCCATGCCCTGCGTCTCGCCGAGCCCGAAGCGGTCTTCCATGCCGCCGCCTACAAGCAGGTTCCGCTGCTGGAAACCCAGTTGCGCGAAGCCGTCCGCAACAACGTCCTGTCAACCCACACCGTGGCCACCGCCTGCCGCGAGACCGCGGTGGGCACGTTCGTACTGATTTCCACCGACAAAGCGGTGGATCCCGTCAACGTGCTCGGCGCAACGAAGCGTCTGGCGGAAATGACCTGCCAGTCGCTTGCCGACCAGCGTTCCACGCGTTTCGTCACCGTGCGCTTTGGCAACGTGCTCGATTCGGCGGGCAGCGTGGTACCGCTGTTCCGCGAACAGATCCGCAGCGGCGGCCCGGTGACAGTGACGGACCCGGAGGTCACCCGGTTCTTCATGACCATCCCGGAAGCCTGCCAGTTGATCCTGCAGGCGTCCTCGATCGGTACCCATGAAGCCGTCTACACGCTTGACATGGGCGAGCCGGTGCCGATTCGCCTGCTGGCCGAACAGATGATCCGGTTGGCGGGCAAGCAACCCGGCCGCGATATCGCCATCGTCTATACCGGCCTGCGTCCCGGCGAGAAACTGCACGAGACCCTGTTCCATGCCGACGAGCGCTATCGCGCAACCCAGCACCCGAAGATCCTGCAGGCCGAACCACGCGAGGTGTCCAGCGCGCAGATCGAAGACGCCGTGACGAGGCTGCGCGAGGCTTCGGCCTGCTACGACCTGCAGACACTGGCGCTGGAACTGCGCAATGCGGTGCCGGAGTTCCAGCCAATCGGTCACCATCCGTTCTCGCAAGCCTCATCCACGGTGGTCGCGTTCCCGGCCCGCAATTCCAGGAAGATCTGATGCAACCACGTATCCGCAAGGCGGTCTTCCCGGTCGCCGGTCTGGGCACCCGGTTTCTCCCGGCCACCAAGACCGTCCCCAAGGAGATGCTGCCCATCATCGACCGCCCGCTCATCCAGTACGCGGTGGACGAGGCCATCGATGCGGGTTGCGACACGCTCATCTTCGTCACCAACCGCTACAAGCATGCGGTTGCGGACTATTTCGACAAGGCCTACGAGCTCGAACAGAAGCTCGAAAAGGCCGGCAAGACCGAGCAGCTGGAGCTGATCCGCAACGTGCTGCCGCCCGGCGTGCGGGCGGTGTTCGTGATCCAGCACGAGGCGTTGGGGCTGGGTCACGCGGTGCTGTGCGCGAAGCCCGTCGTCGGCAACGAGCCCTTCGCGATCCTGCTGCCTGACGATCTGATCTGGAATCGCGGCGCGAGCGGAGCGCTGAAGCAGATGGCCGATGCGGCCCAGTCATCGGGTGCCAGCATGATCGCGGTGGAGGACGTAGAGGCAGACCAGACGGGCAGCTACGGAATCGTCGCGACCGATCCTTTCTCAGGTCGCGAAGGCCGCATCCGCGGGATCGTCGAGAAGCCTCAGCCCGACGTTGCTCCCAGCAACCTGGCCGTGGTCGGCCGCTACGTGCTCAGCCCGCGGATCTTCGACCTGCTTGAATCCACCCCGCCCGGCGCGGGCGGCGAAATCCAGCTGACCGACGCCATTGCCACCCTGCTGACCGAAGAGGCGGTCCATGCGTTCCGCTTCAAGGGCACCCGCTTCGATTGCGGTACCCACCTGGGCCTGATCGAAGCGACGATCCGCTACGCGCTGGATCATGAAAAGCTCAGCGAGGCGGCAGCCCACCTGATGCAGAACGCGCTGAACGAACTGGGCGTCAAAGAGCTCGAATAGTCGGGCATAGTCGCCCCCGTTGCCGCGTCGTCGGCTCGTTGGATGCCATCGCATGCCGCACGCGGCGGACAGCTATTACCGTATCAGCTCCCCGAAGCGAACGCAGGCGCCTCGCCTGCACGGCTGCGTGCAGGCCGGGACCTGCATCATCGGCGGCGGTTTCGCCGGCCTGAACACCGCACTCGGGCTGGCGGAGCGAGGGGCCGGCAAGGTCGTCGTGCTCGAGGCCAACGATGTCGGATTCGGCGCTTCCGGTCGTAATGGCGGTTTCGTATTCGGCGGTTTCTCCCGCGATGAGCGATCCCTGCTGCGCGAATTGGGACCTCATCGCGCGCGCGACCTCTACCGCGGCACGACCGATTCGGTGGCATTGATCCGCGCGCGCATCGATCGCTACGGCATCGATTGCGATGCCGTCCACGGAGGTGTGCTCTGGGCCAACTGGTTCCGGGATCCTGATGTCTTGCGCGAGCGCCAGCGGCTGCTTGCCGAGCGTTACGGGGTCGACTGGCGCTGGGTGCCGCAATCTCAGCTGCGCGAACGGGTGCGTAGTGACCGATACCACGACGGTCTGTTCGAACCCGATGCCTTCCATTTTCACCCGCTCAAGTACGCGCGCGGCATTGCCGACGCCGCCAGTGGGCTGGGCGTGGTTTTGCACGAGGACTCCCCGGCGCTGGCGCTCGAACGCTGCGGCGCGGGTTGGAGGGTGCGTACGCCGGAGGGAATGGTGGAGGCCGAAACCGTGGTGCTGGCCTGCGGCGGTTACCTGGCCCACCTGCACCGGCGCGTCGATGCCTCGGTGCTGCCGATCGCGACCTACGTGATGGTGACCGAGCCGCTGGGCCCGCGAATGGCCGACGTGTTGACCACCCAGGCGGCGGTGTACGACACCCGCTTCGCGTTCGACTACTACCGGCCCCTACCGGACACGCGGCTGCTGTGGGGCGGAAGGATCTCGGTGCTGGATCGCAAGCCCGGCGCGGTGAGGCGCCTGCTGTATCGGGACCTGATGAAGGTGTTTCCGCAGCTCGATGGCATCGGCGTGGATTACGCCTGGTCGGGCCTGATGAGCTATGCCCGCCACCAGATGCCCCAGGTGGGCCTGCTGGAACCCGGCCTCTGGCTGGCACAGGGATTCGGCGGCCATGGCGTGGCGCCGACGACGCTGGCGGGCGAGGTCATCGCCGCGGCGATCACCGAAGACGATCCTCGCTGGCAGCAGTTCGCCGGCTACGGCGTGGTGTCGGCATTCAAGCCGGCCGGATTCATCGGCGCCCAAGCGAGCTATTCGTGGCATCAGTTCAAGGATGCCTACAAGGCTTGGCGGGAGCGCCACCACGCATAAGCCAATTCGCCGGGGCTTCGACCCAATGATTCGACCAAATGAAAAACGGCGCCAATGGGCGCCGTTTTTCATTTGCCGCGAATTATCTGGATCAGAGCGCTTCGAACACCCCGGCCGCGCCCATGCCGGTGCCGATGCACATCGTCACCAGCCCGTACTTCTGCTGGCGACGGCGCAATCCGTGCACGATGGTGGCGGTGCGCACGGCGCCCGTCGCGCCCAGCGGATGGCCCAGGGCGATCGCGCCGCCCAGCGGGTTGACCTTGGACGGATCCAGCTCGCAATCGCGGATCACCGCCAGCGCCTGGGCGGCGAAGGCCTCGTTGAGCTCGATCCAGTCGATCTGGTCGCGGGTCAGGCCGGCCTGCTTGAGGGCCTTCGGGATCGCCGCGATCGGGCCGATTCCCATGACTTCCGGGCGCACGCCGGCGACGGAGAAGCTGACGAAACGTGCGAGCGGAGTCAGGCCGTAGTCCTTGATCGCCTGCGCCGAGGCGACCAGCACCGCGCCCGCGCCATCGGACATCTGCGAACTGTTGCCGGCGGTGACACTGCCGCCGAACTGGCCGTTGCGGAAGATCGGCTTGAGCCTGGCGAGTCCCTCGAGGGTCGAATCCGGGCGTGGTCCCTCGTCGGTGTCGACCAGCGCCTTCCTCAGTTGAATCGTGTTGCCGCCAAGTTCGGGCAGGTGAGAAACGATTTCGTACGGGCTGATTTCGTCGTTGAACTCGCCAGCCTGGATTGCCGCGATCGCCTTCTGGTGGGAGGCCAGCGCGAACGCATCCTGGTCCTCGCGCGAGACCTTCCATTCCTCGGCGACCTTCTCGGCCGTGATGCCCATCCCGTAGGCGATCGCGATGTGCTCGTTGTTGCTGAAGACGCTGGGACTGAGCGCGACCTTGTTGCCCATCATCGGCACCATCGACATGGACTCGGTGCCGCCGGCCAGTACCAGGTCGGCCTCTCCCAGCCGGATCTGGTTGGCCGCCAGGGCGACTGCCTGCAGTCCTGACGAGCAGAAGCGGTTGATGGTCTGCGCCGCGATGGTGTTGGGCAGGCCGGCCAGCAGCACGCCGATGCGCGCCACGTTCATGCCTTGCTCGCCCTCGGGCATGGCGCAGCCGATGATCGCGTCATCGATGCGGCCAAGGTCGATGCCCGGGGCCTGGGCGACGACGCTGCGCAGGACGTGCGCGAGCATGTCGTCGGGACGGGTATTGCGGAACATGCCGCGGGGCGCCTTGCCCACCGGGGTGCGGGTGGCGGCGACGATGTAGGCGTCCTGGATCTGCTTGCTCATGGTGGCCTCTCAAAAGCGGGAATAGGGGACGGGGAACGGGAAACCGTCGTGTTGCAACGGCGTGGCGCTGCGAGGTATTTCCGGGTCCCGTGTCGGTTCCGATGTGAACTCGAATTCGTGTGCTGCTGCGTCTATCCAATGGGAGAGGTCGCGCGATGGCGACCGTTCTCCCCGCACTGATCCGTCAGTTTCGCAATGGCTTCCCGGTCTTCAACATGTGGGCGATGCGCTCCTGGGTCTTGGGCATCTGCGCCAGGGCGACAAAGTGCTCGCGCTCCAGCTTCAGCAGCCATTCCTCGTCCACCAGAGAGCCGCGGTCGACTTCGCCGCCACAGATGACCGTGGCGATCCGCGTGGCGATCTCGTAGTCGTGCTTGGAGATGAAATAACCCTCCAGCATGTTGACCAGCATCATCTTGAACGTCGCGATGCCGACGTCGCCGGCGACCTGGATGCGGCGCGCGGGCAGGGGCGGGCGATAGCCAGCTTCAGCCAGCGCCCGTGCCTGCGCCTTGGCCACGTGCAGCAACTCGAAGGCATGGAACACCACGCGGTCGCTTTCGCGGGCGAGCTTGAGCTCCCTGGCTTCGAACGCGGACGCCGAGACCTTGCCCATCGCCACGCTCTCGAACGCGGTCTTGAGGTGGGCGAAGACATCGCCCCCCGGGCCGGCTGCATCGGAGGCGCGCACCGCGAACTCCTTCAGCCCGCCACCGGCCGGCAGCAGGCCAACGCCGGCTTCGACCAGGCCGACATAGCTCTCCAGCGAGAACACGGTGCGTGCGGCATGCATCTGGAACTCGCAACCGCCGCCCAACGCCAGCCCGCGAACGGCGGCGACCACCGGGACCAGCGAATACTTGATGCGCTGGCTGGTGGCCTGGAAGTTGGCCACCATCGACTCGAAGCCCTTCACGTCGCCCGCCTGCAGCAGACCGAGCGCGCCGGCGAGGTCGGCGCCGGCCGAGAACGGCTCCTTGGGCTGCCAGATCACCAGTCCGGCGAACTCCTTTTCGGCCCGCGAGATGGCTTCCTGCAGGCCGTCGATTACGTAGTCGGACACGGTATGCATCTTGGTCTTGAAGCTGACCACGGCGATATCGTCGCCCTCGTCCGCCCACAGGCGCACGCCCTCGTTCTCGTACACGGTGCGACCCTGCGAGAACTTCTCTCCCAGCAACGCATCGGGGAAACGCTGGCGCCCATACACCGGGTTGCTTGAGCGTGGCACCTTGGCGTTGCGGGCCGGGCTGAAGCTGCCGGCCGCGTCATGCACGCCCTCGCGGCCATCGAACACCCAGTTCGGCAGCGGCGCGTTGCTCATCGCGTCGCCGGACACGATGTCTTCGGCGATCCAGTCGGCGACCTGCTTCCACCCTGCGGCCTGCCAGGTCTCGAACGGTCCCATCGACCAGCCGTAGCCCCAGCGGATCGCGAGGTCCACGTCGCGCGCGGTATCGGCAATGCTTTCCAGGTGGAACGCGCTGTAGTGGAACGTGTCGCGGAAGCAGGCCCACAGGAATTTTGCCTGCGGGTGCTCGTTGGCGCGCAGTGCAGCGAATTTTTTCGCCGGATCGCGCTCCTTCAGCAGGGCGGCGACCCCGGCATCTAGTTCACCGGCGGTGGCGCGATAATCCTGCAGCGCCAGGTCCAGGACCAGGATGTCCTTGCCACGCTTGGTGTAGATGCCGGCGCCGGTCTTCTGCCCCAGCGCGCCCTTCTCGATCAGCGCGGCCAGCCACCTGGGCGCCTGGAAATAGCGGTGCCATGGGTCCTCCGGAAGGGTGTCGGCCATCGTCTTGATGACGTGCGCCATGGTGTCCAGGCCGACCACGTCCGCGGTCCGATAGGTGGCCGACTTCGGCCTCCCGATCGCCGGCCCGGTGAGCGCATCGACGGTGTCGAAGCCCAGGCCGAATTGCTCGGTGTGGTGTATCGCGGCGAGCATCGAGAAGACGCCGATGCGGTTGCCGATGAAGTTGGGGGTGTCCTTGGCGATCACCACGCCCTTGCCCAGGGTGGTGGTCAGGAACGTCTCAAGGCCTTCCAGCACGGCCGCGTCGGTGGTCTTGGCCGGGATCAGCTCGGCCAGGTGCATGTAGCGCGGCGGGTTGAAGAAGTGCACGCCGCAGAAGCGGTGGCGCAGTTCCTCGGGCAGCACTTCGGCCAGCTTGTTGATGCCCAGGCCGGAGGTGTTGCTGGCCAGCACGGTGTGCGCGGCGACGAACGGCGCGATCTTCTTGTACAGGTCCTGTTTCCAGTCCATCCGCTCGGCGATCGCCTCGATGATGAGGTCGCAGTCGCGCAGTTGCTCGAGGCCGGTTTCATAGTTGGCCGCGACCAGGCGCTCGCCCAGCGACTTGCTGGCCAGCGGGGCCGGACTGAGCTTGGCGAGGTTGGCGATGGCTTTCAGGACCACGCCGTTTGGGTCGCCTTCCTTGGCGGGCAGGTCGAACAGTACGGTGTCGACGCCGGCATTGGTGAGGTGGGCGGCAATCTGTGCACCCATGACGCCGGCGCCAAGCACGGCGGCGCGTCGGACAAGCAGTTTCTTAGACATGTTGTTCAAGTCCTTGTAAAAGTAAGGAAATTGGGTGGTTATTCGTATTCAACTCTTGAACCCTGCCGCCGCAAATCCGATCAGTTCGCGGGCAGCGCGCTCGCGATGCGCTGCCTCGCTGATGCCGGATGGCCGCTTGATCAGGCCGAAGTCGGCCATCGCGTAGGTCAACGATCCGGCCAGGAAATCCAGGCGCCAGTAGAGTGTTTCCTTGGTGAGCCCGGGCAGGCAGCCACCGATCGCCTTGGCGAATTCGCGCAGCACGTGGCCATAGTGGTCGGACAGGAACTTGCGCAATCCATCGTTCTTTTCGGCATAGGCGCGGGCGACCACCCGCACGAATGCGCCACCGCCGTGCCGATCCTGGGCCAGCGCCAGCGCGGGCTCGACGAAAGCGGCAAGGATCGGCTCGAGGTCACCCGGGTGCTGCGCGACGGCGAGCTTCAGGGCCGACAGGCGCTGGGCGCTCATGTCGTCCATGCGCCGGCGGAACACCTCGTTCACCAGGTTTTCCTTGCTGCCGAAGTGGTAATTCACCGCCGCGATGTTGACGTCGGCGCGGCTCGTCACCTGCCGGAGCGAGGTCCCGGTAAAGCCGAACTGGGCGAACAGCTCCTCGGCGGCGCCGAGAATGCGGTCCTTGGTGGAAAAGTGGGTGGTGGCCATCGGCAATCCTGAATCAAACGCTTGTTTGAGAGTAGTCCCGGAACGACTGAACGGTCAACCCGTGCCTGCGCCTGTTACGTGAAAACCGTTAGTCAATCCGTTAGAATTACCGTAGCCATGTCGGCTAAACCCGCGTCAGTACGCGGGTTTCTGTTATCCTCGGGCGAGAACTTCGCAGTTCTGCCGCCCGCCAACCCGGAGATATTCCATGGCGCTGGAGCGCACCCTTTCCATCATCAAGCCCGACGCCGTATCCAAGAACGTCATTGGTGAGATCTATTCCCGCTTCGAAAAGGCCGGCCTCAAGATCGCCGCCGCCCGGATGAAGCATCTGTCCCGCCAGGAAGCCGAAGGCTTCTACGCCGTGCACCGCGAACGGCCGTTCTTCAACGCGCTCGTCGAATTCATGATCAGCGGCCCGGTCATGATCCAGGCCCTGGAAGGCGACAATGCCGTGCTGAAGCACCGCGATTTGCTCGGCGCCACCAACCCGAAGGACGCCGCGCCCGGCACCATCCGCGCCGACTTTGCCGACAGCATTGACGCCAACGCCGTGCATGGTTCGGACAGCCTCGAGAACGCGGCGATCGAGATCGCCTATTTCTTCGCGACCACCGACATCAACGCGCGTTGATTCCACGCAAGTGAAATGCAGGCCATGAACCAGACACGCGACATCGACATCGACATCATTCTCACGGGCGCTGGCGATATTGCCGGCAAACAGGGGGATGCAGGGTCGACGGTGGCCGTCGGGCCGGGTTCGGCCGCCAGCGTCACGGCGGGGTCGGACCGCAGCCCCCTGGAGCCGGTCCCGGCCGGCGCCAGGAAGAACCTGTTCGACCTCGACCGCGTCTCGCTGGAGAATTTCTTCGAGGACAAGCTCGGCGAAAAGCGCTTCCGCGCACACCAGGTGATGAAGTGGATCCATCACCGCTACGTGACCGATTTCAACGACATGACCGACCTGGGTAAGGCGCTGCGCGCCAAGCTTGAGCAGCACGCCGAAGTGCGCGCGCCGATGGTCATCATGGAAAAACCCTCCACCGACGGCACCCACAAGTGGCTGATCGGCATGGATCCCAAGAATGCGATCGAGGCGGTGTTCATCCCCGACAAGGGCCGCGGCACGCTGTGCGTGTCGTCGCAGGTCGGCTGCGCGCTCAATTGCCAGTTCTGCTCCACCGCGACGCAAGGATTCAACCGCAACCTGACCACCGCCGAGATCATCGGCCAGGTCTGGGTCGCGGCGCGCCACCTGGGCAATGTCCCGCACCTGCGGCGCCGGCTCACCAACGTGGTGATGATGGGAATGGGCGAGCCGCTCATGAATTTCGACAACGTCGTGCGCGCGATGAGCATCATGCGCGACGACCTTGGGTACGGCCTGGCCAACAAGCGCGTGACGTTGTCGACGGCCGGCATGGTGCCGATGATCGACCGGCTGGGCGAGGAGAGCGACGTCTCGCTGGCGGTTTCGCTGCATGCGGCCAACGACGAGTTGCGCACCGAACTGGTGCCGCTCAACAAGAAATATCCGATCGCCGAACTGATGGCCGCATGCCAGCGTTACGTGCAGCGCAAGCCCCGAAGCTCGATCACGTTCGAGTACACGATGATGAAGGGCGTCAACGACCAGCCAGTGCATGCGCGCCAGCTCGCGCGGCTGATGCGTCAGTTCGACAATGCCGTGCAGATGAAGGACGCGGCGAAGGTCAACCTGATTCCGTTCAATCCATTTCCGGGTACGCGTTTCGAGCGTTCCACCGAGGAAGATATCCGCGCATTCCAGAAGCTGCTGCTCGATTCGCAGGTGCTGACGATGGTGAGGCGCACCCGGGGCGACGACATCGACGCGGCCTGCGGCCAGCTCAAGGGCCAGGTGATGGACCGGACCCGGCGACAGGCCGATTTCCGCAAGCATCTCGCCGAACAGGGGATAGATGATGCCGCAGCCTGACGCTGCCGGCATCGCTCTTTTCGCGACGCGTCCGCGCGCCGTGTTCCCGGTGGCGACCTTGCTGCTGGTGGCACTGGTCGCGAGCGGCTGCAGCAGGCTGGGTTTCATTCGCCCGGACACCTCACGCCGGGGATTCGAGAGCACCGCCCACGAAGTGGTCATCACCAACAATGGTCGCAGTGGAGCCAGCGCGGCCTTGGCGCGAGTGCAGATGGCCCAGGCACGACTGGGCGAGGGCGACTTGGCGGCAGCCGAGCAGCAGGCACGGAAGGCCTTGAAGCTGGATGCCGATTCGGCCGCCGCGTATACGGTCCTGGCGCTGGTCGAAGATCGCAGGGGCCATGCCGCGCCGGCCGGAAAATATTACTTGCGAGCGGCCGAGCTGGCTCCCACGCAAGGTGGCATGCTCAACAACTACGGGATATGGCTGTGCAGCCAGGGCCGCGGCCTGGAATCGTTGGGCTGGTTTGAACGCGCACTGGCCGCCCCGGGGTACCAGACGCCGAGCATCGCATTGGCCAACCGGGGGCAATGTGCGTTGCAGACTGGTCAGACCGCGCAGGCGGAACAATCGCTACGCCAGGCGCTCGACCTCGACCCCCGCAACCAGGTCGCGTTGTCGGCGATGGCCGAGCTCGAATTCAAGGCCGGTCGTGCGATGGCGGCGCGTGCGTTTTCGGAGCGACGACTGGCGGCGGCGCCCGCAGACTCCGCGGCATTGCAACTGGCGTCACAAATCGAATACAAGCTCGGCGACAGGAAGGCGGCCGAGGCCTACGTTCAGCGCCTGGTGGCGGAGTTCCCGGGCGCGCAAGGTAACGAGACAGGGGATGGCGGCAAAAAATGAGGCAGTCGAAAGAGTGCGTGTTCGATGAGGGCATGGGGTGCGGTGAGCGTCTCAGGCAAGCAAGGGAAACGGCGGGCCTGACGCATGAGGATGTGTCGGCGCGCCTGAGGATGCCGGCGCGTGTGATCGCAGCGCTCGAAGCCGAGGATCGATCCTCGCTGGATGCGCCGGTGTTCGTCCGGGGGCAGTTGCGCAGTTACGCGCGGCTCCTGGGCCTGGACATCGAGGCCGAACTCGTCGAAGCCCGCGTCGCCGCGGTGACACCGCCCGAACTGGTCAGTCACACCCATGTGCCGCGCGTGCGCTGGGTTGCCGAACAGTTGGCGCGGCGTGCGATCTACATCGCCGTGACGGCCGTCATTGCAGTGCCGGTGTGGATGGCCACGAGTCCGCATCTGGTCAACAACGGACTGGCGTTGCATTCGCTGGACCCGCCAATCTCCGGCGCCACCACGGCCATGACCGGAGGCGGCGCGCCCGCGCCCGCCCCACGTACTCCCCTGGTTGCTTCATTCACCACCATGCCCCGCAACACCACGGCACCGGCCACGGCGCTTTCGCTGACCTTCAACGCCGACAGTTGGGTGCAGATCATCGGCGCGGACGGCCGTTCGCTTGAGCAGGGAGAAGTGGCCGCAGGCGAGTCGCGTCGCTACGCGGTCGGCGAAGTAGGGCGCGTGGTTTTGGGCAACTCGTCCGCGGTCGTGGTCAAGCAGGCCGGCGAGCCGGTGGACCTGGCGCCGTTCAGCCGCGCGAACGTGGCGCGCTTTACGCTATCCTCTGACGGATCCCTTGTGCCGGTCGGTAACTGATTCGACCCGCCGCCCGGGATCGCGCATCCACGTAGGCCCGCATAGCGGGCCTGTTCCTCGACACTGGGTCCGCCGTCTGGCGATACCCGAAGCATGGCAGCCTCCGAATGGCGTTAGACGATCCTCTTGACGAACACGAGCAAAGCGAGCGCGTGCTGGAATGGTTGCGGCGCAATGGCGCCGCCCTGATCGGCGGCATCATTCTCGGCCTCGCCGCGATCGGCGGCTGGAAATTTTGGGAGCAGCGCCAGGCCACGCAGCAGGTGCAGGCGGGGAGCCAGTACCAGGCCTCGGTCGACGCGATTGCTGCCAAGGACAAGCAGGCCGACGCAAAGGTGAAGCTCCTGGGCGCCGGCGTGTACCACACGCTGGCATCGCTGGAG
This sequence comes from Lysobacterales bacterium, assembly GCA_038248955.1. Classification (GTDB taxonomy): domain Bacteria; phylum Pseudomonadota; class Gammaproteobacteria; order Xanthomonadales; family Xanthomonadaceae; genus Lysobacter_K. The sequence continues at coordinate 18,267 of JBBRWW010000021.1, forward strand.
CTGGCCAAGTCGCAGGTGGAGGCAGGACAGCGCGACGCGGCCATTGCGACGCTGCGCGCCGCCAAGCCTGGCGAACCCGCGCTCGCACGCGTCGTCAATGAGCGTCTGGCGCGGTTGCTGATCGATGCCAAACAGGCTGATGCGGCCCTCAAGCTGTTGGACGCCGCCACGACAGCCTCGTCGCTGGAAGTCCGCGGCGATGCACTGTTCGCACTCGGCCAGCGCGAGCGCGCACGTGAAACCTACCAGCAGGCACTGGCGAAGCTCGATGTGGCTTCCCCCAATCGTCGCATGCTGGAACTCAAGCTGACCGAAGTCGGCGGCACCCTTGCCAAAACGGAGGCAAAGTCTTGATGAAGTCCGCCATGAATCCGCGCGCCAGCATGCGTCCGTTGCTGCTGCGATCCTCCATTGTCCTGCTCTGCCTGGTTGCATTGGGCGGCTGCTCCACCGTCAAGGGCTGGTTCAGCGGCAAGAAGGACGACGGCAAGCCCACCGCGCCGATGGCACTGGCCGAGATAACGCCATCGGTGACGATATCCAGGTTGTGGTCGGCCAACGCAGGCAAGGGCGAAGGTCGTCTGGGCGCGCGTCAAGGTCCCTCCGTCGCCGATGGTCGCGTCTATGCGGCGGCGCTCGAAGGCGGTGTCCGCGCGTTCGATCTGCAATCGGGCAAGCCGGTCTGGAGTTACCCCAGCAAGCTGCGTCTGTCCGGTGGTCCCGGCGCGGGCGAAGGACTGGTCGTGGTCGGTGGTCTCGACGGTGAAGTCATCGCGCTCGATGCGGCTACTGGTACCGAAAAATGGCAGGCCAAGGTCAACAGCGAAATCATTGCCGCGCCCGCGATCGGCATGGGCATGGTGTTCGTGCGTTCCAATGACGGCCGGGTGACCGCGCTCGATGCCGCCAGCGGCGAGCGTCGCTGGTTCTGGGCGCATGAGGTGCCGCTGCTGTCGCTGCGCGGGAACGACGCGCCGGTGCTGGGTCCGGGCTATCTGTTCGTTGGCAACGATGATGGCACCGTTGTCGCATTGGCCGCCAACGATGGCCGGCCGTTGTGGGACCAGGCCGTCGGGCAACCCGATGGCCGCACCGAATTGGACCGGATGGCGGACGTCGACGGCACGCCGGTACTCGACGGCACCACGTTGTATGCGTCCAGCTTCAAGCGCCAGACCATGGCGATCGATGCGCCCAGTGGCCGCCCGATGTGGGCCAGTGAACATGGTGGCGCAGGTCGCATCGCCCTGGCGAGCGATCGCCTGGTGGTGTCCGACAGCAATGGCAGCGTATTCGCACTTGAAAAGGCCGGCGGCAGCGCGCTCTGGCAGCAGCCGGGGCTGGCGCGCCGGAACCTGACGGCGCCCGCCGTGCAGGGCGACTATGCCGTTGTGGGTGACTACGACGGATATCTGCACTGGCTCAAGCTCGACAACGGCGAATTCGCCGCGCGCACCCGGGTGGGCCGCGATGCGCTGCGGGCCGCGCCGATCGTGGTCGATGGCGTGCTGGTGGTCCAGAGCGTCGACGGCAAGTTGAGTGCGTTCCGCCTCGGCCTGTAGCCGGTAATGATCCGGCAGGTTCCGGAAGCAATGCACTGACGGCGGATCCGCAGCCCGGATCCCGTCTGATCAACCCCGGTGTTTCGCCGGGGTAGTTTTTATTTTCGGGTAGGTTCTCCATGCTTCCGCTAGTCGCGCTCGTTGGTCGTCCCAACGTGGGTAAATCCACGTTGTTCAATGCGCTGACGCGCAGTCGCGATGCTTTGGTCCACGACCAGCCGGGCGTCACCCGTGACCGCCACTACGGCGTTTGCCGTACCGAGGGCATGCGCCCGTTCGCCGTGGTCGACACCGGCGGCATCGCTGGCGTGGACGAGGGCCTGGCCGGCGCGACCGCGCGTCAGGCCCGCGCCGCGGCGGAGGAGGCCGATCTCGTGCTGTTCATCGTCGACGGGCGCGAGGGCGCCTCGACCATGGACGACGAAATCCTGGCGTGGCTGCGGCGGGCCTCGCGACCGACCATGCTGGTTGTCAACAAGACCGACGGCATCGATGCCGAGGCGGCGCTGAATGAATTCGCGCGCTATGGCATCAAGGACGCCGTCGCGATTTCGTCGGCGCACCGCCAGGGCATCGACACGCTGCTGGAGGACATCCTCGGGAAACTGCCCGAGGAGGGCACTTCCGCCCAGCTCGATTCCGATCCGACCCGCATCCGCATCGCCTTCATCGGTCGCCCGAACGTCGGCAAGTCGACCCTGGTCAACCGGCTGCTCGGCGAGGAACGCATGATCGCCTCCGAGGTCCCCGGTACCACGCGCGACTCGGTCGCCGTGGACATGGAGCGTGACGGCCGCCTTTACCGCTTGATCGACACCGCGGGCGTGCGCCGCAAGGCGCGCGTGGAGGAAGTGGTCGAGAAATTCTCGATCATCAAGACCCTGCAGACGATCGAACACTGCCAGGTCGCGGTGGTGATGCTCGACGCCGGCGAAGGCGTGACCGACCAGGATGCCAGCGTACTGGGCTATGCGCTGGATGCTGGCCGCGCACTGGTGGTGGCGGTCAACAAGTGGGACGGCCAGAGCGATTACCAGCGCCAGCAGGCCGAGTCGCTGCTGGAGCGCAAGCTGATCTTCGTGGACTGGGCAGAACGGGTGCGCATCAGCGCCAAACACGGCACCGGCCTGGGCGAACTGTTCAAGGCGATCCATCGCGCGCATGCCTCGGCCACGATCGAGATCGGCACCAGCGAGGTCACCAAGGCGATCGAGATCGCCTACGAGACCAATCCGCCGCCGGTGGTCCGCGGACACGTCGCCAAGCTGCGCTTCGCCCATCCCAGCGGCACCAACCCGCCGACGTTCGTCGTCCACGGCAACCGCCTGCGGACGCTGAGCGAGAGCTACAAGCGCTACCTCGAGAATTTCTTCCGCAAGCGCTTCAAGCTGGTCGGTACGCCGATCCGGTTCTTCTTCAAGGAAGGCGTGAATCCGTACGAAGGCAAGAAGAACGTGCTAACCACCAAGCAGGTCGCCAAGAAGCGGCGACTGATCCGGCACGTCAAGCGCGGCAAGTGAGTCGTTGGCCGTGTGCGGTGCACCTGGCATTACGCTGCCTCGCCGCGATCGTGGCGGATACCGGAACCCGTGGCGATGCCGGCGCGGCCAGGTTGGATGTTCCGAGCCAACCGGCGCGTAAGTCGCAACGTGCGCCAGTCCGGCATTGACCCGAGCCCGCTCTTGAGCCGCTTGCGCGGCAGCGAACGGCGACCTCCTGACCCTGTCGCGGCGTCGGAATGCCCCGTTGCATCCCCAGTGGGGAACGACTCCGTGACCGAGCAACCATCTCGTTCGAACATCACGCTGGGTATCCTGGCCGGCGGCCGCGCCACTCGCCTCGGCGGCATCGACAAGGCCTGGCTGCTCCGCGATGGCGTACCGCAGGTGCTGCGCTGGCGGGATCGCTTCGCGGGTGAAGTGGTCGCCACCCTGGTGAGCGCCAATCGCGACCTCACGCGCTATGAGGCAGCGGGAATGCGCGCCGTTGCCGACGCCACCGCAGCCGACCTCGGGCCGCTCGCAGGCCTGGCGGCGCTCGCCACGGCGTGTCGCACGCGCTGGCTGCTGACCATCCCGGTGGACCTGCTGGACGTCACTCATACGCTGTTGCCCTCGCTCGCAGGCGCTTGCGGTCCGGACGGCGCGGTGGCCTGCGATGACGACGGCGCGCAACCGCTGGTGGCGCTGTGGCGCGTGGATGCACTGCGTAGGGCGGTCCGCGCGGCAATGGAAAGCCACGATCTCGCCGCCCACGCGTTGCAGCCGCGGCTGGACATGGCCTCCGTCCGTTTCCGCGGTGTGCGGTTCGGCAACCTCAACACCCCCGATGACCTCGCCGCCGCGGGCGTCTCCTCGACGAGCGACTCGCCATGACCACGTTTCCCACCTCCGTGCTGTTCGACGATGCCTTGGCGATCGTGCGCGAGGTCGCCGCGAGCCACCGCCTGGAGATCGAATCGCTGTCGCTGTCACGCAGCCACGGCCGGGTGCTGGCGCGCGACGTCATCGCGGCGATGCCGTTGCCCGCGTTCGACAACAGCGCCATGGATGGCTACGCGCTGCGGCAGTGCGATGTCCGGTCGGGGGAGACGGGTTTGCGGCTGGTCGGCGAGCAGTTCGCCGGAGTGTCCACGGGGCGGCCCGTGGATGAGGGTGAATGCGTCCGCATCACCACCGGCGCGCCGCTGCCCGCCGGCGCCGACACGGTGGTGATCAAGGAAGACGCGCGGCTCGACGGCGATCGCGTGCTGATACCGGCCGGTACCGTCGCAGGGGCGAATATCCGCCGCGCCGGCGAGGACGTGCGCGTGGGCGACCTCGTGCTGCGGGCAGGGCAGGTGCTGACGCCGGCGCGGGTGTCGTTGGCGGCGTCGCTGGGATTGGCATCGCTGCCGGTGAGCCGCAGGCCGACCGTGGCGGTGTTCACCAGCGGCGACGAACTGGTCGAACCGGGACTCGCACTCGCTCCGGGTGAGATCTACGACAGCAACCGCGAACTGCTGATGGGCCTGTTGCGTGCCGATGGCCTGGAGCCGACCGCGTGGCCGCGCCTGCCCGACGACGCCCGGCGCGTCGAGATCGCCCTGCGCGACGCGGCGTGCGCGTTCGACATCGTGATGACCTGTGGCGCGGTCTCGGCCGGAGAAAAGGACCATATCCCGGCGGTGGTGATGGAGGAATGCCGGCAGGGCAGGGGTGAAATGCATTTCTGGAAGGTGCGCATGAAGCCCGGCATGCCGGTGCTGTTCGGCAGCCTGGACCAGGCGCGGTTGCTGGGCCTGCCGGGCAACCCGGTGTCGGTCATGGCCACCTACCTGACCCTGGGCCGGGCGCTGGTCGACGGCCTGCAGGGCCGCACGGAGCCCAGGCCGGCATGGCGCGCGCGCCTGCTGTCGCCGATCGGCAAAACGCACCCGCGTCGCGAGTTCGTCCGCGCCATCGTGTCCAGCGCCGACGATGGCAGCTTGCAGGTGGCCGCCAACCCAGCGACCGGCTCGCACCGGCTGCGGGTGGCGGCCGAATCCAATGCCCTGGTGGTGATTCCCGATGGGCCGCAGGATCTGGCCGCCGGCACCGTCGTCGACGTGCTGCCTTACGGCTGACGCGACGGCGGATGGCGCGATAATGACGACATGAGCCTGCCGCCACGCGTAGAAACGATTTCCCCGTCCGAAGCCCTGCGCCGCCATCGCACCGGCGCGGTGCTGGTCGACGTGCGCGAGTCGCATGAGCGCATCGGCGGCCATGCCGCAGGTTCGCTCGGTGTCGCCCAGGCCTCGCTGGAAGCCGACCCCCGGGTGACGCTGCCGGATCATGACGTCGAGGTGCTGCTGATCTGCGAGCTTGGCGGTCGTTCGTTGATCGCGGCGAAGCGCCTGCTCGCGGCGGGTTACTGCCGCGTCGCATCGGTCGAAGGCGGCACTCAGCGCTGGATCGCCCAGGGACTGCCCATCGAACGACCCCACGTAGCGGCGATCGACCTCGACTTCCACGAGCGCTACTCGCGTCATCTGCGCCTGCCCGAAGTCGGCGAAGCCGGCCAGCGCAAGCTGCAGGCCGCGCGCGTGGCGATGGTCGGCGCCGGCGGCCTGGGCTCGCCGGCGGCGTTCTACCTCGCGGCGGCCGGCGTCGGCACGCTGGTCCTGGCCGACGACGACGTCGTCGACCGCAGCAACCTGCAGCGGCAGATCCTGCATACCGACGCGCGCATCGGCATGGCCAAGGTGGAATCCGCGCGCCTGGCGCTCTCGGCATTGAATCCGACGATCACCGTCGAGGGATTGGCCGAGCGCATCGATCCGGGCAACGTCGAGCGGTTGATCGCGAACGCCGACGTCGTCGTCGACGGTGGCGACAATTTTCCGGTGCGCTACCTGCTCAACGATGCCTGCGTGAAGCTGGGTAAGCCGCTGGTGTACGGCGCGGTGCACCGGTTCGAGGGCCAGGTCAGCGTGTTCGACGCCGGCCGCCAGCGGGGCACTTCACCGTGCTACCGCTGCCTGTTTCCGCAGCCGCCGCCGCGGGAGTCGGCCCCCAATTGCGCCGAGGCGGGCGTCCTGGGCGTGCTGCCCGGCGTGATCGGGCTGCTGCAGGCCACCGAGGCGATCAAGCTGATCCTCGGTATTGGCGAGTCGCTGGCCGGGCGCCTGTTGCAGTTCGACGCGCTGGCGTTGCGCTTCCGTGAAACACGGCTGGCCGCCGACCCGGACTGCGCCGTGTGCGCCGCCGGGCGCGAGTTCCCGGGCTACATCGACTACCAATCGTTCTGTTCGGGTCGTTGAGGCCGCCCGGATCTGCATCGCCGCGCCGCGGCGGCCCAGCTCATTCCAGCGGCCGCTGCGCCGCGGCGAAATCAGCCAGTTGTTGCGGCGTCGCCTCGGCCTGGTGCTGTGCCTTCCATTGCGTGAACTCCCCCGCGATGCCGCCGCCATATACCGCGTCGCGCGCTTCGTCGCGCGTCATGGCCTCGCCGCGCGTCTCGGCTGCTTCGCGGTACCAGTCCGCCAGGCAGTTGCGGCAGAAGCCGGCCAGGATCATCAGGTCGATGTTCTGCACGTCCGGCCGTTCGACCATGAGGTGCTGCAGCAGGCGGCGGAACGTGGCGGCTTCAATGGCGGTGGTTTCGGGATCGGTGATGGTCATGGCAGGGGGCTCTTGGCGACAGGGCGTGCGCATCGGCCGTCGCATCGATGGCGGGCGAATCGGCGGCAACGGTTGGCGGCCGCCGATGGGATGCCGGTGATAGGCGATAATGCGCGGCCAGACTCTAGCAGCCACACAGACACCGCATGACGGCTTCCACGCCCAGCACCCCACCGGCCCGGCTCCTCGACGGCAAGCGCATCGCCGAGGACCTGCTCGACAACCTCAAGGCGCAGGTCGACCTGCGCGTCGCCTCCGGCAAGCCACGCCCCGGCTTGGCGGTGGTGCTGGTGGGCAACGACCCGGCGTCCAGCGTGTACGTGCGCAACAAGCGCCGCGCCGCGGAGAAGGTCGGCATCCGCGCGATCGACTACGACCTGCCCGCCGATACCGGCGATGCGGAGCTGCTGGCGCTGATCGACGCGCTCAATGCCGATCCCCAGGTCCACGGCATCCTCGTGCAGCTGCCGCTGCCGGACCGGCGCGACGCGACGCAATTGATCCATCGCATTGATCCGGGCAAGGACGTCGACGGTTTTCATCCCGAGAACGTTGGCCACCTGGCCCTGCGCCAGTTCGGCCTGCGCCCGTGCACGCCACGTGGCATCACCACGTTGTTGGGGTACACCGACCGGCCGGTGCGCGGTGCCAGCGCGACCATCGTCGGGGTGTCCAACCATGTCGGCCGGCCGATGCTGCTGGAACTGCTGATAGCCGGCTGCACCACCACCTGCTGCCACAAGTTCACCCCGCCCGCGGTGCTGGAGGCTTCGGTGCGCGGCGCCGACATCCTGGTGGTCGCGGTCGGACGCCCGCAGCTGATCCCGGGCGAATGGGTCAAGCCCGGGGCGGTGGTGATCGACGTCGGCATCAACCGGCTCGACGACGGTCGCCTGGTGGGCGATGTCGGCTTTGCCGCCGCCGCCCAACGCGCCAGCTGGATCACCCCGGTGCCGGGCGGGGTGGGGCCGATGACGGTCGCCACGCTCATGCAGAACACCCTGGAAGCGGCCGAGGCGGCCGATCTGCGCTGAGCGCGCAGGCCGGCAGTGCACCGGCTTTTCGCGATTCGCCGGCGTGTCAAGTCTCGGCCTGCCGCCAGCAGGCGAGCGCTGGGGGCGCCTGACGCAGTACAATGGCGCGCTTCATCTTCCCGGGCCCGCCCATGCTGCGCATCCAGGCTGAAGCGCTGACCTTCGACGACGTTTCGCTCGTCCCCGCGCACTCCCTCGTCCTTCCCAAGGACGTCTCGCTCTCGACCCGCGTCACCCGCGACCTGATCATTCGCCTGCCGATCGTTTCGGCGGCGATGGACACCGTCAGCGAGGCCCGCCTGGCCATCGCCATGGCGCAGCTCGGGGGCCTGAGCATCCTCCACAAGAACATGACGCTCGAGCAGCAGGCCGCGCAGGTGGCCAAGGTCAAGAAGTTCGAGGCCGGCGTGATCCGGGAGCCGTTCACCGTCGGCCCCGAAACCACGATCGCCGACGTGCTCAAGCTCACCCGCGCCCGCAACATCTCTGGAGTGCCGGTGGTCGAGGGTGGCCAGCTGGTCGGCATCGTCACCAGCCGCGACATGCGCTTCGAGAAGAAGCTCGACGATCCGGTCCGCCACATCATGACCAAGCGCGATCGCCTGGTGACGGTGCGCGAGGGGGCCTCCGACGAGGAAGTGCTGGAGCTGCTGCACAAGCACCGGATCGAAAAGGTGCTGGTGATCAACGACGGCTTCGAGCTGCGCGGCCTGATCACGGTCAAGGACATCCAGAAGAAGTCCGACAACCCCAACGCGGCCAAGGACAGCGCGGAGCGGCTGCTGGTCGGTGCCGCGGTCGGCGTCGGCGGCGACACCGAGGCGCGCGTGGAGGCGCTGGTCGCGGC
>JBBRWW010000022.1:0-26776 GCA_038248955.1 Lysobacterales bacterium
CTGCTGCGCAAGATCAAGGCCGCCCAGTACGTCGCCGCCCATCCGGGCGAGGTCTGCCCGGCCAAGTGGAAGGAAGGCGAGAAGACCCTCGCCCCGTCGCTGGACCTGGTCGGCAAGATCTGATCGACCCGGATCCGGACCGGCCGCTCGGCGTCAACGCCGGGACGGCCGGCTCGATCCACCGCAGGAACGGAATCCGGGCGCCCGCCGCCCGGATTCCCTACCCACACCTCCGGATGCTTGCATCAGCGGCCTGGGCCAAGCCGGATTTCCTCCCCGCCGGCTCCCTCCCCCCGGCCCAGGCCGCTCCTGCAAGCGTCTCCCCCGATTTGAACTGCCCCATGCCACCAGTTGGAGCCAACACGATGCTCGACGCCACCCTCAAGACCCAGTTGACGGCCTATCTCGAAAAGGTCACCCAGCCGATCGAACTGGTGGCCCATCTCGACGACGGCGCCAAGTCGCTGGAACTGGCCGAACTGCTCGAAGAGATCGCGTCGCTGTCGGATCAGATCACGCTGCTGCGCCGCGACGACGTCGACGCGCGCAAGCCGTCGTTCGCGATCAACCGCGTCGGCGGCGACACCGGCGCGACGGCTGGTGGAGTGCCCGCTGTTGGCGTCAGTTTCGCGGGCATCCCGATGGGCCATGAATTCACCTCGTTGGTGCTCGCGCTGCTGCAGGTCGGCGGCCATCCGTCGAAGGCCGCGCAGGACGTGATCGAGCAGGTCCGCCACCTCGATGCCAGCGCTCATGGCGGAACACTGCGCTTCGAGACCTATTACTCGTTGTCGTGCCAGAACTGCCCGGACGTGGTGCAGGCGCTGAACCTGATGAGCGTGCTGAATCCCCGGATCAGCCACGTCGCCATCGACGGCGCGCTGTTTCCCGACGAGGTCGAGGCGCGGCAGGTGATGTCGGTGCCGACCGTGTTCCTCAACGGCGAGGTGTTCGACCAGGGCCGCATGAGCCTGGAGCAGATCGTCGCCAGGATCGACACCGGTTCGGCCGCGCGCGCGGCGGAGAAACTCAAGGGCAAGCAGCCCTTCGACATGCTGGTGGTCGGCGGCGGCCCGGCCGGAGCGGCCGCGGCGATCTACGCCGCGCGCAAGGGCATCCGCACCGGCATCGCCGCCGAGCGCTTCGGCGGCCAGGTGCTGGACACGATGGCGATCGAGAACTTCGTGTCGGTCAGCCACACCGAAGGCCCGAAGCTGGTCGCGGCGCTGGAACAGCATGTCAGGGACTACGAGGTCGACGTCATGAACCTGCAGCGTGCCGACCGGCTGGTGCCGGCCAGCGCCGCGAATGGCGGGCTGGTGGAGGTGCAACTGGCCAGCGGGGCGACGCTGCGTTCGAAGACCGTGATCCTCTCCACCGGCGCGCGCTGGCGACAGATGAACGTGCCGGGTGAGGACCAGTACCGCAACAAGGGCGTGGCGTACTGCCCGCACTGCGATGGCCCGTTGTACAAGGGCAAGCGGGTGGCGGTGATCGGCGGTGGCAACTCCGGCGTCGAGGCCGCGATCGACCTGGCCGGGATCGTCAGCCACGTCACCCTGATCGAGTTCGACAGCCAGCTGCGCGCCGACGAAGTGCTGCAGCGCAAGCTGCGCAGCCTGCCCAACGCGACCGTGATCCTCAACGGCCTGAGCACCGAGGTGCTCGGTGATGGCCAGAAGGTGAGCGCGCTGGTCTACCAGGACCGGGTCGGCGGCGGCGAGCACCGCGTCGAGCTGGAAGGAATCTTCGTGCAGATCGGCCTGCTGCCCAACACCGAATGGCTGAAGGACACGCTGGCGCTGTCGCCGCGTGGTGAGATCATCATCGACGAACGCGGCCAGACGTCGCTGCCGGGGGTGTTCGCCGCCGGCGATGCGACCACGGTGCCCTACAAGCAGATCGTGATTGCGATGGGGGCCGGCTCGACCGCCGCGTTGAGCGCGTTCGACCACCTGATCCGCAGCTCGGCGCCCGCCGAGGCAGCCACGGCGATCGCGGCCTGACGGGTTGCTCTGGGTCGCAGTCGCTGCGCGGCGCGTCCGGCGGCGCGTTTCGCCCGGCCGGGTAAGATCGACTGTGGTGCTGGCCTCGCCGCCGGTCCCGGGCCGGCAGGTCGCCCGGATCCGCATCCACCGAGGGTCCCCCGCTTGAACCTGCGCGACCTCAAATACCTGATCGCGCTTGCCGACCACCGGCATTTCGGCCGCGCCGCCGCGGCCTGCTTCGTCAGCCAGCCGACCCTGTCGACCCAGGTCCGGAAGCTTGAGGACGAGTTGGGCGTGTCGCTGGTCGAACGCGCGCCGCGCCGGGTGATGCTCACGCCCATCGGCCGCGACATCGCCGACCGCGCGCGCAAGGTGATCGCCGAGGTCGAGCAGATGGCCGAAGTCGCGCGCCGCAGCCAGGACCCGGAGGCCGGGACGGTGCGCCTGGGACTGTTCCCCACGCTCGCCCCGTACCTGCTGCCACACGTGCTGCCCAACCTGCGCCGGCGCTTTCCGCGCCTGGAACTGCTGCTGGTCGAAGAGAAGACCGACGCGATCCTCGCCCGCCTGCACGACGGCCGCCTGGATGCCGCGTTGCTCGCGCTGCCGATCCACGACGAGCAGCTGCAGGTCGAATTCCTGTTCGACGAACCTTTCCTGCTGGCGGTGCCGCAGGGCCATGCGCTGGCCGCACGGGCTTCGCTGGACCTGCATGACCTCGACGACCAGCACCTGCTGCTGCTTGAGGAAGGCCACTGCCTGCGCGACCAGGCGCTGGACGTGTGCCGCCTGGCCGGCGCCGACGAGCGCGACGGCTTCCGCGCCACCAGCCTGGAGACGTTGCGGCAGATGGTCGCCTCGGGCGTGGGCATCACCCTGTTGCCGATGCTGGCGGTGCAGCCGCCGGTGCCGGTGTCGGCCGATATCGCCCTGCTGCCGTTCCGCGGCGACGCGCCGCACCGCCGCATCGCGATGGTGTGGCGGCGCAGCTCGGCGATGGCCGGGTTCCTGCAGCAGCTGGCGGCTGAATTCCGCACGCTGCCGGCGGCGCTGCTGCAGCTGCCGGCGCTTGCGCCGCCGCCCGCCCGCGAGGCCGCGCCTCCCCGGCGTGTGCGCCGCTGAGCGCGTCGAGACCAGGTCGCTGATGGGCGGTCGGCGCTGGCGCAGCTCGACCACCCGCGGCGATTCCGGCCAAGGTGGCTGCGAAGTGGTCTAGGTGTGCGCGCGATCGCCCAGCCTTAAGTGGGCGCGCGGCGCCTATGGCACGGCCGCTGCGGCGCTCGCCGGTTTGCACTGCATTCCGGGAGTTGCACGCAGCTCATTGCCGGTATCGTGCGCCCGCGCCCCTCCTCACGCCGGGGAAGACAGCTCGGAGGTCGCGATCCGCTCGGATTCGGCCTCGGCTGCGGCCTGCCATTCGCGCATCGCCGGCAACGCGGCCAGCGCATCGACATAGCGCCCGGCGGTGGCGTCCATCGCCACCCCGTAGCCGGTGAATCGCACCGCGACCGGCGCGAACATCGCATCGACGATGCCAAACGTGCCACATAGGAAATCCCCGCCGGCGCCGTGCTCATCGCGCAGCCGCGCCCACAGCGCCTGCACCCGGGCGATGTCGGCCTGCGCGGCGGCATCGCCGCGGCATTCGTCCGGCCGGCGGCGGCAGTTCATCGGCAACTGGGCCCGCAACGCCGGGAACCCGGAGTGCATCTCCGCCGCCGCCGCGCGTGCGACCGCCCGCACCGGCAATGAGGCCGGCCAGCCACGGCCGTCCAGCCAGCGTTCGTTGGCGTATTCGCAGATCGCCAGCGAATCCCAGACCACCAGCCCGTCATCGTGCAACGCCGGCACCCGCCGACTCGGCGACAGCGAGCCGATCTGGTCCTGGAACGCCGGCGTGTCCATCGCCAGCCGGCGCTCCTCGAACGCAATGCCAAACTGCCGCAGCAGCAGCCACGGCCGTAGCGACCACGACGAGTAGTTCTTGTTGCCGATCACAAGCAGGGGCATGCATTTCTCCAGTTTCAGGTTCGCGAACGCCTTCGCCGATGCTTACGGCATCACGCCCTTACGCCCACACCGCGCGGGACGCACCGCCAACTCGCCGGCCAGGCTCAAGCCGGCTGCGGCAACGGCCCGAGGTCGTCCTGGTCATCGAGCGCGGTGGCGGAGGGCATCGCGATCGGCAGCAGCTCGACGATCGCCCGCGCCTCGGGCCATGCGCTGTCGGGGACGCAGACGGCGACCACGCCGAACAGCGGCAACTCGCCCATGCCACCCAACAGTGCTTCGCCACGCAGGAACACCGGCATCCCGGTTTCCTCCAGCGCGTGCTTGACCAGGTGGGCATCGATCAGGTTGGCGGCTTCGTAGACGACTTTCATCGGCGCGCTCCGGGATATACCCGCCGAGCATACCCCCGCCCGGCGGCCACGCAACGGCGGCGACACGTGGCAGCGGCTAAACTGCCCGGTCTTCCCCGCCAGTGCCCCATCGCATGTCCGACATGTCCGCCTCCGACACCCCGTCCGCCGCCCCGGTCGAGAACCCTGCCGTAGATGCCCCGGCATCGGTCCGGCAGGATTTCATCCGCCAGATCATTCGCGACGACGTGGCCAGCGGCAAGCACCCGACGATCCGGACGCGCTTCCCACCCGAGCCCAATGGCTACCTCCACCTGGGCCACGCCAAGGCGATCTGCCTGAACTTCGGCATCGCCAGCGAGTTCGGCGGCCGCTGCAACCTGCGCTTCGACGACACCAACCCGGCGCGCGAGGATCCCGAGTATGTCGCCGCGATCCAGGAAGACGTGCGCTGGCTGGGCTTCGAATGGTCCGAACTGCGCCATGCCTCGGACTATTTCGAGGTGTTCCACCTGGCTGCGCAGAAGCTGATCCGCCAGGGCGACGCGTTCGTCTGCGACCTGTCGGCCGACGAGGTGCGCGAGTACCGCGGGACGCTGACCTCCCCGGGCCGCAACTCGCCGTTCCGCGAGCGCGGCGTCGACGAGAACCTCGACCTGTTCGCGCGCATGCGCGCCGGCGAGTTCGACGATGGCGCGCGCACGCTGCGCGCCAGGATCGACATGGGCTCGGGCAACATCAACCTGCGCGACCCGGCGCTGTACCGGATCAAGAAGGTCGAGCACCAGAACACCGGCAACGCCTGGCCGATCTACCCGATGTACGACTACGCGCACTCGCTCAGCGACGCGATCGAGGGCATCACCCACTCGCTGTGCACGCTCGAGTTCGAGGACCACCGCCCGCTGTACGACTGGTGCGTGGACCGCGTCGACCTCGCGCATGCGCCGGAGCTGCTCGCGCCGCTGATCGCCAGGGGCCTGCCGAACGAGGCCAGCAAGCCGCGCCAGATCGAGTTTTCGCGCGCCAACGTCAACTACACCGTGATGAGCAAGCGCAAGTTGATGGCGCTGGTGCAGGCGGGCCTCGTCGACGGCTGGGACGATCCGCGCATGCCGACGCTGCAGGGCATCCGCCGCCGCGGCTACACCCCGGCGGCGCTGCGTCTGTTCGTCGAGCGCATCGGCATCAGCAAGCAGAACTCGATGATCGATTTCTCGGTGCTCGAAGGCTGCCTTCGCGAGGACCTCGACGCCGCCGCGCCGCGCCGCATGGCGGTGATCGATCCGCTCCGGCTGGTGATCACCAACCTGGCCGACGACCACGCCGAGACGCTCACGCTGTCCAACCACCCCAAGGACGAGAGCTTTGGTACTCGCGGCGTGCCGTTCTCGAAGGTGTTGTGGATCGAACGCGAGGACTTCGCCGAGGCCCCGCCGAAAGGCTTCAAGCGCCTGATCCCCGGCGGCGAAGTGCGTCTGCGCGGGGCCGGGATCGTGCGCTGCGACGAGGTGGTCAAGGACGACGCGGGCATGGTCGTCGAACTGCGCGGGACCCTCGACCTCCAGTCGCGTCCCGGGATGGTGGGTGCCGACCGCAAGATCAAGGGCACGATCCACTGGGTTGGCGCGCGCGACGCGGTCGCCGCCGAGGTGCGTCTGTACGACCGGCTGTTCTCGGTCGCCAACCCCGATGACGATGCCGATGGCAAGACCTACCAGGAGCATCTAAATCCCGACTCGCGTCGCACCGTGACCGGTTACGTCGAGCCATCCGCGGCCATCGTCGCGCCCGAGCAGGCACTGCAGTTCGAGCGCCTGGGCTATTTCGTCGCCGACCGCCGCGAGCACCAGGGCGCGGCGCCGGTATTCAACCGCAGTGTCACCCTGCGCGACACCTGGGCCGGCAAGGCATGAGGCCCCACTGCATGAGGAGCGTCCGCATGATCGTAACGGGCAACATCCGCCAGGTGCCTGGCCGCCTGGCCCCGCCGCGCCGCCTGTTGGCGGCCCTGGCAATGGCGCTGGCGCTGATCCTCGTGCTCCCGGGCTGCGCCGCGCCGCCGACCGGCACGGTGGGATCCAGCGTCGAACCCGCGCCGGCACGCAGTGATGTCGCCGCGCAACCGGCCACGGCGTCGGCTCCAACCGCCGTCGCAATGCCACCGCGCGCCAAACCCGCGCCGCCGATGAGCGACCCGCTGCCGCCGCAGCGCGTGGCCGACGACGCCCCCAGGGCGGCCCCGAAACTCGACCGGTCCTGCAAGTCCGACGCCGACTGCGTGGTCAAGGACGTCGGCAACTGCTGCGGCTATTTCCCGCGTTGCGTCAACGTCAATGCCAAGGTCGACCCGAAGGCCGTGCAGGCGCAGTGCGCGCGCAGCGGCGTGGCATCGGTCTGCGGCTTCAAGCCGGTCGAGGGCTGCGAGTGCGTCCAAGGTGAGTGCAAGGACAAGCTGATGATGTTCGAAGGCCAGTGATGCTGTACGCCCAGGTGCACCTCACCCTGCCCGCGTGGGTACACGACGCGGTCGACACGGCGCGAGCCTATCCCGGCGATGAAGCGAAGGTCGAACTGGCCGTGGGGCTCTCGCGGCGGAACATCGACGCGCAGTCCGGCGGGCCTTTCGGCGCGGCGGTGTTCGGGCCGGAAGACCGCATCATCGCGGTGGGCGTCAATCGCGTGCTGCCGCAGTCGTGTTCGCTCGCGCATGCCGAGACCATGGCCTACATGCTGGCGCAGCAACGTACCCAGCGCGCGCGCCTCAACGAGCCCGAGCCGGGCACGCGCGCCGGCCCGATCACCCTGGCGACCTCGGCGCAGCCGTGCTGCCAGTGCTTCGGGGCGACGATCTGGGCCGGGATCGACCGCCTGCTGATCGGCGCGCGCAGCGAGGACGTCGAGGCGCTGACTCAATTCGACGAGGGCCCGCTGCCGGCGGACTGGGTGGGCGAACTGGAGCGCCGCGGCATAGCAGTGGTCCGTGATCTGCACCGCGACGACGCCTGCGCGGTGTTGCGCGATTATGGCCAGGGTGGACCGAGCTACTGACGCCGTTCCGGATGCCGGTGTCTTGCGGATTCCACCAACGCGATATCCAACGGGGCGGCGGTCGAGGCCTGGCCTCCTCGCACCGCTCGTCCGCCCCCATGCCGAAGCGGTTCCGGTCGCGACGCCGTTGCTCCACCTGCATTGCGGCTGATGCCGCACCCCGGCCCGGGGGAACCTCCCTCGGGACGATCCAACAACGTCCCCCGGGACAAGAGTCCACGTCATGACCGATGCCCTGTTTTGTTGGTGCCGCGCCGGCTTCGAGCCCGAACTCGCCGCCGAACTGGGCGAGCGCGCCGCCCTCGCCGGCCACCCCGGTTATGCCCGCACCGAACGCGGCAGCGGCTACGTCGAGTTCATCAGCGAGCATCCCGCCGCGCTGTCGCGCGCGCTGCCGTTTGCCGACCTGATCTTCGCGCGCCAGAAACTGCTGCGGTTGGCCGACCTGCCGGGCCTCGACCCGAGCGACCGCATCACCCCGATGCTGGCGGCGCTCGACGCACTGGCCGCGACCGCGCAGATCCCGTCCGCGTTTGGCGAACTGTGGGTGGAATACCCCGATTCCGATGCCGGCAAACCGCTGGCGGGACTGGCACGCAGCTTCGGCAACGCGTTTCGGCCGGCGCTGCGCAAGGCCAACTGGCTCACGCGCACGGACGATCCCACCCGGCAGCGGCTGCATGTGATCTTCCTCGATGGCGACCACGCGGTGCTCGCCACCAGCCATCCGGGCGACAGCTCGCCGTGGCTGCTCGGCATCCCGCGCCTGCGCATGCACGCCGATGCGCCCAGCCGCTCGGCGCTCAAGCTCGAGGAGGCGTTCATGACCCTGCTAGACGACGAGCAGCGCGGCAAGCTGGTGCGCGACAACATGCAGGCCGCCGACCTCGGCGCCGCGCCGGGCGGCTGGACCTGGGTGCTGGTGCGCAACGGCATGATGGTGACCTCGGTCGACAACGGCCCGCTGGCGCAGAACCTGCTCGACAGCGGCCGCGTCGAGCACCTGCGCGCCGACGGCTTCCAGTGGCAGCCCAAGCGCACGCTCGACTGGATGGTCTGCGACATGGTCGAGCAGCCGCGCCGCGTCGCCGAGCGCATGGCGACGTGGTTCCAGCAGAACTGGTGCCGGCAGGCGATCTTCAACCTCAAGCTGCCGATGAAGAAGCGCTGGGAGGAGACCCGCCAGTGCCTGGAGGCGTTCGAGCACCAATGCCACCGGCCGATGACCATCCGCGCCCGCCAGCTGTACCACGACCGCGAGGAAATCACTGTCTTCGCCACCGCCAGCAAGTCCTGAGCGCACCCTCGCCAGGCGCGCTACGCCCCCGGGGTCCCATGCGACCGCTGCGGCAGTCCGGACGGCGCGCGGTTCAGCTGGGATTTCGCGCCTTTACACGGGATTGACCACCGCGCGGGTAGGGTCGGCGCTCCCCTACAAGCCAGCGAGGCTCGCCCGATGAAAACCAAGACCCAAGCACTGACCTTCGGCCTGCTGGTTGCCTTGGGCGCCGGCGCCGCGCTCGCGCAAGCGCCGTCCAAGGTGCAAGCCAAGGCGACCGCTACCGTGGAATCCGACGCCGCCACCGCCGAGGCCCGGGCAGCTCGCGACGAGGCCGACGCCGCCCAGCAGGCGGCCGTGTCGGCGGCCGCGGCACGCCGCGCCGGCGCTGTCAGCGCGACGGGCGCGATGGACGCCGCAGTGACGGCCAACATGGCCGGACAGGCCTCCATCGATGCCAACGCCTCCGCCAACCAGGCGATCACGGCCGCGCACGAGGCCCAGGGTGCCCGCACGGCCGCTGACTATGGCGTCAATCCAGTCGCCGCGTCCGCCGAGGCAGAGGCCGCAGCCGCGGTTGCCGGCCAAGCCAGCGCCGACGCGACCGATGCCCGGATCTCCGCGGAAATGGCGGCGGACGCCACGATGCAGGCCACCATGGCACCAGAACCGGCGCCGGCTCCGATGCCGGCAATGATGCCGATGCCGATGCCAGGCGCCAGCGCCGCGGTGCGTTTTTCGTCCAGCCCACCGGACTCGGTGGTGGGCGAATACAAGATCGATTTCGCCGCGCTCGACAAGAATGACGACGGTAACCTCACCCGCGCCGAGGTGAAGTCCAACGCGACCCTGACGGCGGAATTCCGCGCGGTCGACATCGACCACAACGGCAAGCTGAGCCAAGGCGAACTGAAGGGCTGGATGTAGTCGCAGCCGCCATTCGACCCGACGCGCACGATCGGGGCGGTCCTTGCGGTCGGTGACCTGGTCGTAGCCGGCACTGCAGACGCCCTGCCGCAAGCCGGGCGTCTGCTTGTCAGCGCTTCGTCGTGGTCATATGTCGCCCGGCGGGTGCCGCAACGGCAGGCGGTTCCCAACACGCGGCGCGCTTGGCGAACGCCTGGCGATGCGAATGCCATCGCAACCACCGCCCTCCCGCGAGGGCCGCGTGGAATACAACCGCTAGAGTCCGGCGGCACGCCGCCACAAGGCATGCGTGAGCGGTGATACGCGGCCGGCGAACCCGAGCAGCGGACCACGCAGCAATGTCGCGGCGACGTCGTCGCTGGAGAACAAGCGGTTGAGTCCATCGAACGCGTGCGCCGCCAACGCATTCTCGCTGCGCCGCTGGCGCGCCCAGCGCGACAGCCGTGACGGGGAACCGATATCCGCATTGCGCGCGGTTGCGGCGCGCAACAGCGCACGCAACGCAGCCACGTCACGCAGACCCAGGTTGACGCCTTGCCCGGCGAGCGGATGCACCACGTGCGCGGCGTCGCCGATGATCGCCAGGCGACCGGCGACGCACGCCTGGGCGAGTTGCCGCCGCAGCGGGAACGCCGCGCGGGTCGACACCCAGGTCAGCGCCCCGAGCGTGCCGGCGAACGCGGTCTCCAGTTCGCGCAGGAAGTCGACCGGTTCGGCGTCGAGCAGACGCGCTGCCTCGGCTTCAGGCAGCGTCCACACGATGGAACTGCGATGCCCTTCGCGTCCGGCGTGATCGGCGCCGGCAAACGGCAGGAACGCCAGCGGCCCACCCGGCAGGAACCGCTGCCAGCACGTGGCCCGGTGCGCCTGCTCACTGTCGACGAACGCCACCACGCCGCTCTGGCCGTAGTCGTGGACCCTGGTCTCGATGCCAGCCAACTGCCGCAGCCGGGAGTCCGCGCCGTCCGCAGCCACGATCAGGCGCGCGCGCAGGCGCCGGCCGCTGGCCAGTTCCAGCGCCGCGTCGCCGTCGCCCTCGTCCTGCCTGAGCGCGACCACCTGCTCCGGACACAGCACCTGCACGCCGGCGGCCGGCAACGCCGCCCACAGGGCATCGACCAGCAATGCGTGCTCGACGATCCAACCCAGCTCGCGGCGACCGAACGCATCGGCATCGAAGACGATTTCGCCGCCGCCCGCGGCATCCCAGACGCGCATCGCGCGGTACGGCTGCAGCCGGGCCTCGCGAATCCGTGGCCATACGCCCAGGTCGTCGAGCAGCGCGGCGTTGTCTGGCGCGAAAGCGTACACGCGCAGGTCGACCGGCGCCGGATGCAGCGCCTCGGCATCAGACGGCACTGGGTGGGTCGGCGCCGCTGAAATGGGAACCGGCCGCCAGCTTGGCGGTTCTCGGGCCTCGACCAGCGCCACCTGCAGGCCATCGCGCGCGAAGGCCAACGCCGCGGTCGCCCCGACCACCCCGGCCCCCACCACGATGACATCCAGCAACTCGCGCCGGCTCATCGCCGTGTCTCCAGCGTGGACGGCTCGCGGCACAGCGCCGGCACGTCGCCGCGATAACCCATTGCGCCCCCGACCAGCAGCGATTGCACCGACGCCAGGCGGTCGAATGCCAACAGGCCAACGCTGCGCAAGGGCCGCAGCAATGCCGAGGGATTGGCAGCCAGACGGACCAACTGGTCCGAGAACGCCACGGTCCGCTCGCGATCCTCGCGGCGGCGCGTCGCATAGCCATCGAGCAGCGCAGTCGCGCCGCAATCGGCGACGGGATCGACCATGCGTGCATGCTCGATCTGTTCGGCCAGGGTCAACGCATCGCGCAGGCCAAGGTTGAAGCCCTGCGCGCCGACCGGATGGATGGTCTGCGCGGCATTGCCGATCAGCACCGCGCGCGCCGCGGTGGTGCGCCGCGCCAGCACCCGGATCGCGGGGTATCGGGCGCGCGCGCCGCATCCCAGGAACCGCCCGGCACGCCAGCCAAACGCCGCCTGCACGCGGGCGACGAAGGCCGACTCGTCGAGCGCCGCCACGGCCTCGGCCTGGTCGCTGGCCACGGCGTGGATCAGCCCATACTGCCGATCACCGCGCGGCAGCAACGCCGTCGGGCCGTCGTCCCCCAGTCGCTCGTAGGCGGTGCCGTCGGGCGCGCGCTCGCTGCGTAGCCGCGTGACAAACAGGGTCTGGCGGTAGTCGTGTTCGTCGACGGCGATGCCCAGCGCGTCGCGAACGCCGCTGCGGGTGCCATCGGCGGCCACCAGCAGCTGGGCCCGCAACACGCGCTCGCCGCCCGCATCGACCACGCGGATCGCGCGGTGACCCGCGTCCACAGCGCCCGCGTCGAGCCCGACGAACCGCACCGGGCGATAGCGGGTGAGCCGCGGCATTTCCGCCAGCCGCGCCTCCAGCGCCTCGCCGAAGTCGCGCGCGACCACCACCCGGCCGAATTCCCGCCGGCCGTGGCGGCCCGGGTCGAGAACGGTGCGGCCAAAATCTCCGCGCCGGCTGATATGGATGCGTTCGATCGCGCCGGCCGGCGCGCGCAATTTCTGCATCACCCCGAGCGCGGTGAGCGCATTGACGGTGGCTTCGGCAAAGCTGAGGTTGCGTTCGTCGAATACCGCCGGCAATGCGCCCGGCGGGGCCGCCTCGACCAGGCCGATGTCGAGCTGCAGGCGCTCGAGCGCAATCGCGAGGCTCGCGCCCACCAGGCCGCCGCCGACAATCAGCACGTCATGCACGCGCTCCGCCGAGGATTGCGGACCGGGCGTTGCCGCCGGCCCTGGGCCGGGCATGGGGACAAGGGGGGGAATGGCCATTGCGCTATGCTACCGGCTCCTGCCGACCCGCAACCCGAACACGATGAATCGTCCCGCTTCCACGCCGTCCGCCCGCTCCACTCGTGCCCCCATCGTGCCGGCGCCGGAGCGCAACTTCGCCCCCGGCCCGTTCGTGCTCGCGGCGCTGATCCTGGTCGCCGCGCTGACCCGCGTGCTGCCGCATCCGCCGAATTTCTCCCCAGTCGAGGCGGTCGCCCTGTTCGGTGGCGCCTATTTCGCCGCACGCCGCTGGGCGTTGCTGGTGCCGCTGGCGGCGATGCTGCTGTCCGACCTGGTGCTGGCGAGGATCCACGGTGGTCTCTATGCGAGCTGGTTCGGCAACGGCGGCATCGCGCTGGTGTACCTGTGCGTCGCGCTGGGCGTGCTGCTGGGCCATGGCCTGCGTGGCAGGGTCAGCGGCGCGCGGGTGCTGGGTTACTCGTTGCTGGGATCGGCGCTGTTCTTCGTGGTGACCAACTTCGGTGCCTGGCTGTTCGAGCCGATGTATCCCAAGACCGTCGCCGGCCTGGTAGCCGCGTACGTCGCCGGCATCCCGTTCTTCCAGTGGACCGTGCTCGGCACGCTCTTCTACTCGGCGCTGCTGTTTGGCGGCTTCGCGCTGTTGCGCAACCGCGTGCCGGCATTGCGCGCGCAGACCGTCTAGGAACACCGCTTCGGCGCGACGGTCGCGGCACGGCGTTCGTGGCACGGAATTCGCGGCCATGCGCCGCTCCTGCGAGACACACACCATGGGCAACCGGCTCTCCAAGATCTACACCCGGACCGGCGACGATGGCAGCACCGGCCTCGGTGATGGCAGTCGCGTCGCCAAGGATTCCGCCCGCGTCGGCGCCTACGGCACCGTGGACGAGGCGAACTCGACCATCGGCCTGATGCTCGCCAGCAGCGAGGTCCCCGAAGACATCCGCAGCCTGCTGACCGCGATCCAGCACCAGTTGTTCGATCTCGGCGGCGAGCTGTGCATCCCCGGGCACGCCGCGATCTTCGATGCCGACATCGACCGCCTCGAGCACCACCTCGACACCTACAACGACGACCTGCCGCCACTCAAGGACTTCATCCTGCCCGGTGGCGGCGAGGCGGCGGCACGCTGCCATGTCGCCCGCACCGTGGTCCGCCGTGCCGAGCGCGAGACGGTGACGCTGGCGCGTACCGAAGCGGTACGCCCGGAGGCGGTGCGCTACCTCAATCGACTGTCCGACCTGCTGTTCGTGCTGGCGCGCGTGCTGGCGCGCAGCAGCGGCCACGGCGAGGTGGTGTGGAACCACGACCGTCGCAAGGCGTGAAGGTGCGCGTCTACACCCATCCGGCCTGCACCGGCCACGAACCCGGCGCGAGCCACGCCGAGCGCCCCGAACGCCTGCTGGCGGTGACCGCCGCCTTGCGCGCGGCGCTGCCGGACCTCGACTGGCACGACGCTCCGCGCGCGACCCGCGGCCAACTGCTTCGCGTGCATGACGACGCGCTGCTGGCGCTGGTACTGGATACCCACGTCACCGCGCCGATGGCACTGGATCCGGACACCGTGCTGGGCCCGGGCTCGGCCGAAGCCGCGTTGCGCGCCGCCGGCGCCGGCGTGGCCGCGGTCGACGCGGTGCTGTCTGGCACGATCAAGCGCGCGTTCTGCGCAGTACGCCCGCCCGGCCACCACGCCACGGCCTCGGTCGCGATGGGATTCTGCCTGTTCAATTCGATCGCCGTCGCCGCGGCGCATGCCTGCGACAAGCACGGGTTGGCCCGGGTCGCGGTGGTCGACTTCGATGTTCACCACGGCAACGGCACCCAGGCGATCTTCGACACCGATCCGCGGGTGATGTACCTCAGCTCGCACCAGTTGCCGCTGTACCCGGACAGCGGCGATGTCGACGAACGCGGTGTCGGCAACATCCTCAACGCGCCATTGCGCCCGGGCACCGGCGGCGCAGGGTTCCGTGCGGCGTGGAACGGGCGCCTGCTGCCCGCACTCGAGAGCTTCCGGCCCCAACTGATACTGGTGTCCGCGGGCTTCGATGCCCATCGGCTCGACCCGCTGGCGCAGCTGGAACTGGAGGCCGATGACTTCGCCTGGTTGACCGGCGAGGTGCTCGCGATCGCCAGACGGCATGCCCAGGGCCGCGTGGTGTCGATGCTGGAAGGCGGTTACGACCTCGACGCGCTGCGCGAATGCAGCGTGGCGCACGTGCGAGCGCTGCAAGCGTAGCGTCGCGGGCATCGGCGACTGCGGCGGTGGAAGTGCCCGCCACCCGTCCCGGCAGAGGCCCGCTGGCAGCGCATCGGCTGACAAACCGGCGGCGCGCCACGGGCTGATCCGGCGACGACGACTCGCGCCCTCGCGGGGTCAACTTCCCGCTCGGGGCGGCATGTAACCCTTCGGCGGCCGAGGCCACCTGAATGCCGCGGATCGACGTCGCGTTGCCGCCTTGCAAGGGATACGGCAAGCTAGCGGTCGTTTCAGCCAACGGATGCCCGCGTGCGCACTACCTTCCGCCTGCTCCCGTTATCGCTGTGCATTGCGCTCGCGTTGCCCGTACAAGCCGCCGAAGACTCCCAGGACTGGAGGCTGTGCCCGGTGGGCGATGCGGTGCCGGCGTTCGGCGATGCGCCCGCCCCTGTCGGCACACCCGATCTGCGGACCACGCAGCCCACCGACATCGAGGGCGACGAACTGCAGGACACCCAGGCACAGCAGACGCTGGTGCAGGGCAACGTGCAGCTAAAGCGCGGTGACCAGTTCCTCGGCACCGACCGGCTGACCTACAACAGCGAGACCGGCGACTACACGGCCGAGGGCAGCGTCCGCTACCAGGACTCGGGGATGCGGATCGTTGCCGACCACGCCGAGGGCAACCAGGAATCCGACACCCACTCCATCTCCAACCTGCGCTACCAGCTGATGGAACGCCGCGGCAACGGCGGTGCCGCGCGGATCGACCTGCACGGTGAACGTGGCTCGCTGATCGGTTCGACCTATTCGACCTGCGCGCCGGCGCAGCGCGGCTGGGAACTGCGCGCCAGCCGCATCGACATCGACACCGAAAAAGGCATGGGCGTCGCCCGCAACGCCACCGTGCGCATCGGCAAGGTGCCGGTGCTCTACGTGCCGTGGCTGACGTTCCCGATCGACGACCGTCGACGCACCGGCCTGCTGTATCCCTCGATCTCGCTGTCCGGGCGCAACGGCTTCGACTGGAAGCAGCCGATCTACCTCAACCTGGCGCCCAACTACGACGCGACCCTGATCCCGCGGATCATGAGCGATCGCGGCATCGTGCTCGGCGGCCAGTTCCGCTGGCTCTACGAGCAGGGCCGTGGCGAGGTGGCGGGCAACTGGATGCCGAAG
The DNA here is from genome assembly GCA_038248955.1 of Lysobacterales bacterium. GTDB lineage: Bacteria > Pseudomonadota > Gammaproteobacteria > Xanthomonadales > Xanthomonadaceae > Lysobacter_K. Next base: position 15,807 of record JBBRWW010000022.1, read on the forward strand.
GACAACCTGCCAGGGAACAACCCTGACCGTTACCTGCTGGACCTCAACGGTAATCCGATACCCGGCGCCACGCTGCCGGAAAGCAACCGCGGCCAGTTCGGCTTGAGCGCAACCCACAACTTCAGCCCGTCCTGGTACGCCAGCAGCAACCTGGGCTGGATCAGCGACACCCATTACCTCGAGGATTTCAGCAACAGCCTGTACGGGGTTTCCAGCTATTCGATCCGCAGCGAGGCCGGGCTGTTCGGCCGTGGCCGCAACTGGACGGCCTCGCTGATGGCCGACCACTACCAACTCGCCGACTACACGCTGACCGACAGCAACCTGCCCTACAACCGCCTGCCGCGCGCATTGGCCCATTGGGGGATGCCGTTTGGCCGCGTGTTTGAAACCGGCATCGACGCCGAGGCCGTGCGGTTCGACCACCAGGTGTTCGACGCCGGCAGCCGGGTGGACGTGAAGCCGTATATCAGCATGGACCTGGAGGGCGCGAGCTGGTTCGTGCGGCCGAAGATGGCCTGGCGCTACACGGGCTACCAGCTCGACAAGAACCTGGCGGCGACCCTCGCGACGCAGCGCGCGCAGGATTTCGCCACCCGCAACGGCGTGGCCGTCACGCCCGCGCTGGTCGCCGGCTTCACCGACAACGCGCCGACCCGCAGCCTGCCGATCACATCGATCGATGCCGGCGTGTATTTCGACCGCGAAGCGACCATCCTCGGCGATCGCTACCTGCATACGCTCGAGCCCCGCCTGTATTACCTCAACGTCCCCTACCGCGACCAGTCCGGTCTGCCGCTGTTCGACACCGGCCCGATGACGTTCAGCTGGGGTCAGCTGTTCCGCGACAACCGTTACACCGGACCCGACCGCCAGACCGATGCCAACCAGTTGACCACCGCGCTCACCACGCGCCTGATCAGCCAGGACGATGGCCGTGAGCGTCTCGCGGCCAGCATTGGCCAGATCCGTTACTTCGACGACAGCCGGGTCACGATCAATGGCGTGGAAACGCCGGTCGAGCAAGGCAAGTCGGCCTGGATCGCCGACGTCGGCGTGTCCCCCGGCGACCGTTGGACGATCAACGGCACCTACCAGTGGGATCCGAAGTTCCGCCGCCAGGACCTCGCCAGCCTGCGCGCGCGCTACCTGGTCGGCGATACCGGCGTGATCAACTTCGGTTACCGCTATCGCCGCGACCTGATCGAGCAGGCCGACGTGTCGTTCCTGTACCCGATCACCGCGAACTGGAGCGCCGTCGGCCGCTACTACTACTCGATTTTCGATCACAAGGTGCTGGAAACCATCGCCGGCGTGCAGTGGGAAAGCTGCTGTCTGGCGGTGCGCGTCGTCGGCCGCCGCTATCTGCGCAACCGCAGCGGCGACCTCAACAATTCGATCCAGGTGGAGTTCGAGCTGAAGGGGCTCGGTTCCGCCGGCCAGGACTCCGCCCGCGTTTTGCGCCGTGCTATCCTCGGCTACGATCGCGACGACCTCTATCTCGTGCCGCCATCGTCGGTGCTGCGCAGCAACAATCCCGGCGACGCCGATCAGACCCCCGACCCGACCCTATGAAGAAACCCTACGCGATGAAGACGCTATTGGCGTGCCTGTTCGCCGTGTCCGCCCTCACCGGCGCGCCGCTGCAAGCCCAAACCACGCTCCAGCCCATCGACCGCATCGCGGCGGTGGTCAACGAGGACGTGATCCTGCGCAGCGAACTGGATCGCGCCGTGGCCAACATCAGCGCTCAATACGCCGGACGCGAAGCCCAGCTGCCTCCGCCGGACGTGCTGTCCAAGCAGGTTCTCGAGCGCCTGGTGCTGGTCAAGCTGCAGGTCGCCCGCGCCGAGGAAACCGGCGTTCGCGTGACGGACCAGGAAGTCGACCAGGCGATCGGCAACATTGCCGCGCAAAATAAATCCACAGCCGAGCAGCTGCGCGCGCAGGTCGCCCGTGACGGCACGCCGTACAGCGCGTTCCGCGAGTCCATCCAGGACGAGTTGCTGACCCAGCGCCTGCGCCAGCGGTTCGCGCAGGGCCGGATTTCCGTGAGCGAGGCCGAGATCGACGCCGCCCTCGCGGCGCAGGCCAACTCCGGCGCCCAGCTGCACCTGGCGCATATCCTGGTCTCCCTGCCCGAAGGCGCCACGCCCGAACAGATCGCCACCGCGCAGACCAAGATCGCCGGCGTGAAGGCGCTGCTGGACAAGGGCGGTATGGACTTCGCCGCCGCCGCGGTACGCTATTCCGACAGTCCCAACGCGCTGGAAGGCGGCGATTTGGGCTGGCGCAGCAGCGACGAGATCCCGACCGCGTTCGCCGACCTGATCCGCGACATGAAGCCCGGTGACGTCAGCGCGCCGTTGCGCGGTCCCAGCGGCTTCCAGCTGCTGAAGCTGGTCGAGATCCGCGACAGCGCCAAGAGCGAGGCGCGCATGGTCACCGAATTCAAGGCCCGCCATATCCTGATCCGCAGCACCGACGCCACCTCCGACGCCGACGCGAAAGCCAAGGCGGCCACGCTCGCCGCGCGCATCGCCGGGGGCGCCGATTTCGCCCAGGTCGCGCGCGACGAGTCGCAGGACCAGACCACAGGCGGCAAGGGCGGCGACCTCGGCTGGTTCCCCCAGGACGCGTATGGCCCCGAGTTCGGTGGCCAGGTCGCGGCGCTGCAGGACGACCAGGTCTCGGCGCCATTCCGCACCGATGCCGGCTGGCACATCGTCCAGCGTCTCGGAAGCCGCCAGGCCAACGCCACCGACCAGACCCGGCGCGCCCAGGTCGGCGAAACGATCGGCCGGCGCAAGCTCGAGGACGAATGGAACCGCTACCTGCGCGAGCTGCGCGGCGAGGCCTATGTCGACCTGCGCACCGCCACCCCGGACGGCACGACCCCGGCGACCGTGCCCGCAGCGACGCCCGCCGCCGGCGGCTGAGATGTGGTTCCCACGGCTCGCGCTGGTCCCTGGCGAGCCGGCGGGGATCGGCCCGGAACTGTGCGTGCGGCTCGCCCAGCGACCGCGCGACTTTGCCCTGACGGCGTTCGCCGATCCGCGCTCGTTGCGCGCCGCCGCGGCGGCGCTCGACCTGCCGCTGCGGCTGTTGGATGGCGACCGGGTCACGACCGCAGGCGGCGAACTGGCCGTGGTCGAAATGCCCCATCCGACCCTCCCGCCCTTTGGCGCGCCGGCACCGGCCAACGCCGCCTCGGTGATTGCGGCGCTGCTTGCCGCCGCCGACAGCTGCCTGCGCGGCGCGTTCGACGGCCTCGTGACCGGGCCGGTCCACAAGGCCGCGATCAACGACGGCGGCATCGCCTACACCGGCACGACCGAACTGCTCGCCAGGCAGGCCGGTTGCGACGTGGTGATGCTGCTGGCCAACGCCACCGTCCGCGTCGCCCTGGCCACCACCCACCTGCCGCTACGCGACGTCGCCGACGCGGTCACCCCGGCCTCGCTCGAGCGCAGCCTGCGCATCGTGCACGCCGCCCTGCGCGGCGACTTCGGCATCGCCCGGCCGTGCATCGCGGTGCTCGGCCTGAACCCGCATGCCGGCGAAGCCGGGCATCTGGGGCGCGAGGAAATCGAGGTGATCGAGCCGGTGCTGGCCGCCCTGCGCAGCGAGGGCATGCACCTGGTCGGCCCGCTACCGGCCGACACCGCGTTCCTGCCGGCGCGATTGCAGGGTTTCGACGCGGTGCTGGCGATGTACCACGACCAGGGCCTGCCGGTGCTCAAGTTCAGTGGCTTTGAGCAGGCGGTCAACCTCACCCTGGGCCTGCCCTACCCGCGCGTCGCCGTCGACCACGGCACCGCGCTGGAACTGGCCGGACGCGGCATCGCCGATCCCTCCAGCCTGTACGCAGCGGCAGATACCTGTGCACGGATCGCCCGCGCGCGCCGCACAATGCACGCATGAGCAATCGATATTCCGGCTTCAGCGAGCCTCCCAAGAAAAGCCTCGGCCAGCACTTCCTGCACGACGGCGGCATCATCCACGGCATCCTCAGCGCGGTGAACCCGCAGCCCGGCGATCGCCTGGTCGAGATCGGCCCGGGCCAGGGCGCGCTCACCTTCCCGCTGCTGGACCGACACGGCGAGTTGACGGTGATCGAGTTCGACCGCGACCTGATCTTCCCGCTGACCGAGGCTGCGCGCGCGCATGGCACGCTGACGGTGATCCACCGCGACGTGCTGCAGGTCGACTTCACCGCGCTGGCCGGCGACGAGGGGCCCCTGCGGCTGGTCGGCAACCTGCCCTACAACCTGTCCACGCCGATCCTGTTCCACGCCCTGGAGCACGCCGCGTCGATCCGCGACATGGTGTTCATGCTGCAGAAGGAAGTCGTCGACCGCATGGGTGCCGGGCCGGGCAGCAAGGTCTACGGGCGACTGAGCGTGATGCTGCAGGCGTACTGCACGGTGACACCGCTGTTCGACGTGCCGCCGACCGCGTTCCGGCCGCCGCCCAAGGTCGACTCGGCCGTGGTGCGGCTGGTACCGCGCGCGCCGGAGACGATCGGGATCACCGACCCGGCGCGCTTCGCGCACGTGGTCCGCGACGCGTTCGGCCAGCGCCGCAAGACCCTGCGCAACGCGTTGTCTAAGCTGTTCGATGCCGCCGCGATCGAAGCTGCGGGCGTGCGCCCGGAGGCACGCGCCGAGCAGTTGCCGGTGTCCGATTTCGTACGCCTGGCCAACTCGCTGGCGCCGTGATCCCGGCGTCGGCGTCGGCATCGGCGGCGCGCACGCCGAAGCTCTGATCGCGCGGCGCTTGCGGCATGCCCGCCAACAACTACATGCCCGCTTCACCGGCACTCCACTTACACTGTCGGGCATGGAACGCAGCAACGCTTACGCTTTCGACATCGACGTCGCCACCCGCTACCTCGATGATCAATCCGAACCCGGGCAGGACCGCTACGTGTTCGCCTACACGATCCACATCCGCAACGCCGGCACCGTCGCCGCGCGCCTCGTCGCCCGCCACTGGCTGATCACCGACGCCAACGGCAAGGTGCAGGAGGTGCGCGGCGAAGGCGTGGTGGGCGAGCAGCCGTGGCTGCGGCCGGGCGAGGATTTCGTCTACACCTCCGGCGCCGTGCTGGAGACCAGCCTGGGGACGATGGAAGGCAGTTACGCGATGGTCGCCGACGACGGCACGCACTTCGAGGCGCCGGTCGCGGCGTTCCGACTCGCCGTGCCGCGCACGTTGCACTGATGGCGATGCGCGAATGACCACCTGGGCCATCGGCGACCTGCAGGGCTGCTACGACGCCACCCAGCGCCTGCTCGAACGCATCGCCTTCGATCCGGCGCGCGACACCCTGTGGTTTTGCGGGGACCTCGTGAACCGGGGCGGGCAGTCGCTGGAAACCCTGCGCCTGGTGCATTCGCTGCGCGCGAGCGCCGTGGTGGTGCTGGGCAACCATGACCTGTCGCTGCTCGCCATCGGCGAACGCCGCGAGGAGGAGCAGCGCAAGGTCAACCCCGACCTGCAGCGCGTGGTGCTGGCGCCGGATCGCGACGAGCTGCTTGGCTGGCTGCGCATGCAGAAGCTGGTGCACGTCGATCGCACGCTGGGCTGGCTGATGGTGCATGCCGGCCTCGCGCCGCAGTGGACCACCCAGGACGCCGAGCGCTACGGTCGCGAGATCGAAGAACGCCTGCACGGCGACCAGTACCGGCGCCTGCTCAAGAACATGTACGGCGACGGCCCGACCTGGCACACGAAGCTCGCCGGCCTCGACCGAGACCGCGCGATCATCAACATCTGCACCCGGATGCGCTACTGCTCGCCGCGCGGGCGGATCTCGTTCGACGACAAGGGCGGCCCGGGCACCCAGCCAGTCGGCCTGTACCCGTGGTACGCCGTGCCGGGGCGCGCCGAGCGCGACCTCAGGATCGTCTGCGGGCACTGGTCGACGTTGGGGCTGTTCATCGGCCACGGCGTGCACGCGATCGACACCGGCGCGGTGTGGGGCGGCAAGCTGACCGCGCTGCAGCTGGACACCGACGAATTGCGCGTGGTGCAGGTGGCAGGACGCGACGTCCCCGCCACGCCGCCCAAGCCACGGCCGGCGCCGCAGCGACAGCAGCAACCTCGCGATGCCCAGGGTCCGGCGAAGCCGACCCACCCGAATCGCTCGGGTCACCCGACGCACGCCCGCGGGCCGGGAAAACCGCACCATCCGTCCACCCCCCATCCGACGCCACCGCAAGGCGGCCGAGCGCCGACGACCGACTAGCTCCGGTGTGGGATCGGTTCCGCGCCGCGTCGAGCGGGGCCTTCGGCGCGTTCTAACTCCACGAATTCGAACGCGCAGGCGTGGCGCGCATCGGCCGGGTGCGGCGCGCGCCCGACCTGCGACCAGCACGCACGATCGAACGCCGGGAAGAAGGCATCCGCGCCCTCGACCCGCGTGTCGACCTCGGTCAGGTGCAGGCGCGTGGCCAGCGGCAGGCACAGCGAATAGACCTCGGCGCCGCCGATCACCCACAGTTCGGCCGCGCCATCGGTGGTCGCCCATTCGCGCGCCTCGTCCAGCGACGCCACCGCCTGCATGCCCTCGAACGGCGCCACGCCCGAGCGCGTCAGCACCAGGTTGCGGCGGCCCGGCAGCGCGCGTCCAAGCGACTCGGCGGTCTTGCGACCCATCAGCACCGGCCGCCCCAGCGTCAGCGCCTTGAAGCGTTTGAGGTCATCGGGCAGGCGCCAGGGCAGTTCGTTGCCGCGACCGATGGCGCGGTTGCGGTCCAGCGCGGCAATCAGCACCCACTCCACGTCAGCCGGTCCCTGGCGCTGTGGTTACCGGCTGCACCACTGGCAGTACCAGGCGGAATGCGCTGCCGGCGCCCGGCTCGCTGCTCACCTCGATGCGGCCATGATGCTTGGCAATGATGCTGTACGTGATCGCCAGGCCCAGTCCGGTGCCGCGGCCGATCGGCTTGGTGGTGTAGAAGGGCTCGAAGATGCGCTGCATCGCCTCCGGGGCGATGCCGCAGCCGGTGTCGGCAATGCTGATCCAGGCCTCGCCGTTCTCCGCGCCGGTGGCGATGATGATGCTGCCGCGGTTCTCGATGGCCTGGCCGGCGTTGATCAGCAGGTTCATCAGCACCTGGTTGATCTCCGACTGGTGGCATTCGACCAGCGGCAGCTCGCCGTAGTGCTTCTCCAGCCGGACCTTGTACTTGAGGTCGTTCCAGACGATGTTGAGGGTCGACTCCAGTCCCTTGTGCAGGTCCGCGGGCCGCATCGTCTCGTCGCGCCCGGCGTAGGAGAAATCCTTCAGGTCCTGGACGATCTTGGTGACGCGCTCGATGCCCTCGCGTGATTCCTCGAGCAGCTTCGGCAGGTCGCCGAGGATGAAATCGATGTCGAGCCGCTCGCGCTTGGCGCGAACGGCCTCGCGGTGGGCGGCGGGATCGTCGGACTGCAACGCGGATTCGTGGCATTCGATCAGCGCGAACAGCGCGCCCAGGTATTCCTGCAGCGTCCCGAGGTTGGAGTGCACGTAGCCGATCGGGTTGTTGATCTCGTGGGCGACGCCGGCGGCGAGCTGGCCGATCGAGGCCATCTTCTCCGACTGCAGCAGCTGTTCCTGGGCGCCGGCGAGGCGGCGGTAGGTGGCCTGCAGCTCGTCGTGGCGCTGCTGCAGTTCGAGCTCGCGGGCATTGCGGATGGAGACGTCGTAGAACGTGACGACGCTGCGCGCCACCCCGTCCTTTTCGCCCGATTGCAGCACCAGTTCCAGGACCGCGCCGCCGGGCAGGCTGATCTCGCCGGTCCAGCGACCGTCGTCGCGCGCCGCCATCCAGGCATCGGCGGGCAGCAGGGTCACGAGTTCGGCCGGCGCCTCGCCGGGCATGGCCCTGGCAATCAGTGCGCAGGCCGATGCATTGGCGTGGGTGACGCGGCCGGCCCCATCGATCAGCAGGACGGCGTTGTCCGACTTGCTGAACGACCAGTAGATGTCTTCGCCACTCGGCGACGCCGGGGGTGTGTCGTGTTCGCTCATCCCACTCCGAGACAGCGCGCCTGCGGGCGGGCGCCAGGCTGTCCGGTGGAATCGTACACGCCCGTCGACTCGACGCGGCCCAGGTGGCGCAGGGCCCAGTTGACTTCGCGGCGGCGGCGCGCGAGCAGCACGCTGTTGGCCTGGTTGAGCGCGCGCAACGCGGTGACGCGCTCGACGATCGCCGCTTCCGGCGGCAGCGCCTCGGCGCGACGCAGGGCGACCAGCTTGGCGGCGGTCGAGCTGAGCAGGGCATCGACATCATGCGCCAGCAGCGCGCGGCGCTCGGCGCCCAAGGCCTGCTCCAGCGCCTCCAGCGGATGGTCGACGACCGCGTTCATGCGCTCAGTGCGCTGTCGAGCGCGAGCATGCGGTCGGCGACCTGCTGCGCGTCGACGCGATAGCTGCCGTCGGCGATCGCGGCGCGCAGTTCGTTGACGCGGGCGACATCGATGCCGGCCGGCGCGGCGCCGAGCTGGCGCTCGAGCGCCTGCAGGCCTTCCGCGTCGCCGGTCAGGCGGACGCTGTCGGTGGGGGTCGTGGCGGCCACCGGCTGGCTGCGTTCGCCGCCGGCACGCGCGGTCGCCGACGCATTGACGGGCTCGGGCGGCCTTGCGACGGGCAATCCGCTGTCGATCTTGTGGCTCATGTCACGCTCCTGCAGTGGCTTGGTCGAGCACTGTAACGGCGCGTCCGCAGCGAACTTTAGCCGCTTCGGCCGTCCGGGTGAACACGGATCGAAGCCTCGCAGGCGGGAACAACACATTCAAGTGCCGGCGATGCGGCTGCATCCATTCCGGCGTCCGGCACCGGGGGGCCGCCCTTGCCACCCCCAGCCGTGCGCCAGCGCGCCTCAGAGCGCGACCTCGACCACGCCATCGCCCACCACCCGCCCGCGCAGGCTCCGGTGCGACGACGTGTTCTGGACCATGACCACGCCGCCGGGCTGGGTGGGGCCCATCGCCCGACCCTGCATACGCACTTCGACGCCACCCACGCGCGACACCAGCACCACCGGATCCCCGCGCCGCAGTGGCATGCCGACCGACAGGTCGGTCTCGGTGGGCACCAGGCCGGGGGCCAGCGCGCGGCTGGGGATGCGCCCGACCAGGTCGGCCGGATCGCTGAACGTGGCGCCGGCCGCCTGGCCAACTTCGCGCCGCTGCACCGAGAGCTGGCTGGCGGTGATCGGCACGCCCGAGGCGGCCGCGACCGCCAGCACCACCACGTCGGCCTCGCGGTGGATGCGCACCGGCACGAACAGGCGCCAGCCGGGGGTGTCGGCACAGCGCACCTGGGCCATCTTCGGCCCCGATGCGACCGCCTGCAGCGGCTGGCTGCAGCGTGCCAACCGCAGCGCGGGGTCCAGGGTCGCCTGGGCGTGGTCGTCGCCGGCGCCGAGCGCGGCGATCGCGGCGCTGCGGATCTCGGCCAGCGGCTGTGGCGGCGGGGATTGCGCGCGGGCATTGGCGGCAATCAGGGCCGCGAGCACGAGCCCGACCAGCGCGATGCATGCACGGCCACGGTGGAGCCCGCGCGCAGGCGCTTCGCGCCGCACGGACTTGGCGTGGATGAATTTCGGCTCGGTCAATCGCACGTGGGGGTGTCCTCGGGGTGCGGAAGCATCACCGCAACGTGCAAGCGACGTGCCGGGGCGTCGGCACTGGGAGGTGGGTATTCCTCAAGGAACCGGGGCCGCCGCCGACAAAGGAGGCATGAGTCAGGATCTGCTCGACCGCATCGACCAACGCACCCGGCTGGCCGGCCACAACCGGTTGGCGCTGCTGCTGTTCCGGCTCGGCTCGCGTCAGCTTTTTGGCGTCAACGTCTTCAAGGTCCAGGAAGTACTGCCGCGGCCGCCGTTGTTCACGCTGCCGCAGTTGCCCCCGGCGTTCGCCGGCGCGGCCGACGTGCGCGGACGCAGCGTGCCGGTGCTCGACCTCGCCGGCGCGATCGGCCACCGGGGCGGCGACGGCGAGGAGGCGCGCTACCTCGTGGTCACCGAGTTCAACCGCTCGGTGCAGGGGTTCCTGGTCGCGGGCGTCGACCGCATCGTCAATATCGCCGTCGATCAGATCCAGCCACCGCCAGCGCTGGGCAGTGAGGCCAACTACCTGACCGGCGTCACCCGCCACAACGGCGAACTGATCCAGCTGATCGACGTCGAAAGCGTGCTCGCCGAGTCGATGCCACGGCAGAGCGACGCCGGTGACCTGGCGGTCCTGCCCACCGGCGGCGGTCCGCGCGAGGTGCTGGTGGTCGACGACTCCCGCGTGGCCCGCAACCAGATCCGCGCGGTGCTGCAACAGCTGGGACTGGAGGCGACCCTGCTGTCCGATGGTCGCCAGGCACTGGACCACCTGCAGGCGCTGGCGCACAACGGCCAGCCGCCGTCCGAGCGTTACGCGATGGTGATCTCGGACATCGAGATGCCGGCGATGGACGGCTACACGCTGACGACGGAAATCCGGCGCGACCCGGCCCTGCGCGACCTGTTCGTGCTGCTGCACACTTCACTGTCCGGGGTCTTCAACCAGGCGATGGTCGAGCGCGTCGGTGCCGACGACTTCGTGCCCAAGTACTCCGAACACGAGCTGGCACAACGGGTTTCGGCGCGCATCGGCGCGCTGCGCTGACGACTGATTTGCGCCGATAGCGCGAAGCCGGGGCCTCTCGGGGCCATTGGCGGGAAGCGAGGGCTTCGCGCGCGCAACGGCGCCTCGGGCGGAAGGCCGCTCGCAGCTGCGGTTGCACAGCGCGCGACGGCGCGTTGCAGGCCTGCGCAGCCGCCTTCCACCGCGGCGTGGCACGCCGCTTGCCTTATCCGGGAGGAAACCCCGCCCCCGGAGGGCACATGTCCGACTTCCTAGGCATCCACGGCACCGCACTGGCCCTGCGCGAACAACGCCTGCAGGTGCTGGCGGCCAACATCGCCAACGCCGACACGCCC
>JBBRWW010000023.1:0-26557 GCA_038248955.1 Lysobacterales bacterium
ATGCTTGCGCGGCATTGCCGCGCATCCTTCCCGAACGCCCGCCGCGCTGCGGCGGGCCGGACATCCGCCCCTCCCGGGCGGTAATGCTCGCCAGCGTGTGTTGCATCAGATCGCGTAATACATCTGGTATTCCAGCGGGTGCGTCGCGCCGCGGAACGCGGTGACTTCCTTCATCTTCAGCTCGATGTAGGCGTCGATGAAGTCGTCGCTGAACACGCCGCCGCCCTTCAGGAAGTCACGGTCCTTGTCGAGCGCTTCCAGCGCCTGGTCGAGGCTGTGGCAGACGGTCGGGATGTCCTTGGCCTCTTCCGGCGGCAGGTCGTAGAGGTCCTTGTCGCTCGGCGCGCCCGGGTCGATCTGGTTCTTGATGCCGTCCAGGCCGGCCATCATCAGCGCCGCGAACGTCAGGTAGCCGGAGTTCATCGGGTCCGGGAAGCGGATCTCGATGCGGCGCGCCTTCGGGTTGGCGACGTACGGGATGCGGCAGCTCGCCGACCGGTTGGAGGCCGAGTACGCCAGCATCACCGGCGCCTCGTAGCCCGGCACCAGGCGCTTGTAGGAATTGGTGGTGGCGTTGGAAAACGCGTTGATCGCGCGGGCGTGCTTGAAGATGCCGCCGATGTACCACAGTGCCATCTGTGACAGGCCGCCGTAGCCATCGCCGGTGAACAGGTTCACGCCGCCCTTGGCCAGGCTCTGGTGCACGTGCATGCCGCTGCCGTTGTCGCCCACCAGCGGCTTGGGCATGAACGTCGCCGTCTTGCCGTTGCGGTGGGCGACGTTCTTGATGATGTACTTCATCGTCAGCAGTTCGTCGGCCTTTTTGGTCAGCGAGTTGAACTTGGTGCCGATCTCGCACTGGCCGGCGTTGGCGACTTCATGGTGGTGGACCTCGACCTCGATGCCGACCGCTTCCAGGGTCTTGCACATCTCGGCGCGGATGTCGTGCAGCGAGTCCAGCGGCGCGACCGGGAAGTAGCCGCCCTTCACGCCCGGCCGGTAGCCGGTGTTGCCACCCTCGTATTCCTTGCCGGAGTTCCAGGCCGCTTCCTCGGAATCGACGTGGAAGAACGTGTGGCCCATGTCGTTGGCATAGCGCACCGAGTCGAAGATGAAGAACTCCGGCTCCGGGCCGAAGAACGCCTGGTCGGCGACGCCGCTGGATTTCAGGAACGCCTCGGCGCGGCGCGCGATGCCGCGCGGGTCGCGGTTGTAGGCCTGCATCGTGGTCGGGTCGAGCACGTCGCAGGTCAGCACCAGGGTCGGGTCGGCGGTGAACGGGTCCAGGAACCCGGTGCTCGCGTCGGGCAGCAGCACCATGTCGGACTGGTGGATGCCCTTCCAGCCCGCGATCGAGGAGCCGTCGAACATCTTGCCGTCCTCGAACAGGCCCGGCTCGACGATCGACTGCGGGAACGTCATGTGGTGCTGCACGCCGCGCATGTCGGTGAAGCGCAGGTCGACGAACTCGACCTTGTGGTCCTTGATCATCTTTTCGACGTGTTCGATCGACATGCAGGCGGCCTTGGCAAGTAAGAGTGCCAAAGACAACGCAATCGCCGTGCCAAGTGTTGGGCCGATGCAAGTGACTGATTACAAAGCGGTCGAGAAATCGGACGAGCCTACATATGCACCAATGCGGTGCGCAATTGCCGTCCGCGCACCAATGTGGACGGAATCGCGTTCCGTTATGCTGGCGCGCCTTTTCGCCCGTGAACCCACCGCATGACCGACCTGCTCGCCGCGCTGCTGCTCGGCATCATCGAAGGCTTCACGGAGTTCCTGCCGATCTCCAGCACCGGCCACCTGCTGATCGCCGAACGCTGGCTGGGCGCGCGCTCGGACCTGTTCAACATCTCGATCCAGGCCGGCGCGATCCTCGCCGTGGTGCTGATCTATCGGCAGCGGTTGTGGCAATTGGCCGACAGCTTCCTGCGCCCGGCCGCGGCCACGGCCACCACCGTGCACGGCCAGCCGCCGCGCGACTACGCCTACAAGCTCGCCGCCGCGTTCGGGGTCACCGCGGTGCTGGGCCTGGTGGTCAAGAAGCTCGGCTTCGAACTGCCGGAAACCGTGTCACCGGTCGCCTGGGCGTTGGTGCTGGGCGGCGTGTGGATGATCGCGGCCGAGCACTTCGCCGCCAAGCGCGCGGCGGTGCTGGGCGAGCGCAGCACGATCACCTGGACGGTGGCGATCCTGGTCGGCATCGCGCAGATCGTCGCCGGCGTGTTCCCGGGCACCTCGCGTTCGGCGGCGACGATCTTCGTGGCACTGCTGGCCGGCACCAGCAACCGCGCGGCCGCGACCGAGTTCGCGTTCCTGGTCGGCATCCCGACCATGTTCGCGGCGACCGCCTACGAGTTGCTGCACGTCTACCAGGCCGGCGGCATCGGCAACGAGGACTGGAGCGCGATGGCGATCGCCTTCGTCGCCGCCACGGTCACCGCGTTCGTGTCGGTGAAGTGGCTGCTGCGCTACATCCAGAGCCACCGCTTCACCGCATTCGCGATCTACCGTTTCGTGCTCGGCGCGGCGCTGTTGCTGCTGATGCCTGCCGGCAGCTGAGGCAGCGGGCGGCGTTCAGGCCGGCCGGCTCCCAGCGTGCAGGTCTGGCCGCCGTCGACATCGATATCGACGTTAACGACGGTAGATGTAGCGATCGCCGCGCCGATGCCGCGACTGGCACCGGTGACAAGCGCCACGCGTGGCGGCGCGGTCATCGGGCCTCAGCCCTGGACCGACGGGTGCAGCGAGTACGTCGCGTAGGTCGCCGCCTCGGCCAGCACGTGGCCGTGCATCACGCGCAGCGCGTCGGCAGCGGTGAACGGCCCGGGCAGCTCGAGCGTGGCGACGTCGAGCGCGAACACGCGGAAGAAATAGCGGTGCAGGCGCAGGTCGTTCGGCGGCGGGAAGGCGCCGTCATAGCCGTGCCATTGACCGGCCATGCCGGCATCGGCGGCAAACCAGCCGGTGTAGTCGTTGAGCCCTTGGCGCGCGCCGGCCGGACCGTCCGGCGCGGTCTTGCCGTGGGGCACGACCCCATCGCTGCAGCTGCCGGCGGCGATCGCGAGCACGTCGGCCGGGATGTCAACCATCGCCCAATGGCTGAAGTCGCAACGCGGCTGCGCGACCGGGATCTCGACGCCGTCCTTGCCGACCATCTCCGCCACGGTCGGCACATCGGGGTCGAGGCACAGCAGCGCGAACGAGCGCGTGCCGGCCGGCGCGTCTTCCCAGGCCAGGTGCGGGTTGCGGTTGGCGGCGAGCCCGACGCTGCCGTCCGGGTTCACCTGGCCGGCGGCGAACGCCGGCGCCAGGCGCTGGCCATGGTCAAAACTGTCGCTGTGGATCCGCATGGGTGCCTCCGGGGGCTTGGGCAGTGAGGTGGTCGCGCGGGCGCCGGGACTCAGGCTTCGGGGTAGCCCAGGCGCACCGCAACCGGAGCCAGCAGCGCGAACGCGGCCGCCAGCGGTTGCGCGAATGCGCGCCAGTGGCCGGGAACAAAATGCTGCGGGCCCAGCGCGCTGGCCGGCGCGGCGATGACGGTGATTTCCAGCGCATCGGCAATCGCCAGGGTCAGCGCGGCCGGATCGTCGGCGACCTCGTCGAGCCGGACCAGGCGGTGCGGGAACAGATCCTGCTCGTGCAGGTCGGCGACCTGAGCCAGCACCTGCGCCAGCCAGCGCGCCCCGATCACCGGCGACTCCAGCGCGAACGGCGCCGGGCTGCCGTAGGCCAGCCACTCCAGCAGCATGTCGCGCGGATCGCGCAGCGCGACCATCAGCACCGCTTCGGGCAGGTGCGGACGCAGCGCAAGCAGCAGCGCGTTGTCCCACCACAGCAGCCAGTCGAACACGTTGCCGTCGCCAATCCCACGCGCGGCCAGCGCGGCCCGCCACTGTCCGACCATGAACGCGCCGTCGAGGCTGCCGTCGAGCAGCGCCGCGGGAGTGCCGAAGTTCTGCAACGGATCACTGGGCGGCTGCGGACCGAACCGGTCGGCGCGCAGTGGACCGCCGGACAGGTCGAAGGTGATCGCGATGCGCTCGACCAGCGACCCCGGAGCGCCCCACAGCAGCAGCACGGCCGGTGCGGGATCGGGTAGCGGCGCGAGGTCGGACCACGCAGGGGTCGATGCGGTGGGCTGCAGCAGCGGCAGGCGCTCGCTGACCACCTCGGCATGCAGCTCGGCCCAGGTTGCGGCCGCGGCATCGGCCTGGCCGGCGATGTCGAACGCCCGGCCCAGCAGTTGCCGCAGGCTGCGCTTGACGTCGGGGTCGGCGGCGCGGGCGAGCAGGCTTTCCACGCGCACCACGGCGGCGTCGGGATCGCGCGCCAGCAGGCCGTCGATCACGCGCAGTTCGGCCTGGGTGTGGCCCGGCGCAAGCTCGGTGATGTGCAGCGCCAAGGCCTCGGCCTGCTCGCGTTCGCCGGCGGCATCGAGCAGGTTGGCGAGCGCTTCGTTCGCCGGGATGAAGTCGGGCATCGTCGCCTGCCAGCGCCCCGCCACCGCGCGGGCGTCGTCACCCGGATAAGCCTCGATCGCGAGCCGCGCCAGCCACAGGGCGGCGAGCTGGGGATGTTCCCCGAGCAGGGCATCGAGCGTGGCGCGGGCGTCGGACTGGTCGTCGAGCTGGCGCCAGGCCTGGAGGATCGCCGTCAGCGTGCGGCGGTCTCCGGGTTCGGCGAGCAGGGCGCTGCGCAATCGCGGCAGCGCCTGCGCGGCGCGGCCCGCCTCCAGCTCCATTTCCCCGGCCAACCGCTGCAGCGCCGGCGACACGTCCGGCTGGTCCAGCAACGGCGCCAGCTCGTCGACGGCCTCGCCGGCACGGCCTTGGCGGCGGACGATGTCGGCGACCAGGGCGCGCAGCGGTGCCGACTCCGGATCCTTGTCCAGCAATGTGCGGAACGCCTGCTCGGCGAACGCGAAATGGCCCTTGGCGAGGTAGGCGAAGCCGAGCGCGTTGCGCAGCTGCGGCTCGTCGGGCGCGCGCTCGCTGGCTTGGGTCAGGATCGACAACGCGCGGTCGGGGTCGCCACGACGCAGTGCCAGCATGCCGTCGATCGCCGCGACCTGCGGGTGGTCCGGACCGATGCGCGCGGCGGTGCGCGCGATCCGCTCGGCCTCGTCGAGGTCGCCGCGGCCGAGCGCGAGCTGCGCCTGGACGATGTAAGCGGGGAACTGGTTCGGGTCCAGACCGATCGCGCGGGCGAGGGCGGCCTGGGCGTCGTCGAGCTGGCGCTCCTGCAGCAGCAGGCCGGCGCGTTCGAGGTGCAGATCGGCGTCTTCGGGCGCCAGCGCGACGGCCAGGTCAATGGCCGTCAGGGCGCCTTCGCGGTCGCCACCCAATCGCAGCGCGGCGGCGAGCAGGCGCTGTGCCTGCGGATCCTGCGGCTGCGCGGACACCACGTCGCGTGCGGCAGACAGGGCCTCGGCTGGCGCGCCGCGGCGCAGGGCATCAATGATCGCTTCGTACATGGAATGGACTGCTCGGCTGCGGACGAAACGCCGATTGTAGCGGCAGCCCTCGTGCTTGCCGGGTCCGACGCAGGCGATGCCATGCGACCGCGGATCCGTCGCCGGCTTCAGATGACCGGGTTCGGCAGAGCGGGTGCGTCGCGTCCGGGGCGCCGGCTCAACCCGACGCGATCAGCTCGTTTCCCCGGCCAGGCGCTGCGCGATCCACCGTTCCGCGAACCCATCCAGGTGCTTGCTCTCGATGAACCCGCAATGCCCGCCCCACGGCGAGATCTCCAGCGTCGACGCCGCCGGCAGGCGCACGGCGCGGAACCCCTCGACCGGGATCACCGGGTCGTCCTCGGCCATCAGGATGCTGACCGGGACCTGCAGCGCGGCAAGCCGGTCGCCGGCGATCGAATAGCCGTCGAAGTAGCGCTCCAGGGTGCCGAAGTCGGTGTACTGCTCGACCATCCACTTCGTCAGCGGCCGCATCCGCAGGCTCAGCGCACGGTCGTCGATGCCGTGGTGCTGCGGAAACAGCGCGCGCTTGCGGGCCAGCGACTCGCGCCACTTGTGCTCGAAATACCACATGTACAGGGGCAGCCCCTGCTCCATCGCGTCCATCGTGCGGGCCGGGTCGAGCACCGGGCAGACCGCGGCGACATGCGCCAGGTCCAGTCCGGCCGCCGGCGCCCGCAGCGCCAGGCGCAGGGCGAAATTGCCACCCAGCGAATAGCCGGCCACCGACATCGGCCGCAGCGGAAACCGCCGGGCGACTTCGCTTGCGGCGCGCACCACCTCGTCAATGCGGTTGGAGTGGAACAGGCCTTCGTTGAGATGGTGGGTGTCGCCGTGATCGCGGAAATTGAGGCGGAACACCTCGAAGCCACGTGCCAGCATCTGCGCCGCGGTCAGGCGCATGTAACTGGAGTCAACGCTGCCTTCCCATCCGTGCAGCAGCAGCACCAGGCCGCGCGGTTCGACGCCGGGGACGGCGCTGTGCAGGCCCTGCAGGCGCACGCCCTCGCCGGCGTCGATCAGGTGTTCGGTCGTGGTCGCGCCACTGGCGGCCAGCCCGCGCAGGCCGATCTTCCGGCGCAGCGGGCTGGAGCCGAGCACCGACTGCACGTGCGGATTGCGCAGCCAGCGTGCCGGGCGGTAATCGGCCGCCGTGAGCCGCGGCCGGGGTGACGCATCGGCGCGCGTGGCGGCGCCGCGCGGTTGGTCGTCGCCGAACCCGTCGCCAGTCTCGACCTGGCAGCCGCGATCGGCGCCGGTCACCAGTTCACATCCCGCCAGCACGCTGGCAGGGGGGCGAACTTCGGCAGGGGAGAGTCGCATGGGTTAGCCGTTGGCCTGGGGGCTCTGTCAGGACCAACGCAGTGCACGGCCGAGGCGAGCCACGCCGGTCCGTCGCCGAGGCGGGAGCCACGATCGCCCTGCAGCCCGGGCATTCAGCTGGCCATCGCGTCGACGATGCGCTGGCGGGCCAGGTCGGCGATGCGCCGGCGGCCCTCGGTGGCGCCGTGGGCGATCGGTTCGAGGAAATGCACCTCGGCGACCCGCGGCGGCTCGCCCAGCAGGCGCAGGAAATTGCCGAGGAAATGCTCGCCGGGCGCGAACGCCACCACGGTCTGGGCGTTGCCATGTTCGCCATAGCGCAGCGCGACCGGTTGCACCGGAACCCCCGCCTCCACCGCGGCCAGGAAGATGCGTGCGTGGAATGGCCCGATGCCGCCGCCGCCGCGCGTGCCGCCTTCCGGAAACACCCCGACGGAGCGGCCCTGGCGCAGCCGGGACAGCATCTCGTGCAGCACCCCGCCGAGCGATTCGGTGCTGCCGCGGTGGTGGAAAATGGTTTCGCCGCGCGCCGCCAGCCAGCCGATCACCGGCCAGTTGGAGATCTCGCGCTTGGCCACGAACCCCATCATCCGCTGGCTGTGCAGCATCTGGATATCGATCCAGCTGACGTGGTTGGCGACGAACATCGTTGCGCCCGGCAGTGGCGTGCCGATCCGGCGCAGGCGGAAGCCGAACACCCGCATCAGTCCAGCCGACCAGGCGCGGACCACGCGGTGTTCCAGGCTTTCCTCGCCGATGCGCAGGCGACGGGTCAGCGGTGTGATCAGCAGCAGCGTCAGCGGCAGATGCACCAGCAGGTGCCACAGCAGCATCGGCACCCGCAGGACATAGCGCAGCGCGCGCGCCATCGGATCGCCGTCAGGCGCGGCGGCACCGGCGGGGGAAGGCGCATTCATCGGCGCCACGATACCGAAGCGCTGCCGCCGCAGCCAGCGCCGCACGGCCATCTCGGCATCGTCATGCGCTCGCCACCACGGCCAGCGTGAGCCGGGAGATGCACGCCAGCCGGCCGTGGTCGTCCTCGATGCGGATTTCCCAGACCTGGGTGCGCGCGCCGACATGCAGCGGCCGCGCCGTACCGGTGACGGTCCCGTCGCGCACCCCGCGCAGGTGGTTGGCGTTGATCTCGATGCCGACGCAGACGCGGTCGTCGGGCGTGCACAGGTTGCCGGCGCTGCTGCCCAGCGTCTCGGCCAGCAGCACCGAGGCCCCACCGTGGAGCAGGCCATAGGGCTGCCGCGTGCGCGCGTCGACCGGCATGGTGGCGCGCAGGTAGTCGCGTCCGATCTCGGTAAAGACGATGCCCAGCGGTTCCATCGCGGTGTCGCGGGACAAGGCGTTGAGCTCGGCCAGCGTGGCGTGGTGGCGGAAAATGCTGGCGGAAACCGGCGCCGTGGCGTCAGGGTGGGTATCGGGGCAAGGGGTCGGCATCGCGCCACGATAGCGGACAGTGGCGCGGCCGGCGACGGGCGACCGGTATTTTCGCGACGACCGCACCCCTGCGGCGGCATGCGCCGGTCGGGTCGGGGGGGTGGTTGATCGGGTGGGAGGCGGGCGTGGTCTGGTGCGCGAACCCCGCGCGCGGCACGCCCGATTGGGCGGGTTGAAGCGGGTTCACCGCAGCCGGCTGGTGCGACGATGGCGCTTGAACGCTTGCTATCGGCAGGCGTTATCGGCGGGGCTGATCAAGGGGCCGACCAGCCAATTCCAATCGGCGGGGCATGACGTCGGCGGGGGGTGATCAAGCGCGACGAAACAGGGGCCGCGTGCCTGCATCCATACCGGCAAGCGCGTTGACATGGCCGTTGCTGCTGTTGCCACAGCCGACCCGAACCCGCGCTCGCGATGGGGGCGGCGACAGGCTGCCGGGATCGTATCCGGAGCCGCGCCGGTGGCGCTGGGAGCGGCCGTGGGCGCTGGTCTGGAGCTCCGCTGGATGGCGAGCGGGTTCATGACAAGGCCCGTGACGATAGTCGGTGCGATGACCGCGAGTTCAGGCGAACTTGAAGCGCGACGGCGCCCAGTTGCTGGCGTAGCGGCGGCTCGCGGCATAGCCGCTGCTGTTGCCATAGCCGACGCCGAAATCACGTTCGCGGTGAGTGTGGCGGATCGCGATCTGGATCGGGGAGGCGCTGGCAGCCTGGCGGGCGGTGCCTGCGGTTGGGGGGGTGGGCTGAAAGAAACGGATGGCGTTCACGGCAATCTCCGGGGGATGGGATCGGTAGTGGAAGGAGCGGACCAGCTGAATGATCAGGCGAACTTGAAGCGCGGCATCGCCCAGTCGCTGACGTAACGGCGGGGGCTGGCATAGCCGCTGCTGGAGCCGTAGCCGACGCCGAAATCGCGCTCGCGGTGGGCGTGGCGGGTGGGCATCGGAACCACGACGGACTCGGCGAAGTTGCGGCGCGGGGTCGGGTTCGGGACGGTCGGGGTGGCGGTGTGGGTGGTCATGGCGGTCTCTCCTGGCGGTGGGCTTGTGAGGTGGTGTGCTGGTAAAGTACAACACCATATCCCATCCGCCATGGGCCAGAAGTCACCCCACTGAAGACCTAGGTAGCGCCAGCACCGTCCGGGCCAGGCCACGCGGGCACGGCCGCGAGACCCATTGAGATGGCTTGCAGGTCGATGCGGTTGCCATGACCGACGGCACGGGTCGCCGGGTTTGCCGCGACGAGGCTGACGGGCGACGAGGACCAGAAAGGCGGGGATGGCGCGGGTGGCGGCAGGTCGGAGCTCGCCGCCGGGCGCGACCGCGCCGCTAGAGGATCGGCGCCAGCCCGGCCCCGAACGCGGTGAAGATCCGCGTGGTCAGGCTTTTCAACCCGACGTCGACCTCGGGGAAGTCCCCGACCGGCCGGTAGCAGTCGCGGAAGTCCGGATGGTTGGGCGACAGCGGCAGCGGGCACGAGGGTCCCGGCACGAACTCGTAGCTGGTGGCGTAGCGCGTCGGCCACAGATCGAACAGCGGCAGCCGCGAGGACAGCTTGGCCAGCGAATACTCCAGCCCGGAGAACAGCGATGCCTTGTCGCGTCGCCCGATCACCCACGAATTGGCCGGTGCGATGTCGCCGCGGATGCTGGCCGCCAGCGCTCGCGCGAACCCGGGATCGTCGATGACCACCGCGCCCTCGGTGTTGTACTCGTCGCCGCGCGGATCAAAATTGTGGGTGCCGATCACGCCGATGCGCTCGTCGATCACCAGCGACTTGGCGTGCAGTCCGACGCGCACGCCGGCGCGCTTGAGCGGGACCGGCTCGTTGGCGCCGCGCGAACCGAACCGCAACGCCCCGTGTTCGCGGGCCAGCGGCTGGCGATACGGTCCGCGGCCGGAACCGCGTCCGACCACGCTGCGGCGGTCGCGGCGCTCGCGCGGCAATGGCGCCGATTCCGCAAGCGCCGCCGCGGTGGCCACCGCCGGTTCCGACAGTGGCAGCTCGACGCCCGTCGCGGCGACGTCGATCGGCGCGTCGAGCGGGAACGGCTTGTACTCGTAGATCTCGAAACCGAACTCGCGCAAATAGCGGCGTTTGTACTTGTACGACAGCGCGTAGGCGATGAACGCATCGGTGGCGGCGAGGCTGTTGGTCGACACGATCACGCGCGGCGGGTCGGCGCGCCGATGGATTTCGCGGAACATCTGCTGGGCCGGTTTCGACAGCACGAGGTAGGGCGTCTGCAAGAGCACCTCCTCCTGCGCCGACTCGATCAGGCTGCGCATCGAGTCGGACGCCTCGGCGTTGTCGAGCGCATCGCCGCTGTGCTTGTCGGGGGAATCTGAAATGTAATGCACCGCGCCAACCGCCAGCGCAGGCGCGACCAGTCGCGCCTGCACCACGGCGGCGTCGGCGGCATCGGCACGCATCGCTTCGGCCCGTTGCGGGCGTTCGAACCTCGCCGCAGGCACGCGCGGGACGCCGCCGGCCAGCAGCCGGGCACCGACGTCGCTCAGGCGCTCCACCGGCACGCTGCGGCGATTGTTCCAGAACGTCCCGAAGTCGGCGGACATCGCCTGCGCCGTGGGGCCGGCGACCAGCACGTCGCGGTCGCGGAAGTTGTACGCGCGGTCCCAGTCGTAGTAGTCGTCCTGATAGTTGCGCCCGCCGGTGATGCCGACCGCGCCGTCGACCAGCAGCAGCTTGGTGTGCATGCGCTGGTTGAGCTTGCGCCAGCAGCACGCCGCGGCGAGGACATATTGCGGATAGCTGATCTGCGCGCGTCCCAGCATCGGGTTGTACAGCCGCACTTCGAGGTTGGCGTGCACCCCGGCGAGCGCGGCGAGAGTGTCAAGGTGTTCCAGCGCGGAGAGCTGGTCGAGCAGCATGCGAACGCGCACGCCGCGGCGTGCGGCTGCCAGCAGCTCGTCCAGGACCAGCCGGCCGGCGTCGTCCTCGACGAAAATGTAGGTCTGCAGGTCGATGGACGTGGTCGCGCTGCGGATCAGGTTGATCCGCGCCAGCAACGCATCGGTGCCGCGATCCAGGATCAGCGCGTAGTGGCGGGGCTGCTGCGGCGTCGATTCGGCGAACGCCCGCGCCGCCAGGTCGCGCAGCGGCGACGGCTGCGCGCAGGCGTTCGCCGCGCTGCAGTCGATCTGGTGGGAACGCGCGGCCACCGCGATGGCCGCGGCGCGGTCGCGCTGCGCGGGCGCGAGCGTCGCGCAGGCGGACAGCGCGACCGCGCCGGCGGCCAGCAACAGGCTGCGCCACCGGCTCATGGCGAACCACCCTCCAGGCGCACGCGCAGGTCGAAGCGGACCTGGTTGCGCAGCGCGAACTGCCAGCCGTCCAGTCCGTAGTCGTCGCGCCTCACCGTGCCCTGCGCGACCACGTCGCAGTCGATTCCCGGCCGCGAGCACGCCGATGGCCGCAGCACGAAGGTTTCATTGCGCGAGACGCCCTTGATCGAGCAGCGACCCCGCAACGCGCCGCCGTCATGCAAGGTGGCTTCGGTGAGCGGCTCGGAGACGAACTCGACCAGCGGATGGCGCGCGGTGTCAAAGAATCCGTCGCCCCGCGCCAGCGCGGTGTAGCGTGGTGAATCGGCGACCTCGACCGCAGCGGTCGCCAGCCGGATGCGGACTTGGCGGCGGCCATCGGCGAGCCGGTCCACTGCGCCCTGGTATTGCGGAAATTCGCCGACCACGCGCTGGCCCCAGCGGGTCCGCAGCTCAAACCCGAAGCTTGTGTGATCAGGATCGAACTGCTGCGCGGCGCTCGGCGCGCAGAGCAAGCACAACAGGCAAAGCCAGCCGATTCGCAGGGGTGCGGTCACGGCCACCAGAAAGCGCTGAGATTCGCCACGCCCGGTTCCAGCGCGACGCCGGCGGGGACCGAAAGCACCACCACGCCTGACGGCGGGATGCCGCGATGGTCGCCGGACTGGCCGCTGTACAGCAGCGCGGCAAGCTCCTCAAAACCCGGATTGTGGCCCACCATCATCAGTCGCTGGGCATCGTGGTGCGTATCGGCCAGCGCGATCAGCGTGCCGGGCGTGGCCTCGTAGATCGACGGCTCGATGCGCTGGTCGACGTAACCGATCGCGCCGAGCACGGCCTCCAGCGTCTCGCGTGCGCGTCGCGCCGGCGAGCACAGCACGCAGTCCGGGGCCAGCTTCTGCTCGGCCAGCCAGCGGCCTGCGGCTTCGGCCTCGGCCAGTCCCTCGGCGGAGAGCGGGCGGTCGATGTCGGCCTGGCCGGTCGTCGCCGGCTCGGCGTGGGCATGGCGCAGCAGGATCAATTCACGCATGGGGAAACCTCGGGAAGCGGGGGCGGGCTGAAATGGACCAGGAACAACGGATGGGCGCCTAACGATGAAGGTGACGGAGTTTCCAGCGGCCCATGCCTCTTCGAGGAGCCCGCCATTGCGGTTTTCGCCTTCACTTCTTCAGCCACTTCAACAGCGGTAGCCAGTCCGCCTGGTGCTCGCGCACCTGGGCGGAGTGGTAGTCGAACAGACTCTTGCCCAGCGCGACCATCACCACGTAGGCCTGGCTGTCGCGCAACTGCGCAACCACCGGGTAGGGCCAGGCCTGCAGCAACTCGACCGCCTGCTGGGAGGCGTTGGTCCATGGCTTGAGCTTGTTGCCGACCAGACCGACGCGCAGGTTCCCCTTGCGCACGCGCGGATGGCGCGCGAGCGAATCCAGGAACGTCACGGTGGCCTCGATGTCGAGGGTGGACGGCAGCACGGGCACCACCACCGCATCGGCAAACTCGAGGAAGTGCTCGAGGTCGTCGGCCATCGAGCCGGCGGCGGCATCGATGACGAGCCGCTGGGTATCCTCGGGCAACTGCTTGCGCCAAGCCTTGCGGCGGGTACCGTCGATGGGCAGCACCGCGCTTTCCAGCACCGACCGCCGCCGCGCCCAGCGGGTCGAGGAACCCTGCGGATCGGCATCGACCAGGACCGTGTGCAGGCCATCGATCGCCGTCTGCGCGGCGAGGTGGGTGGCGATCGTGGTCTTGCCGACGCCGCCCTTGGAACTGGCCACCAACACGGTCTTCATCGAGCCCCCTTTTGGCACTCACCGACGGAAGTTGCAGCCTACACCGGGGGTGCGAAGGCGGCTATCACGACAAGCGGCGGGGGGATTCAGCGGCGCGACGGCCGATACCGGTGAGACATTGGGTGGTATTCGGCGTGGCGGGCCTGCCTGCTGGGCACCGCACCGCCAACGCCTTGGACCGCTTCCCGCCCGGCGTTTGATCCCCCGCCGTGTGGATTTGCACGACTTCGCCGGCAAGCCCTATCCGACCGCCACCCGCGCCCAAAGCGGCAGGGTCAGCAGCGACAGCAGCAGCCCGTAGCCGACCATCGCCGCGGCCAGCCGCGGGGCGAGGTTGTGGGCGATCGCCAGCGCGCCGGCGGTGACCATCGACGGCATCGCCGCTTCCAGCACGGTGGTCCGCGCCATCGCCCCGTGCAGGCCCAGCAGCGGCACCAGCACCCATGCCAGCGCCGGCATCACCGCCAGCTTCAGCACCAGGCCGGCGGCAAGCGGCTTGAGTTCCTCGCGCGGCAAAGCCAGCCGGACCGACAACCCGATCGCGAGCATCGCCAGCGGCAGCAGCGCGTCGGACAGACGCTGCAGCGCGCCGGCGATCCACGATGGCGGAGCCGCCGGCATCACCGTGAAGCCCAGCAGCAGCGCCCACAACGGCGGGAACCGGAGCACCCGCAGCAGCATTTCCAGCGGCCGCGGAGCGGTATCGCCGCCGTAGCGGGCGAGCACCCACAGCCCGAACGTCGACAGGATCAGGAACGCGCCGAACTGGTCGTACACCACCGCATACGGCAGCGCCGCCTCGCCGATCAGCGCGCGCGTGAGCGGATAGCCCAGGAAGCTGGTGTTGCCCAGCGCCACCGTGAGCAGCAGCACCGCCTGTTCGTCGCGCCGCAGCTTGAGCAGGCGCGCCAACCCCGCCACCAGCACGACCGTCGCCGCGAGCAGCAGCCACGGCACCGCGGCCACGCCCAGCAATGCCGGTTCAAGTTGCAGGCGCGGCGCATAGCGCAACACCGCCGCCGGCAGGCACACGTACAGCACGACCAGGTTGAGCGTCTGCGCGGCCGACCCCGGCAGCACGCGCAGGCGCTGGAACAGATAACCCAACGCCAGCATCGCCAGCACCAGGGCAAACGCATCGAACGCCATCGGGATCGCCGCTCGCGCACGCCGGCGCGGGACGGTCATGGTCGCGGCTGCGCGCGGCACTGTCGACCGTCGCGCCGCCGGCAGGCCCGCCAACTGCCACGTTCGCGCCGCGATCACGCCCATGCCGCGGCCCGGTATCATGCGCGCCTCGCCAGGGATGCCCCGCCGCAATGACCGAGTTGCAGGACCTCGTCGCGCTGATCCGCGCCAACACCGCCCTGATCGTGATCGAGACCCGCGACGAGGCGCGCGTGGTCGAGCTGTTCCGCCAGGCGATGATGCAGGCGTGGCGATCGCTGTACCGCTGGTCGATCACCGAGGGCCTGCGTCGGCTCGACCTGGACCGCGAGGACGAGGCCGATACCGCCCCGGATGCGTCCAACACCCTGCATGCGATCCGCGCCGCCGACCAGCGCGGCATCTACCTGCTGTTCGACTTCCATCCCTACCTGGGCTACGCCAGCACCCAGCGCCAGCTGCGTGACCTGGTCCAGCGCCGCGACTGCGAGCCGCACGTGCTGGTGCTGGTGGGCCACAAGGTCGAGCTGCCCCCGGAGCTCGACACGCTCGCGGTGCGCTACACGCCGCAGCTGCCCGACGCGAACGCGCGCCTGAAGATCGTCCGCGCCGAGGCCGAGGCCTATGCCCGCGAGAACGGCGGCCGCCGCGTCGAGGTCGACGGCGAGGCAGTGCAGCAGATCGTGCGCAATCTCGCCGGACTGGACCCGATCGACGTGCGCCGGATCGCGCGCCAGCTGATCCACCACGACGGCGCGCTTGGCCCGTCCGACCTGCCGCATCTGGCGAAGCTCAAGTTCGAACTGCTCAACCGCAGCGGCCACCTGCACTACGACTACGACAGCGCGCGCTTCGGGGACGTCGCCGGCGCGCGGCGGCTCAAGCGCTGGATCGAGCAGCGCCGCGGCGTGTTCACCGGCGGCGAGCCGCCGCAAGGTCCGGACGCGTATCAACTCGACCCACCCAAGGGGATGCTGCTGCTCGGCGTGCAGGGCTGCGGCAAGTCGATGATCGCCAAGGCGGTCGCGTCGGGCTTCGGCGTGCCGCTGCTGCGGCTCGACTTCGGCACCCTGTACAACAAGTTCCACGGCGAGACCGAGAAGAACCTGCGTGATGCGCTCGCCTCGGCCGAGCAGCTGGCACCGTGCGTGCTGTGGATCGACGAGATCGAGAAGGGGCTGGCCGGCGATGGCGACAGCGACGGCGGGGTGTCGCGGCGCGTGCTGGGCTACCTGCTGACCTGGATGGCCGAGCGCACGGCGCGGGTATTCCTGGTCGCCACCGCCAACCAGATCGACACGCTGCCGGCCGAGCTGCTGCGCAAGGGGCGCTTCGATGAAATATTCTTCGTCGACCTGCCCGACGCGGCCACCCGCGAGCAGCTGTTCGCGCTGCACCTGGGCAAGCGCAACCTGGAACCGTCGACGTTCGACCTGCCGGCGCTGGCCGCGGCGAGCGAGGGTTTTTCCGGTGCCGAGATCGAGCAGGCGATCGTCGCCTCGCTGTACGCCGCGCATGCCGCCGCCGCGCCGCTGTCGGACTTCACCGTGCGCGCCGAGCTGCGGCAGACCCGGCCGCTGTCGGTGCTGATGGCCGAGCAGGTGAACGCGCTGCGGGACTGGGCGCGAGCGCGCACGGTGCCGGCCGACTAGAGCAGCAGCCAGCCGGTGATCGCGAGCCGGTCCTGCGCCGCCCACGGCGCCACCAGCGACACCGCGTGGCCGGCGGGCACCGCGAACAGCGACAGCGTGTTCCAGCGCGGCAGCAACGTGTCGATCACGCGGCCGTCGTCGTCGATGAACTGCAGCAGCCCGCCCCAATCGGCCTGCCAGTCGCGACTGAGATTGAGCACGTAGGCGTACAACCTCCCTTCGCGGCTGTCGATGTCCGTATGCCATCGCAGGAAGTGGCCGGGGCGATAGCGTGTCGCCTGTGCGTTGACGCGACGTACGCGCGCATCGCCGGTAAGGGACTGCATGAGGGCGACGTAGTCGGGCGTATTGAACAGCTCGAGCACGCGATGGAGCAGCAGGCCGGGATCACGGCCTTGCGTGTAGGCGGTCACCATCATGTAGCTGTCGTAGGCGAAACGGAACCGCGCCTCGATCGAGTCGCGGTCTTCGCCGGGGACATCGGCGGCTCGCGCCAGCAGTGCGGCGATTGCGGCCGCGTCCATCGCCGAATAGGTCGCGTGATCCAACGTGCGCGCGCCGGCCGCGTCGCGCAGCGCGAGCGTCCACGGCACCTCGTCGTGCAGGCAGGCACGCAGTCGCTCGGCCGCTGCCGGCTGCAGGAAGGACTCGACCTGCACACGGCCGTCGCGCTGCAGCACGGAACGCCAGGGGGCGGGGTCGAAGTGTGGATCGATCATCGATGCAGTATGCCGCCGGGCGAGGCCGAGGCCACCTTCGGCCAGACCGCCGGGAGACGGCGTGGCTGCAGCCATCCCGCGTAAGCGCGCGCCACGTTGTCACCAGGCGCGTCGGTGTCGCCGCCGCCATCGGAAGGCGGGAATGCGTCGCACCGCCACACCCGCACCGCGAGGTGGGCGGCCGCAGGCCCGGGTGCGTGGCGAGGAACGTGCGCGTGCGGTGGCGTACGCCCGCGGTCGGTCGTACAGTCGTTTGACCTTGCACGCGCCGTGCACGACTGCGGGAGAGACCTACTGTGACCCTGGCCAAGGCTGTTCAATCGACATCGTGCGTGGTGCTGGCCCTGGGGCTGGCCGCCTGCGTGCCCGCGATCCGTACGACGCCACCCGCGCCGCCGGTGACCGCTGGGTCGGCTCCGATCGATCCCGCCCGCCTGTCCGACATCGTGCGGGTGCTGGCATCGGATGAATTCGAGGGTCGCGCGCCGGGCAGCCCTGGCGAGGACAAGACGGTCGCCTACCTCAGTCGCGAATTCGCCGCGCTGGGACTCCAGCCGGGCGGCGAAAATGGCGGCTGGACGCAACGGGTCCCCTTGGTCCGCACCCAGTTGCAGCCGGGCACGGTGCGCATCGGCGACCGCACCATGACGCTCGGCGACGATGTGTATTTCAGTACCGTCAGGCCGGTTGACCGCGCCAGGATCGACGCGCCGCTGGTGTTCGTCGGCTACGGCGTCTCGGCGCCGGAGCGCAACTGGGACGATTTCAAGGGCGTCGACCTTACCGGCAAGGTCGCCGTCATGCTGGTCAACGATCCCGACTTCGAGGCGACCGCGGACGAAGCCGTGGCGGGCAGGTTCGGCGGCCAGGCGATGACCTACTACGGCCGCTGGACCTACAAGTTTGATGAGGCCGCCCGGCGCGGCGCGATTGCGGCGATCATCATCCACGACACCGCCGGCGCCGGCTACGGATGGAGCACGGTGCGGGCGCCGGGCGGGGAGAATTACGACGTCGTGCGGCCAGTGGGAGCCGTCACGCCGGTGCTGCTGCAGGGCTGGATCCAGGGCGAGGTCGCCGCGGACCTGTTCAAGCGCTCCGGCCTGGACCTGGACGTGCTGAAGCGCGAAGCGCGCACGGCAGCGTTCCGGCCACGGGCGTTGCCGGCTTCCCTGCATGCCGACCTGGCGGTGGAGCATGCGCGCGTCGACAGCAACAACGTGATCGGCAAGCTCCCCGGTGCCAAGCGTCCGGCCGAGACCATCGTGTTCTCGGCCCACTGGGATGCCTACGGTCTGGGCGCCCCTGATGCGCAGGGACGTCGGGTTCGTCCGGGCGCCAACGATGACGCCCTGGGCGTCGCCGGCATCATGGAGATCGCCCGCGCGTTCACGCAGGGACCACCGCCCGATCGCACCCTGTTGTTCGCCGCCTGGACCGCTGAAGAGCGGGGACTGCTCGGCTCCGAACACTTCGGTGTCAACCCGCTGTACCCGGTCGACCACATGGTGGCCAACCTGACCCTCGACATCCTGCAGACCGCCGGGCCGGCCCGCGACGTCATCCTCATCGGCCAAGGCCAGAGCGAGCTGGAAGACGACCTGGTGAAGGCAGCGGCGGGGCAGGGGCGGACCGTGACCCCCGACGCCCAGCCGCAGCGCGGCCTGTTTTACCGCGCCGACCATTTCTCGCTGGCCAAGCGCGGGGTGCCGGTGCTGCTGCTGATGGGGATCGGCGGCGGCGCCGACCTCGTCGACGGTGGCCGGGCGGCCGGTGACCAATGGGTCAGCGATTACACCGGCAATTGCTACCACCAGACCTGCGACGCCTGGAGCGCGGACTGGGACCTGCGCGGCGCGGCGCAGGACGTGGCGCTGCTTTACGTGATCGGCCGCGACCTGGCGTTTTCGAACCGCTGGCCGAATTGGCGCGCCGGTTCTGAGTTCCGCAAGATCCGCGACGCGAGCGCGGGCGAGCGACCCTAGGTCGTTTGCTTGCGCGATCCCCCGCCCCGCACCGTCCGGGGGGAACGACCAAGGCGGATCAGTACCCCGCCGCCTGGCCGTCCTTGCGCGACTCGCTGGCGCCGATGTAGCCGCCCTGCGGGTTGACCATGATCGCCTGGTAGCCGCCGTAGGGGCCGTCGGCGAAACGCACGCTGTGGCCCTTGCGCATCAGCCCGCGGACGGTCTCGTAAGTGAACCCGGTCTCGAGATCGAGCTCGCCGCCATCGCTCATGACGGTGTTCTGGCCCGCCGGTTCGGTGCTGCCGTCGTGCTGGATGCGCGGTGCGTCGCCGGCTTCCTGCAGGTTCATGCCGAAGTCGATCAGGTTCATCAGGATCTGCGCGTGGCCCTGGGGCTGCATCGCGCCACCCATCACCCCGAACGACAGCCACGGCTTGCCGGCTTTGGTCACGAACGCCGGGATGATGGTGTGGAACGGGCGCTTGCCGGGCGCGAACGAATTCGGGTGGCCTTCCTTGAGGACAAACTGCTCGCCGCGGTCCTGGAAGATGAAGCCCAGGCCCGGCGGCGCCATGCCGCTGCCCATGCCGCGGTAGTTGGACTGGATCAGCGACACCATCATGCCGTCGGGATCGGCGACGGTCAGGTAGATCGTGTCGCCCTCGTCGAGCTGCTTCGGCGTGCCGGGCTGCACCTCGCGCGCGGCCCTGTCCATCGAGATCAACGTGCCGCGCTGTTTCGCATAGGCCTTGCCGATGAGTTTTTCGACTGGCGACTTGGCAAATTCCGGATCGGCGTACCAACGCGCGCGGTCGGCGAATGCGAGCTTCTTGGCCTCGGTGAACAGGTGCACGTGCTCGACGCTGCCGAAGCCGTACTGCTTGAGGTCGTAGGGTTCGAGCAGGTTGAGGATCTGCAGCGCGGCGATGCCCTGGCCGTTGGGCGGCAGTTCCCAGACGTCGTAGCCACGGTAGTTGGTCGACACCGGCTCGACCCACTCACCGTGGTGCGTGGCGAGGTCGTCGTACGACAGGTAGCCGTCGTTGGCCTTGAAATAGGCGTCGATCGTGCGCGCGATGTCGCCCTTGTAGAACGCGTCGCGGCCGCCATCGGCAATCTTCTGCAGGGTATTGGCGAGGTTCGGGTTCTTCCAGGTCTCGCCGCGGCGCGGGCCGCGCCGGCCTTCCACCGTGGTGGGGTCGACGGTGAACTGCTCGGCAAAGCCGGGCCACTTCGACAGCCGCGGCACCGAGGCGTTCCAGTAATACGCGATCGTTTCGTGCACCGGATGGCCTTCGCGGGCGTAGCGGATCGCGGGGGCCAGGTCGGCGGCGACCGGCAGCTTGCCAAACCGGTCGTGCAGCGCGAACCAGGCATCGACGGCGCCCGGCACCGTCACCGGCAGCGGTCCATGCGGCGGAACCTCGGTCAGGCCACGTTTGCGGAACTCCGCCAGGGTCAGCGATTTCGGCGAGCGGCCGGAGCCGTTGTAGCCGTACAGCTTCTTCGTTTTCGGGTCCCAGACGATCGCGAACAGGTCGCCGCCGACACCGCTGCCGGTCGGCTCCATCAAGCCCAGCGCGGCATCGGCGGCGATCGCGGCATCGACCGCACTGCCGCCGGCCTTCATCACATCGAGCGCGATCTGGGTGACCAGCGGATGCGAGGTCGCGGCCATTGCGTGCGGGGCATAGACCTCGCTGCGGGTCGCAAACGGCAGGCCGGTGACGCGGTCGGCGGCGGCGCCGGTGGCCAATGGCAGCGCGGACAGGCAGGCAAGCGTGATGATCAGGCGAATCGGGTGCATGGGCGGCCGCTCGTGGAGGTCACCTGCAGGGTAGCGCGTGCCTTGCGATTGCGGGGTTCCCCGCGTCGTGGCGTCAGGTGCAGGCAGCCCCGAGCAGCTTGCAGGCGCGGGGCTGGTCCATGGCCCTGGCGTACAACCAGCCCTGCATCCGCCGCACGCCGATCGCCTGCAATGCCTGCTGCTGCTGGATCCGCTCGACGCCCTCGGCGACCACGTCGATCCCCAGCGATTCGGCCAGGCCGAACACCGCCCTCACGATCGCGGTGTCGGCGGCGTTGCCCGGCATGCCCTCGACGAAGCTGCGATCGATCTTGAGCACGTCGACGGGCAGGCGCTTGAGGTACACCAGCGAGGCATAGCCGGTGCCGAAGTCGTCGATCGCCACCTGCACCCCGGATGCCTTGAGCTGCTGCAGCACGTCCAGCGCGTGGTCGATGTCGCGCATCAACGTGGTTTCGGTGATCTCCAGGCACAACCGGCCCGGGGCCAGGCCGGACTGCGCCAGTGCCACGGCAACGTCATCGACCAGGCCGGCATCGTCGAATTGGCGCGCCGACACGTTGACCCGCACGGCCGGAGGCGCGCCCGACCCGCATCCCAGCCACTGCACCGCGTCGGCACAGGCGCGATGCAGCACCCAGCTCCCCAGCGGCAGGATCAGGCCGGACGATTCGAGGATGTCGATGAAGTCCGCGGCCACCACCAGCCGATCCCCACGGCGCCAGCGCAGCAGCGCCTCGGCGGCGACCCACTGGTGTTCGGCGGCGTCATATTCGGGCTGGTAGTGCAGCTCGAACTCGTCATTGGCAAGCGCCTCGCGCAGCGCGCGTTCGAACCGCAGCCGTTCGACCAGCGCATCGTGGTGGTCTAGGTCAAACACGTCGTAGCCGAACTTGTCAGTCTCGCGGGCGCGATCGGCGGTCTCCTCGGCCTGGCGCATCAGTACGCGCGCGCCGTCTTGGGCGGACGGCTGCGCATAGGCGATGCCGGCCGCGGCGCCGGGGTGGATGTCCTCGTGCAGCCATTCCAGGGCGCGCACCGCGGCGATGCAGCGCTCGGCCAGGCGAATGGCCGTGCGCTGCACGGCATTGCCGGCCAGCACGAACGCGAACCCGTCGGCACGCACCCGCGCCAGGTCGATGGCGTTGCTGGTGAACTGGCGCAATCGCAGCGCGATCTGCGCCATGATTTCCTCGACGGTGGGCGCGTCGACGGGCAGGGCCACTCCGCCGGAGGCGTCGATGCGCACATGCACGACCGCCAGCACTTCGCCCGGGGTGCGGGGTGCAGCCAGCCGCTGCCGAACCAGTTCGAGCAGGTAGTCGCGGTTGGGCAGGCCGGTGGTGGCGTCGTGCAGCAGCAGGTGCTGCACCTCCTTCTCGGCGCGGCGCCGGCGCAGGATCTCGTGGGCCATCGCGACAAAGTCGCCCATGCTCGCGGCGAACGTCGTTTCCTCTGGTGACCATCGACGCGACCGGCCAACGTTCTCGTGGCAGATGACGCCGAGCACCTTGCCCTCGACCATCACTGGCGCATCCAGCAGTGCATGGATCCGATGGCGGCGCAGGTACTCCCGCAGCGCGCTGTGCGAACTGCTGGTGCTGGGATCGGCCTCGACCTCGTTGGCGTCCAGGGTCCGCACCTCCTCGAGTGCGGCCATGTAGTCGTCGCCCTCCAGCGAAAGCGTCTCCAGCTGCTCGGCGCCGGCATGCACGCCATCGGGCGCGCTGTACGCATGCAGGCAGCGCAGCAGCTGGTCGTCGCGATCGTAATGCCAGACGTTGACGCGCTCGACCTGCAGTGCGCCGGCGGCGGTTTCGCAGATCAGGCCGATCGCGGTATCGAACGTGCAGTCGGGGTGCCACACGGCGCGGGTGAGATCCACCAGCGCGCGGGTGAAGCGCTCGGTGGGGGTCTGCTCGACCTGCTCGGCATGCGTGGCGATGTGCGACGCGTACAACGATGGCATGACCTGGCCGTCCCAGTGATCCGTGCTTGACCTTATCAGTCCGATGGAGCCGGCGGCGTGACCAGTGAATCGGACCCGAGCCGCACTGCTCCACCATCGGCGGAAGGCTATTCAGGGTATGCGCCGGTTATGGCACCTTGTGGCGAGCGCAATGCTGCCCCCGCCCGACGGCTGCCGCAGCTCTCGCCGCCCCGGCTCCCTCGCCTATCGGCCGGATGGCGGCCGGATCACGGCCAGGTCGGCGGATTTCGCGCCCAGGCGGCCTGCACCTCGGCCAGCGTCGCGCGCTCGTCGTCGCTCCAGTCCGGCAGGATCTGCGCATGGCGCGTGACGTCGTGGAACTGCGCCGGCTCGGTGCGCACGGCAGCGGCATACCATGCCACCGCCTCGTCCTTGCGCCCCAGCGTCCACAGCACCATCGCCAAGGTGGGCGGCAACCACGAGGGGTTGGTGCCGCGCGAGGTCATCAGCGTGCTCCACGACGCCAAGGCTGCGGCGGCGTCGCCGCTGCGGAACAGGTCCCAGCCCTGGTTCCACATCACCGGCCGCCACAGCGCGTCCGACGGCGAGATCCGGACCAGGGCGCGGGCATACAGCTCGCGACCGAGGTCGACACGCCCGCCGGCCATCGCCAGGTGCGCGAGCTGTGCGTGTTCGGCCTTCGCGCGCGGGTCGCGTTCAATCAGCTTGAGCAGCTTCGCCACGGCGTCGTCGCCGGACTCGCGCACCGCGACCACCGGCCTGGTGGCCTGCGCGTCGGCGTCGAAATAAAACTCGGCCGGCCTCGGAAGCGTCGGGCCGGGCGTGGCGGTTTGGGCGTGGACGCTGCCAGCAGCGGCCAGCGCCACCGCCAGGACCAGATGTCGGAATTGCATGGATGGATCCCCTGTGGACTGCCCGTCCATGCTAACCCGTACGGGGCCCGGGCCGGTCCCGCTGCTACAATTCCGGGGCTTTGCCCGGCCGTTTTGATGAGCGGCCGCGCCGCAGAATCCGCACCCCGCCGTGCACCCGTCCATATCGCCCAGCCATCCCGCGGCCGTCCCCGCGCCGGAGCCACGCCATGACCAGCACCGCCGAACTCAGCTCGCCGTCCTCCGCCGGCAATCCCGCAAGTGCCGCTGCCCTGACCAACGGTGTGCAGGACCGCGATTACACCCTCGAGCACAAGTACACCCGCCAGGACGGCCGGATCTACCTGTCGGGCGTGCAGGCGCTGGTGCGGTTGCCGCTGATGCAGCGGCTGCGCGACCAGGCCGCCGGGCTGAACACCGGCGGCTTCATTTCCGGCTACCGCGGCAGCCCACTGGGCGGCTTCGACCTGGAATTGTGGCGCGCCAAGAAGCACCTCGAGGCGGCGGGGGTGAAGTTCGTCCCGGGTCTCAACGAGGACCTCGGCGCGACCATGGTCTGGGGCACCCAGCAGACCAACCTGTTCGAAGGTGCGACGGTCGAGGGCGTGTACGGCATGTGGTACGGCAAGGGCCCCGGGGTCGACCGCAGCGGCGACGTGTTCAAGCACGCCAACGCCGCCGGCACCTCCAGGTTCGGTGGCGTGCTGGCGCTGGCCGCCGACGACCATGCCTGCCGCAGCTCGACCCTGCCGCACGGGTCGGAAGGCGAATTCACCAGCGCGATGATCCCGATCCTCAACCCGGCCGGGGTGCAGGACATCCTCGACATGGGCCTGCTGGGCTGGGCGATGAGCCGCTACACCGGCCGCTGGGTCGGCTTCAAGACGATCGCCGAAACCGTGGAGTCGTCGGCCTCGGTCGACGTCAACCCGCTCGCGCTGCAGATCGTCATCCCGACCGACTTCACCCTGCCCGCCGGCGGCCTCAACATCCGCTGGCCGGATCCGCCGCTGGATCAGGAAATGCGCCTGCACCAGTACGCGGTCAAGGCCGCGCAGGCATTTGCCCGGGCCAACAGGATCGACCGCATCGTCATCGATTCGCCGCATGCACGGCTGGGCATCATCACCACCGGCAAGTCGTACCTCGACGTGCTGCAGGCGCTGGAATACCTCGGCCTGGGCGAACAGGCGTGCAGCGAGCTCGGCATCCGCGTCTACAAGGTCGGCATGACCTGGCCGCTGGAACCCGTGGGCGTGCGCGAGTTCGCACGCGGCCTGCAGGACATCCTGGTGGTCGAGGAGAAGCACGCCTTCATCGAGAACCAGATGAAGGAGTCGATGTACAACTGGCCCATGTCCGATGACGGCAGAGGCGCGCGCCCGAGCATCGTCGGCAAGTACGACGAGTCCGGCGAATGGATCCTGCCGAGCACCGGCGAGCTGACCCCGGCGCGGATCGCCCGCGTCATCGCCAAGCGCATCCAGCGCTTCCATGACAGCGAACACATGCAGAACGTGCTGCGCTGGATGGAGGAAAAGGAATCCGAGTTGGCACTGCCGCGCGCCGCGTTCCCGCGCGTGCCGCATTACTGCTCCGGCTGCCCGCACAACACCTCGACCGTGGTGCCCGAAGGCTCGCGTGCGCTGGGCGGCATCGGTTGCCACTACATGGTCACCTGGATGGACCGCAGCACCGACACCTACACGCACATGGGCGGCGAAGGCGTGACGTGGTCGGGGCAGGCGGCGTTCACCAAAACCGCGCACGTGTTCCAGAACCTCGGCGACGGCACCTACTTCCACTCCGGCTCGCTGGCGATCCGGCAGTCCGTGGCCACCGGCGTCAACATCACCTACAAGATCCTCTACAACGACGCGGTGGCGATGACCGGTGGCCAGCCGGTCGACGGTACCTTGAGCGTGCCGCAGATCGCCCACCAGGTGCGCAGCGAAGGCGTGCAGACGATCGTGCTGCTGTCGGACGACATCGCCAAGTGGTCCGACCGTTCGTTGTTCCCCAGCGGGGTCGAGTTCCTCGACCGCAGCGAACTCGATGCGGCGCAGAAGCGCCTGCGCGAGGTCCAGGGCACCTCGGTGCTGATTTTCGACCAGGTCTGCGCGACCGAGAAGCGCCGCCGCCGCAAGCGCGGCAAGATCGTCGATCCGCAGAAGCGCGTGGTCGTGAACTCGCTGGTCTGCGAAGGCTGCGGCGACTGCGGCAAGAAATCGTTCTGCGTGTCGGTGCTGCCCAAGGAAACCGAGTTCGGCCGCAAGCGCGACATCGACCAGTCCAACTGCAACAAGGACTACAGCTGCGTCAACGGCTTCTGCCCCAGTTTCGTCACCGTGCACGGCGGCGCGCTGCGCAAGAAGAAAGGATCGGGCGCGAAGGAGCTGCTCGCCGACCTGCCGCTGCCGACGCTGCCGGGCCTCGAGCAGCCATGGAACATCCTGATCACCGGCGTCGGCGGCACCGGCGTGGTCACGATCGGCGCGCTGCTCGGCATGGCCGGACACCTGGAAGGCAAGGGCGCCAGCGTGCTCGACCAGACCGGCCTGGCGCAGAAGGGCGGCGCGGTCACCACCCACATCCGCATCGCCAACTCGCCCAACGACATCTTCGCGGTGCGCATCGCCGCCGGCGAAGCCGACCTGGTGCTGGGTTGCGACATGGTCGTGGTCAACGACTACTGGGCGCTGTCGAAGGTCCGCGCCGGCCGCACCCGCGTCGTGCTCAACAGCTACGAGGCGATGCCCGGCACGTTCACCACCCGCCCGGACATGCAGTTCCCGGCGGCCGACATCATCCAGGCGGTCTCCGTCTCCCTGGGTGGCGAGCGTCCGCACGTCGTCGATGCCACCCAGCTCGCCACCGCGCTGCTTGGCGACGCGATCATGTCGAACCTGTTCATCCTCGGCTACGCGTGGCAGCAGGGGCTGGTGCCGTTGTCGTTCGATTCGATCATGCGCGCGGTCGAGCTCAACGGCGCCGCGATCGAGATGAACAAGACCGCGTTCGCGTGGGGCCGCCTGGCGGTGGTCAATCCGCAGGCGGTGGCCGAAGCCGCCGGCCTGGTGCACAACGCCCCGACC
>JBBRWW010000024.1:0-26362 GCA_038248955.1 Lysobacterales bacterium
CATTTGATCTGCGGGTAGAACTCGATCATCTCAGCCTGCCGTGCCGTCGACGCGCGGGCTGAGGTAGAAGCGGCCCAGCCGCGCGACCCACGGCCCCAGCGCCACCAGCCACCCGATCGCCGCCAGCGTTTGCCACAGGTAGGGATCCGGGGCGAGTTCGGCGACGATGCGCATCAGCGTGACGACCTGGATCGCGACGAACGCGAACCACGCCACCGGCGGCAACACCAGCGGCAGCCCGGCGTGGCCCTGGGTGGCGCTGGGGCCGTGGGTCGCGCGGCTGGGCCGCATCTACCTCAGCCCGCGCGTCGACGGCAAGGCAGGCTGAGATGATCGAGTTCTACCCGCAGATAAAATGGGTACACATCGCCATGGTGCTCGCCAGCGGCAGCCTGTTCCTGCTGCGCGGACTGCTGATGCAGGCCGGCCAACGCGGCATCGCCATGGCCGCGCCGGTGCGCTACCTTAGCTATTCGATCGATACCGTATTGCTGACCGCGGCGCTCATGCTGCTGACGGTGCTGCCGCACGCGATGTTCGCCAACGGCTGGCTGGCGGCGAAGATGGTATTGCTCGTGGTGTACGTCGTCCTGGGCACGTTCGCGCTCAAGCGCGCGCGCTCGCCGCGGGCGCAGCGGGTGTGTTTCGTGCTCGCGCTGCTGGTGTTCGGCTTCATGCTCACCATCGCCCGCGGCCACCACCCTCTGGGCGCCTTGTACTGGTGGTTCAGTTGAGCCGGCACCATGCAGCGCGGCGATGCAGCCACCCGGTCGCCGGCATTTGACCGCGATCAAGCCTTGGCGATCGTCGCGCGCTAGGCTGGCGATGCCATATTCCCGTCGCACAGGCCGCCCGCTCGGCAGCGGCTCACACGGAGCACCTCCATGAAGATCCTTCTCGCAGTCGATGGCAGCCCGGTCAGCACGCGCGCGACCCGCTACGTGATCAAGTTCGTGCGGCAGCTGTCGGAACCAGCGCAACTGGTGCTGATGCATGCCGATCCGCCGCTGTTGCAGGCCGCCGCGGTCAAGCTCGGCGCCGATACAGTCAAGCGCTACCACGAGGAAAACAACAAATTCGCGATCAAGTCCGCGCACGCCTCGCTGACCCGCGCGCAACTGCCGTTCACCGAATTGCTGGTGGTCGCCGAGCCTGCCGAAGCCATCGTCAAGCACGCGAAGAAGGGCCGCTTCGACCTGGTCGTGATGGGATCGCATGGCCGCGGCGCGTTGAAGGGCCTGCTGCTGGGATCGGTGGCCGGCAAGGTGATCGCACACGGTGACACGCCGGTCACGATCGTGCGCTGATGCCCTCTGCGGCGTAACCGCTGAACTCGATGGCGCGGAGGCATGCCCGCGCCTGCGGGTGCGCCGTCAGCGCACTTCTTCGACCTCGGCCTGCGCCCAGGTCGGGTCGTTGAACTGGCGCGGGTAGTGCTGCAGCGCCTGGCGCAGCGGCGGTATCGCGGCCAGGTTGGCCGGGTTGTCCTTCAGCGCCTGCGCGCCGGCGCCCAGCTCGGCGATGATCACGTGCAGCGCAGCGTCGGCCTGGGGTTGGAGCTTGCAGTTTTCGACCAGATAGGCGATCTGTTGCTGGATCTGCGTCGCCAGATCGACCGCCTGCTCCGGCCCCATGTGGCCGCGCTCATAGTGCTGCAGCGCGTCGACCGCCGTGCGGATCTTCGCCATGCCCGTGCGCAGCGGTGCATCGGTGGCCCAGCGCTGCGCCGGCGCCGCCTGCGCGACGGCGTTCGCCGGGTGCTGGTGATTGTGCTGCGCCTGCGCCGGCGGCGCGGTGACGGCGGCACACAACAACAGCGGCCAGGCGATGATGCTGAATACGGGTTTCATGGCGGACTCCTCTGGATGGGATGGCGGGCCGGCGCAGCGCACGCTGCCCTGTCGGCCATAGCCACGATGCTATGCCGTGGCCACGCGGGCACGGCTGATCCAGGTCAAGAACGGACATCGCCGCGGCGACGCCAGGGGAACGGGCGGATTCGCCGGCGGCCCTTGCCCGCCCCGTTGCCAGCCCACGCAATCCGGGGGCGTTGGCTGCTGCCGGGCATCAATCCCGGTAGCGCGCCAGGACCAGGCAGCCGTTGGTGCCCCCGAAGCCGAAGCTGTTGGACATCACCGTATCGAGTTGCGCCGCGCGGCTTTCGCGCACGATCGGGAAACCTTCGGCGCGTGGATCGAGGTTGGCGATGTTGGCCGATCCGGCGACAAAACCGCCCTGCATCATCAGCAGGCAGTAGATCGCCTCGTGCACGCTGGCCGCACCGAGCGAATGGCCCGACAGCGCCTTGGTCGACGACAGCGGCGGCACGTTCCCGCCGAACACCTCGCGCACCGACTGCAGTTCCACCACGTCGCCCAGCGGCGTCGAGGTGCCGTGGGTGTTGAGGTAGTCGATCGGCGCATCGACCCCCTTCATCGCCATGCGCATGCAGCGCACCGCGCCCTCGCCCGACGGGGCGACCATGTCGACGCCATCGGAGGTCACGCCGTAGCCGACCAGTTCGGCGTGGATGCGCGCGCCGCGTGCCTTGGCGTGATCGTAATCCTCCAGCACCAGCATGCCGCCGCCGCCGGCAATGACGAAGCCATCGCGATCGACGTCATAAGGACGCGAGGCCGTCAACGGCGTGTCGTTGTGGTGCGACGTCAGCGCGCC
This sequence comes from Lysobacterales bacterium, assembly GCA_038248955.1. GTDB lineage: Bacteria > Pseudomonadota > Gammaproteobacteria > Xanthomonadales > Xanthomonadaceae > Lysobacter_K. The sequence goes on from JBBRWW010000024.1 coordinate 2,677, forward strand.
CATCGCGTCGAACTGCGAGGTCATGCCCCAATGCACTTCCTCGCCGCCGCCGGCGAAGATCACGTCCTGCGCGCCGTGGCGGATCAGGTCCGCGGCCGCGCCGATGCAGTGCGCCGAGGTCGCGCACGCCGCGGCGATGGAATAGCTGACGCCGCGGATGCCGAACGCGGTAGCGAGCGTCGCCGACACCGTCGAGCACATCGTGCGCGGCACCATGTACGGCCCGATCTTGCGCACGCCCTTGTTGCGCAACAGGTCGCCGGTCGCGATCTGCCACTGCGCCGAACCGCCACCGGAACCGGCGATCAGGCCGGTGCGGTCGTCGCGCACCTGCGCGTCATCAAGCCCCGCATCGGCGATCGCGTCGCGCATCGCGACATAGCTGTAACCGGCCGCATCGCCCATGAAGCGCTTCAACTTGCGATCGATCTGCGCCTCCAGGTCGATGTCCGGCACGCCGGCGACCTGGCTGCGCATGCCCAATTCGGCGTATTCGGGAACCCGGCGGATGCCGGCACGGCCGTCGCGCAATGACGCCGAAACGCTGGCGGCGTCATTGCCCAGGCACGACACGATGCCCATGCCGGTGATGACGACACGCCGGGGGGCGGGCCGGTTGCTGGCGGAACCCATCCTCAGAACCCCTCGGTCGAAGTGAACAATGCCGCGCGCAGGTTGCCGGCGGTGTAGATCTCGTTGCCGTCGGCCAGCATGCGGCCATCGGCGATGACCAGCGCCAGCTTGCCGCGCACCACGCGACGGATGTCGATCTCGTAACGCACCAGCTTGACCGACGGCAGCACCTGGCCGGTGAACTTGACCTCGCCAACGCCGAGCGCGCGACCGCGACCGGGCTCGCCCAGCCACGGCAGGAAGAAACCCGTCAACTGCCACAGCGCGTCTAGCCCGAGGCAGCCGGGCATCACCGGGTCGCCTTCGAAATGGCACGCGAAAAACCACAGGTCCGGGCGGATGTCGAGCTCGGCGTGGATCACGCCCTTGCCGTACCGGCCGCCCTCGGTGGAGATCTGGGTGATGCGATCGAACATCAGCATCGGTGGCAACGGCAGTCGCGCATTGCCGGGGCCGAACATCGTGCCGTGAGCACAAGAGAGCAGTTGCTCGTGGTCGAGCGAAGCAGGTCGAGTCATCGGTGTTCAGTGGCTAGAGGTGGCGGTAGTTTGGCAGATTGTCGGGAGTCGTTTCGTGATGCGCGGCCGGCCAAAACCGTACGCTGGCGTAGGGAACGCGCCGCCATTCGCGTCACGGGCCTCGCACGGCGCCGCGGCCGGCGCGGCGACGTCAGGCGTCCTACGTCGTCATTGGATGAACGCGCACTCCTCGCGAAGGCCATCATCGTGATCGTCGGCCACAGCGTCCGCGGTTGGAAGGTCATTGGCCACGCCCGCGGCGTGCAGCGACTCGGCGATGGAACCCCACGTCTGCAACGCGAATTCAACATCAATCACCGCGCTCACGGCTGCGACCACTCCAGCTGCAGCCACAGCTTGGTGGTGTCACGCCCGAAGCCGTCGCTGCGGTAGTCGGCGAGCTTGACCAGGCCGGCCAGCTTGCCTTGCACCGGGAAGCCCAGCGAGGCATCCCACTCGCTGCCGTAGCGGCCGCCGGTCGCGCCAGGGGTATCGGCGCGGTAGTTGTGCCAGGCCGCCGCCCAGCTCAACTTGCCGGCCCATCGGCCGCTCCCGAACTTGCCGCCCGCGCCGAGGTAGCGATCCTCCAGGCCGCCGGCCGGCGTGACCAGGAACTTGTCGGCCCAGCCGTTGAAGGCATGCAGCGTCGCCAGCGGCGTCTGCAACGCATGGCTGCCATCGCCACCCAGATGCTCCCAGCCCGCGCGCCAGGTGACACCGGGCTGCGCCAGCGACGGCTCGACCACCCAGTAGTCGTGCGCGAAGCTGAGCGGATTGTTGCCGTACCCGCGCTGGCGCGCCGCCTCCAGGCGCAGGCCCCAGCCGCGGCCATCACGCAGGCGCTCGCCGCTCCAGCGCACGCCGGTCGTCAGCGTGGACGCCGCTGGCATGTCACGGTCCTCGTGCGCATAGGCATACGCGCCCCACTGCTGCTTGCCCGGCGCGAAGGCCACGTCGAGCAGGTGGGTATCGAGATTGCGTTCGCGTGCCAGCACGTTGCGCGCGTGGTCGCCGTTGACGCGGTGCACGCGATCGAGCCACAGATAGCGCGCGGTAATCGCCGTGGAGGGCTTCCACTCCAGCGCGGCGGCATCGAAGGTCTGTTCGTTCTGGCGCCAGCCGACATTGCCCACCCAGCGTTGGTTGCCCAGCAACACCCGCTGCCGACCGAATGTGGCCGATCCGTGCGCATTGCGCCAGCCCAGCCAGGCCTGGTTGAGTTCGGCGCCGGTCGGATCGGCGATCACCGGCAAGCCGGTGCGGCCATTGGCGCCGCTGTCATAGCCGTTGTCGAGCGCGGCAATGCCCTCGCCCTCGACGAATGCGGTCCAGCCCGCGCCCAGCCGCGCGCGCATGGCCAACCGCAGTCGCAGCGTGGTGGCCTCGGCATCGCGCACGAAGGCATCGTCGGCCACGGACTCGTGGCGCAGGCGCGCATTCCATTCCAGGGTGACCGGCGATGTCGGCGCCACGGCGTCGCTGCTGGCGGCCCGCGCCAAGGGCGCGGCGAAGGCGCTGCAGGCGGTGATGGCGGTGATGGCGGAAGACAGCAGCGTGCGGGTCAGCGGTGTCATGGCGGCTCCTTGGGGACTTCGCGCAGCCTCGACGCGCGCCCCTCGTGACGCCTTGACGCAGGTCAAGCGGCCCACGGAGTTCGCCGATTGCCCGGCCCCATTTGACCTGAGTCAATTCAGCGAACCCGCTGTGTGGCCAAGCTGCACCCATAGGCCGAACGGCGGCCCATCCGGGGAAGGAACACACAATGAAACCACTCACCCAGACACTGGCCATGGCCACGTTGCTGTCACTGTCGTTGCTGCCAGGATGCAAGGGCAATGACGACGCGGCCAAGGTCGCCGCCAAGCCGGTCGCCACCGACACCGGCGGCTCGCTCAAGGGCGACTTCGGCCCGCCGCAAGGCGCTGACGTCAAGGCGATACTGACCAGCCCGCCCATGGTGCCGCCGGCCACCGGCCGCAAGGCACCGGCCCGCGTGATCGTCGAGCTCGACGTGGTCGAGAAGGAGATGCAGATCTCCGAGGGCGTCAGCTACACGTTCTGGACCTTCGGAGGCACCGTGCCAGGCAGCTTCATCCGCGTGCGCCAGGGCGACACCGTGGTCTTCCACCTGCGCAACATGCCGGACTCGAAGATGCCCCACAACATCGACCTGCACGGCGTCACCGGTCCCGGTGGCGGCGCGGCGTCAAGCTTCACCGCGCCCGGCCATGTCAGCCGCTTCACGTTCAAAGCACTCAATGCCGGCGTGTTCGTCTATCACTGCGCCACCGCGCCGGTCGGCATGCATATCGCCAACGGCATGTACGGCCTGATCCTGGTCGAGCCGCCGGAGGGCCTGCCGCCGGTCGACAAGGAGTACTACGTGATGCAGGGCGACTTCTACACCGCCGGCAAGTATCGCGAGAAGGGCCACCAGAACTTCGACATGCAGAAGGGCATCGACGAGAACCCGACCTATGTCCTGTTCAATGGCAGCGAAGGCTCGATGACCGGCGACAAGGCGCTCACCGCCAAGGTCGGCGAGACGGTGCGGCTGTTCGTCGGCAACGGCGGACCCAACCTCGTTTCGAGCTTCCACGTGATCGGCGAGATCTTCGACAAGGTCTGGTACGAAGGCGGTACGCACTTCCAGGAAAACGTCCAGACCACGCTGATCCCGTCGGGCGGCGCGGCGATGATGGAGTTCCACCTCGAGGTGCCGGGCAGCTACATCATGGTCGACCACAGCATCTTCCGCGCGTTCAACAAGGGCGCGTTGGCGATCCTCAAGGCCGAGGGCCCGGAGAACAAGGCGATCTACTCGGGCAAGGAAGTCGACGCGATGTACATCGGCTCCCGCGCCCAGCCCAACCTCGCCGCCGTCACGGTGGCCGCGGCCGCGGCCACGACCGGGGCGCTGACCGCCGACGAGCAGGTCAAGGCCGGCCAGGTACTGTTCGCCGGCACGTGTTCCACCTGCCACCAGGGCAATGGCGAGGGCATGGCCGGGGTGTTCCCGCCGCTGGCGAAGTCCGATTACCTCGCCGCCGATCCCAAGCGCATCGTCGGCATCATGCTGCATGGCCTGACCGGCGCGGTCACGGTCAACGGCAAGGAGTTCAACTCGGTGATGCCGCCGATGAGCCAGCTGACCGATGACGAGGTCGCCAACATTGGCACCTACGTGCTCAACAGCTGGGGCAACCCGGGTGGCCGCATCACCAAGGACGAAGTGGCGGCGGTCCGCAAGGCTGCCCCGGCCGCGGCTGGCGCGGAGCACTGAGCCATGCGCCGGCTCGCCGCCCTGCTGCTGGTCGTGCTCCCCGTCGCCGGCGTGCTCGCCGGCCGGGTGGACTACGTCCGGCTGCCGGGCGGCGCGTTCCGCACCGCGCTCAAGTACGAGGACCAGAAGGGCAGCGTGCGCGTGCCTGCGTTCGAGATGATGCGCATGCCGGTCACGAACGCACAGTTCCTCGTGTTCGTGCAGGCGCACCCGCAATGGCGGCGTGATCGCGTCGCCGGCGTGTTCGCCGAATCGCGCTACCTGGGCCACTGGGCCGCGCCGACCGCACTCGCGGACCCGGCGCAGGCCGCGCAACCGGTCACCCAGGTGAGCTGGTTTGCGGCATCGGCGTATTGCGAGGCCCAGGGCGCGCGCCTGCCGACGTGGACGCAGTGGGAATACGCCGCCGCGGCCGACGAGACCAGACGCGACGCCCGCAAGGACCCGGCGTGGCGCGAACGCATCCTGTCGTGGTACTCGCGCCCGTCGTCCACGGCGCTACCCAGGGCCGGTCTGCAGACGCCCAATGCCTATGGCGTGCAGGACCTGCACGGCCTGGTCTGGGAATGGACTGACGATTTTTCCTCGCTGCTGGTCTCCGGCGACAACCGCAAGCAGGGTGACGCCGATACAAGCAAGTTTTGCGGTGCCGGCGCGCTTTCGATGGACGACCGCGAGAACTACGCCGTGCTGATGCGGGTGGCGATGCTGTCCTCGCTGGAAGCGCGCGACACCACCACCAACCTCGGCTTCCGCTGCGCCAGGAGCAAATGATGAAACCCCGCACCTTCCCTGGGCTTGCCTGCCTGGCCGTCGCCGCGCTGCTCGCCGCGCCAGCCGGCGCAGCATCCCGTTCCGCGCCGACGCAACCGCTACCGCGCGATTCGGTCTACCAGTTGTCCGCGCCGCTGACCGACCAGGGCGGTCGCCACTTCGACTGGCGCGCCCGCCGCGGCAGCCCGCAGGTAGTGACGATGTTCTACACCTCGTGCCAGTACATCTGCCCGCTGATCATCGACAGTGGCAAGGCCATCGAGAAAACCCTCACGCCGGCCGAGCGCAGCCAGGTCGGCCTGCTGCTGATCAGCATGGATCCGAAACGCGACACGCCCGCTGCCTTGATGTCGGTGGCGAGCAAGCGCAAGCTCGATCCGGCGAGATGGACGCTCGCCAGCCCCGCGCCCGGCGACGTGCGCTCCATCGCCGGTGTGCTTGGCATCCGTTACCGCCAGCTCGCCGACGGCGGGTTCAACCACACCAGCGCCTTGATCCTGCTCGATGGCGACGGGCGCATCCTCGCCCGCACCGAGCAGATCGGCAGTCGCCCGGACCCGGAATTCGTCGCCGCGGTGCGCCGCGCCGCTGCGGCGCCATGATCCTCCACCGCCCTCCCCCCCCAAGGAATCCGCCATGAAGCCCATCACCACCTCGCTGCTCGCCCTGTCGCTGCTCGCCGCCACCGGCCTGGCCCAGGCCGCACCCAACTGCACGCTCAAGCTCACCGGCAACGACGCCATGCAGTACGACCTGAAGACGGCCACGGTCTCGGCGTCCTGCCCCAGCATCACCATCGCGTTCAGCCACATCGGCAAGTTGCCCGTCACCGTGATGGGCCATGACGTGGTCATCAGTGCTTCCAAGGATGTCGCCGCCTTGGCGGCGGCGGGCATGAAAGCCGGCGCCGCGGCCGGTTACGTGCCCAAGGGCGATGCCCGCGTGATCGCCGCCACGCCGACGATCGGCGGCGGCGCCACGACCACCGCCAAGTTCGCTGGCAGCAAGCTCAAGGCCGGCGGCGACTACAGCTTCTTCTGCTCGTTCCCGGGTCACTCGGCGATCATGAAGGGCACGCTGGTCGTCACGAAGTAAGCCAGGCCCTCCCGTGCCGGCGGCGGCGGCCGGGTCTGCGCCGCTCTTTTTTCTGCGCGGCGCGACCCCTGGGCCACCCGGGCCAGGCGACGCGCTCAATACGCTCCGTGCGCCGACGCCCGTGGCCCCGACCTTTCCGAGCGGCCACGCGGAATGCGGACGCCGGGTTCACCGCGGTTGAACCCCGGCCATGCGACGCTGCACGGACTCCACGAGGGCCATCGACATGACCGGCAACTCCCCCCTCACCGGCGAAGTGTCCAACAGCAAGGTCGCGGCGGTCTTCGCCGACGAAGGGGCGGCGCGCGCGGCGGCGGCGCGCCTGCAAACCGCATTGCAGCTGACCGACGCACAGGTCGAGGTGATCACCCCGGCCGATCGAGGCCCGGGTCGCAAGCTGGAACCCGAAAGCGAAGGCATCTTGCGCACGATCGTACGCATGCATGTGGTGCTGGGCCTGGTGGGCGCAGTCGGCGGTGCGCTGGTGTTTGCGGTGCTCTGGGCCATGGCGGTGCCAATGATCGTCAACTCGGCGATCATGGCCGCGACGGTGCTCGTGGTGTTCGGCATTGTCGCCGGGTTGATGCTCGGCGGTCTGGTGTCGCTGCGCCCGGACCATGACAGGTATATCGCCACTGTCCTGGAGGCGATCGGCGAAGGCCGCAGCGCCGTGGTGGTGCACGCCTTCTCGCGCCAACAAAACGCGCAGGCGGCAGGAATGCTCAAGGCCGCCAGTGGCGAGGTCGTCGCCACGCTCTAGCCCCGCCCGGTCGACGACAGGCACATCGGCGAGGGCTATTTGATCGAAATCAAGTCGATCTATCGCCCCGATCGGCGACAATACGGCAACGAAATTCAAGGTCTGTGTGCATGGCTGGCTACGACACGCCCAACGGCGCCCCCAACCCTTCCGCAGTATTGGCCGAGACGGGCCTGCGCGGCTTCTACAACGACAAGGTGGTGCGCCAGTTCGCGGTCATGACCATCGTCTGGGGCATCGTCGGCATGACGGTCGGCGTGCTGATCGCGGCGCAGCTGTACTGGCCGGCGCTGAACTTCGACACTGCCTGGCTCAGCTACGGCCGGCTGCGGCCGCTGCATACCAACGCGGTGATCTTCGCGTTCGGCGGCAGCGCGCTGTTCGCCACCAGCCTGCACGTGGTGCAGCGGACCTGCCACGTGCGCCTGATTTCCGACCGGCTGGCGTCGTTCGTCTTCTGGGGCTGGCAGGCGGTGATCGTGGCGGCGGCGATCACGCTGCCGATGGGCATGACCCAGGGCAAGGAATATGCCGAACTCGAGTGGCCGATCGACATCCTGATCACGATCGTGTGGGTGTCTTACGCCGTGCTGTTCTTCGGCACCATCGCCAAGCGCAAGGTCAAGCACATCTACGTCGCCAACTGGTTCTACGGCGCCTACATCATCGCCATCGCGCTGCTGCACATCGTCAACAACCTGGCGATCCCGGTCAGCCTGACCAAGTCGTACCCGATCTACAGCGGCGCGGTCGATGCGATGGTGCAGTGGTGGTATGGCCACAACGCCGTTGGCTTCCTGCTGACCGCCGGCTTCCTGGGGATGATGTATTACTTCGTGCCCAAGCAGGCCGGGCGCCCGGTGTACTCGTACCGGCTGTCGATCGTGCACTTCTGGGCGCTGATCGCGGTGTACATGTGGGCCGGCCCGCACCACCTGCACTACACCGCCCTGCCTGACTGGGTGCAGTCGGTTGGCATGGTCTTCTCGCTGATCCTGCTGGCCCCGAGCTGGGGCGGCGCGATGAACGGCATCCTCACGCTCACCGGCGTGTGGCACAAGCTGCGTACCGACCCGATCCTGAAATTCATGATCGTGGCGATCTCGTTCTACATGATCGCGACCTTCGAGGGTCCGATGATGTCGATCAAGACCGTCAACTCGCTGAGCCACTACACCGACTGGACGATCGGCCATGTCCATGCCGGTGCGCTGGGCTGGGTGGCGATGATCTCGATCGGCTCGATCTATGCGCTGACGCCCCGCCTGCTCGGTCTCAAGGCGATGTACTCGACCAAGTGGATCGACACCCATTTCTGGGTGCACACGCTGGGCGTGGTGTTCTACATCGCCTCGATGTGGATCGCCGGCGTGATGCAGGGATTGATGTGGCGCGCCACCAACGCCGACGGCACGCTGACGTACAGCTTCGTGGAGGCGCTGAACGCCACCTACCCGTACTACCTCGTTCGCCTGGGTGGCGGCCTGCTGGTGCTGGCCGGCATGGTGCTGATGGCGGTCAATACCTGGAAGACCTACCAGATGGCCCGCGAGCCCGCGCTGCAACCGCTGCTGGCCCCCGACGTTTCCGAGGCGCGCGCCTGACATGAGCAATTCCCACGAGAAGATCGAGAAGAACATCGGCCTGATGGCCGTGTTGATCGCGGTGGCGGTGTCGTTCGGCGGCTTGGCCGAGATCGTCCCGCTGATGTACCAGGCCGAAGCGATCCAGCCCCTGCCAGGCGTGAAGCCCTACCCGGCCCTGCAGCTGGCTGGGCGCGACGTCTACGTGCGCGAGGGCTGCTACAACTGCCATTCGCAGATGGTGCGCACGCTGCGCTTCGAGACCGAGCGCTACGGCCATTACTCGCTGGCCGGCGAGTCGGTCTACGACCGGCCGTTCCAGTGGGGCAGCAAGCGCACCGGTCCGGACCTCGCCCGCGTCGGCGGACGCTATTCCGATGACTGGCACCGCGTGCACCTGAACAACCCGCGCGACGTGGTGCCCGAGTCGAACATGCCGGGCTTCCCGTGGCTGGCCGAGACGGTGGTCGACGGCGAATCGATCACCGACCACATGCGCGGCCTCAAGCGCCTGGGCGACCCGTACACCGATGCCGACCTCGCCGGGGCTTCCGCGGCGGTGGCGGGCAAGACCGAACTCGACGCCGTGGTCGCCTATCTGCAGGCGCTGGGCAAGAACGCCCCGAGGGGAGGCTGATCATGTTGTCCGGAATCGTGACACTCGCGTTGCTGGTGCTGTTCCTGGTGGGCTGGGCCTGGGCCTGGCGCCCGGAGCGCAAGGCCGACTTCGACGAGGCGGCAATGCTGCCGTTTATCGATGACGAGGAGGCCACGCGATGACCACCGGCTGGTCGATCTACGTCATCGCCCTGATGGTGCTGAACATCGCCGGTTGCGGGTGGCTGCTGTGGTGGACGGCGCGCCGGCGACCCGGCGACCCCGCACCCACCGATACCAGCCACGTCTGGGACGGCGATATCACCGAATACAACAAGCCGCTGCCGCGTTGGTGGATCAACCTCTTCTACATCACGATCGTCTTCGCAATCGGCTACCTGTTCTGGTACGGCGGCTGGGGCAGCTATACCGGTTACGGCAAGTGGTCGTCGCAGGCTGAGCACGCGCGCGACAAGGCCGCCGAGGATGCGAAGCTCAACGAGACCTTCGCCCTGTACCGCGACCAGCCGATCTCGGTACTGGCCAAGGATCCCTCCGCGGTCGCGCTGGGACGTTCGATCTTCAACAACACCTGCGCGACCTGCCATGGTTCCTCGGCGCAGGGCGCGGTTGGCTATCCCAACCTCAGCGATGACATCTGGCACTGGGGCGGTTCGCCCGAACGCATCCTTGAAACCGTGCTTGAAGGCCGCGAGGGCGTGATGCCACCGTGGGGCAAGGTGCTGACCGGCATTGGCGGCCCGAACGCGATCGACTACGTCGTCAGCTACGTGCAGACCTTGTCCGATCCGGCGCAACTGCAGAACAACTACCTCGCGGCGCAGGGCAAGCCCTTGTACAACAGCGTCTGCGTCGCCTGCCACGGCGACCGTGGCCAGGGCAACCAGGAACTCGGCGCCCCCAGCCTGGCCGACGACTACTGGCTGTACGGCAACAGCAAGCAGGTGTTGTCGGCGACCATCATCAACGGACGCCACGGGGTCATGCCGGCGCACCGCGAACTGCTGGGCGAGACGCGTGCACGACTGGTCGCGTCGTATGTCTGGTCGTTGTCGAACACGGGCACACGTGCTGACAAGCCCGCCGGCACGCCCGCCGCGACGCGGGCCACGGTGCCAACCGCGCCGTGACCGACTTCACCACGCCGCAGTTCGACCATCCGCCACGGCCGATGGCCCAGCGCGTGGGCGCGATCCTGTGGCCGAGCTTCTTCGCCGCCGGCGTGGCGACGATGGTGTTCTTCGCCTTTGTCGATCCGCTGGCCTTGCGCGACATGACGTTCCCCGAGCTGACGGTCAGCCGCGAACTGGGCTATACGCTCGGTTTCTTCGCGTTCTGGAGCGCGACCTCGGCGTCGAGCCTGTTCACCTGGCTGCTGCTCAGGCCGGCCAGCCGATTCAACCGCGCCTTGCCGCCCGACTGATCGGTTGACGATGCGCCAGATCCCCCTCGACGTGATCGACAACGGCGGCAACTCGCTTTACGTCAGCGAGCGCAAGGTCTACCCGCGCGACGTGTCCGGGCCGCTGCAACGCCTGCGCATCGCCGCGGTGGCGTGGCTGCTGGGGATGTTCTATGCCTTCCCGTGGCTGCATTGGGATGGCCGGCAAGCGGTGCTGTTCGACCTGCCGGCGCGCAAGTTCTATGTGTTCGGGCTGACGTTCTGGCCGCAGGATTTCCCGTTCCTGGCGCTGCTGCTGATCATCGCCGCGCTGGCGCTGTTCTTCTTCACCGCATTGGCTGGGCGGCTGTGGTGCGGCTACGCATGCCCGCAGACGGTATGGACGGAGGTGTTCCTGTGGATGGAACGCTGGACGGAGGGCGACCGCCACAAGCGGATGAAGCTCGATGCCGCGCCCTGGTCCGTCGACAAGCTGCTGCGCAAGGGCGGCAAGCACGTGCTGTGGCTGGTGTTCGCGTTGTGGACCGGCTTCACGTTCGTCGGGTTCTTCTCGCCGATCGCCGACCTCGGCGCGCGACTGGTGCCGTTCGGCTGGGGTGGCTGGGAGACGTTCTGGGTGCTGTTCTACGCGCTGGCGACATGGGGAAATGCCGGCTTCCTGCGTGAGCAGGTGTGCAAGTACATGTGCCCGTATGCGCGTTTCCAGAGCGCGATGTTCGACCGCAATACCCTGATCATCGCCTACGACCCGATGCGCGGCGAACCGCGCGGCCCGCGCAAGCGCGGCCTGGGCAGCGTCCTGGAGCGCGGCCGCGGTCTGCTGGCGCAGACGCGCGCCTACGAATTCGTGTTCCGCGCCGGCCGTCACGCGGCCGCTGGCGACGCCATGGTGCAGGCCCGCGCCCAGGCGGGCCTGGCCAGTGATGCCGCGTTCACTGCCAGCCTCGTCGAACCGCTGCAGCGGCCCGCGCCAGAAGCGGTCGGCGATTGCATCGACTGCACCCTGTGCGTGCAGGTGTGCCCGACCGGCATCGACATCCGCAATGGCCTTCAGTACGACTGCATCGCCTGCGGCGCCTGCATCGACGCCTGCGACGACGTGATGCTGAAGATGGGCTACCCGAAGGGGCTGATCCGGTATTCCACGCAGAATGCGATCGACGGCAAGCCGACCCGCGTGCTGCGACCCCGCATCTTCGTCTATGGCGCCATCCTGCTGGCGCTAATCGTGGGCTGGACCTGGGGAGTCGGTGGCCGCAGCGAACTGATCGCCGAAGTACTGCGCGACCGCAATGCGCTCTATCGCACCGCCGGCGATGGCCGGATCGAGAACGGCTACACGCTCAAACTGATCAACAAGAGTGACCGCGCGCAGTCCTACCGCATCAGGATCGAGGCCGGCGCCGGCCTGGCACTCCCCGGCGGCATGCTGCTGGTACCGGCGCAGCCGCAGCAGGTGGTCTCGGTGCCGGTCGTCGTCGCCGCCCCGGCCACCACCCACGGGCGACAGCCGCTGCGTTTCCTCATCGACTCCACTGATGGCGCGTCCAGCGAGACCGTCGACAGCAGCTTCTTCGGCCCATTGTGATGAATGAGACAGGCTCCAACGACACCGGCGCGCCGGCGCGTTCACCGTGGCGCGAACCGATGGTGTGGCTGGTCGCCGCCCTGCCGCTTGCCTCCATCATTGCCGGCGTCTCGCTGCTGGTGGTGGCGGTGCGCAGCGGCGGCGCCGACACGGTCGCCGATCCGGTACAGCGCACCGCCCAGATCCAGGTCAGCGACCTCGGACCGGATGAGCGCGCGCAACAGTTGCGATTGACCGCGATCGTCCGTGTCGGCACCGGCGTGGTGGACGTCCTGCCGGTCACCGGCGACTTCGACCATGGCGCGCCACTGCACATCGACCTGCGTCATCCCACCGTGGCCAGCGCCGACCGTGAATTGCTGCTGCAGCCGACCGAACTGGGCTGGCGCGGGAGGATCGACCTGGATGCCGACCACGACTGGAATGTGCAGGTCAGCGGCGACGACGGGCGCTGGCGCCTGCGCGGGCGCATGCCGAAAGGCCAACTGGCCGCCCACCTGAAGCCCGCCATCGAGTCGCCGTAACCTTCCGCCATGGCCATCGCCCTGGACGCAACCCTCGAAAACGCCGGCCCGACCCTGGCACCGACGTGCTTCCATTGCGCCGAACCGCTGCCGCCCAACGCCGTATCCGTCGTGGCGGCCGGGGCCGGCCGTGACTACTGCTGCGCCGGTTGCGCAGCCGCCGCGGAATGGATCGCGCACGCAAAGCTCGATGACTACTACCAGCTGCGCAGCCAACCGGCGGCGCGAGTGGGCACGGATCCCGTCGACCTGACCGCATGGGACCGCGAAGACGTGCTCGCCGACCACGCCCGCGAGGTCGACGGCGGGCGCGAGATCGTCCTGCTCACCGACGGCATGCGTTGTGCCGCCTGCGCGTGGTTGATCGATCGCGCGCTCTCCCGCGAACCCGGCGTGGCGGAGGTCTGCGCGAACGCGGTGACCGGGCGCATCCGCATCAACTGGCAGCCCCAGCGCACGCCGTTGTCGGCGGTCCTGCGAGTGCTGGTGTCGCTCGGCTTCCGGCCCTACCTGGCCAGCGGCGAGGGCCGCGAGCGCGAGCGTCGCGCCGCCCGCAACCGCGACCTGCTGCGGCTGGGGCTGGCGGGGTTGGGGGCGATGCAGGCGATGATGTTCGCCGAAGCGCTGTACCTCGACACCGGCGGGCAGATGCCGCTGCCAACGCGCGACTTCTTCCGCTGGATCACGTTCCTGGTGTCGACGCCGGTGGTGTTCTACGCCGGCTGGCCGTTCCTGCTCGGGGCATGGCGCGAACTGCACCACCGCCGGCTCGGCATGGACACGCTCGTCGCCACCTCGACCCTGCTCGCCTACTGCGCCAGCGTTGTCGAGACCGTGCGCGGCGGCCCGCACGTCTGGTACGACGCCGCGGTGATGTTCGTGTTCCTGCTCCTCGCGGCGCGGATGCTCGAGCAACGCGCGCGCAATACCGCCAACGCCCAGGTCGACGCCCTCGCGCGGGCGCGCCCGGCGCTGGCGACCCGCGAACGCGGCGATGGCTCCCGCGAGGTCATCCCGGTATCGGCGCTGGCCATCGACGACATCGCCTGCATCGCCGCCGGTGATGCAGTGCCTGCCGATGGGGTGCTGCTCGACGGCACGGCCTCGTTCGAGGAGGCGTTGCTGACCGGCGAGTCCCACCCCGTCGACAAGCACGCCGGCGCGACGGTCTACGCCGGCACGGTGTGCCGCATGCGCCCGGCGCGGCTGCGCGTGACCCACGTCGGCGCCACCACCCGCCTGTCGCAGCTGGTGCGCCTGGTCGAGCACGCGCAGGCCCACCGTCCCGCGCAGGCGCGCGTCGCCGACCGCATCGCCAGCCATTTCGTGCTCGGCATGCTGCTGGCGGCAGTGGCGGTCTATGTCGGCTGGCGCGTGCATGACCCGGCGCGGGCGTTCGAGGTGACGCTGGCATTGCTGGTCGTCAGTTGCCCCTGCGCGCTGTCGCTGTCGGTGCCGGCGGCGCTGGCCGCGGCACACGGCGCGCTGGCCAAGCTCGGCGTGCTGGCGACCCGTCCCGACGCGCTGGATACCCTCGCGCGCGCCACCGATGTCGTGTTCGACAAGACCGGCACCCTGAGCGATGGACGGCCAAGCCTGGCAGCCGTCACCACCATCGATGGCTTCGACGCCGATCGGGCGCTGTCGATCGCAGCAGCGCTGGAGCGCAACAGCGGGCACCCGATCGCCGCGGCGTTCGCGCACGTCGCCAGCGGAGCCGTCGCGAGCGAGGTCGAGGAATTCCCCGGACAGGGAATCGAAGGCGCGGTCGACGGCCGGCACTGGCGACTGGGCAAGGCCACGTTTGCGGCCGGCGGTACCGATGACGGCGAGTTGTGGCTCGGCGACGGCCAACGCGGCTTCGCACGTTTCAGCCTGCGCGAGAGCGCCCGCCCCGATGCGCAGGCGGCGATCGCCGGGCTGCAGGCACAAGGCCTCGAGATCCATCTGTCCAGCGGTGATGCCGAGGTTCCGGTCATGCGCCTGGCGCGCCAGCTGGGCATCGCCGACGCCGCCGCGCGGCAGGCGCCGGAGGCCAAGCTCGCCCGCGTGCGCGAACTCCAGGGCGCCGGGTGCATCGTGCTGATGGTCGGCGACGGCCTCAACGATGCGCCGGTGCTGGCTGGCGCGGATGTCTCGATTGCGGTCGCCGATGGCGCGGCGTTGGCACGGCGAGCCGCCGACTTCGTGACCACAGGGGGGTCGCTTTTGCGGATTCCGGCGGCGGTCGCGCTGGCGCGACGCACGCGCCGCATCATCGGCCAGAACCTCGCCTGGGCGGTCGCCTACAACCTGCTGGCGCTGCCGCTGGCCGCCGCCGGCCTGGTGACGCCCTGGATCGCCGCGCTGGGAATGGCGGTGTCGTCGTTGACGGTCACGCTCAACGCGTTGAGGCTCACCCGGATGCCCGCGCCCGAACCTTCCGCGGCGACCCGGGCCACCCTTCCGGTCGTTTCGCCATGACCATCCTGCTGCTGCTGATCCCGTTGAGCCTGATGCTGGTGGGAGTCGCCGCATGGGCGTTCGCGTGGGCGGTGCGCCAGGGCCAGTTCGACGACCTCGATACCCCCGCCCTGGACATCCTCGGCGACGATGATCGCCAGGCACCGCCCCGGGATCCCGGGGCCGATGGCGACGGCGATGCCGATTGACTGGCTGATCGTCGGCGCCGCGGCCTTGAGCGGTCTGATGGGCGGCGTGCATTGCGCCGCGATGTGCGGTGGCATCGCGACCGGGTTCTCGACGATGGGTCCGCGCAGCGGCTGGCGTTACGCGCTGGAACCCAACCTCGGCCGCGTCGGCGGCTATGTACTCGCCGGCGCGCTGGTTGGTGGTCTGGGGGGCGGCATCCTGACTGTCGCGCGCAGCGAATGGCTGGCATTCGGCCTGCGCATGGCGGTCGGACTGGTGCTGGTGATCGTCGCCCTGCGCCTGCTCGACCGTCGAGGGCGTTTCCTGCGCCTGCGCGCGCCCGGCGCTGCCTTGTGGAAAGGCTTGCGTCCGCTGCAGCGGAGACTGCTGCCTGCCAACAGCACGGGCAAGCGGCTGGCACTGGGCATGTTGTGGGGATGGATGCCGTGTGGACTGAGCACCACCGTGCTCGCCGCCGCCTGGCTGCAGGCCGATGCCCGCAATGGCGCGATGACGATGGCGGCCTTCGGCCTGGGGACGCTTCCGGTAATGCTGCCGCTGACCTGGGCCGGCGCGCGAATCGGAGCGCGGCTGCACCGTGGCGGCTGGATGACGGCGGCCGGGGTGTTGGTGCTGGCGGCCGGGCTGCTGACGATCGCCGCGCCATGGCTGATGCTGGTGCCGGCGCTGCACGGGCCGCTGGCGGCCTTGGGTTGCCGGACGCTGCCGGGCTGAGCTGATCTGTTAATGAATCGGTTGCTGCGATCGTGGGTAGCCCGGACTAAGCGCGCTCGCGTCGCGGCTCGTGGCCATCGCCACCGTGGGCAAGGCGCTCGAGCTCGGCGTGATCGCGGATCTCCAGCCGCCGCCCCAGCACGCTGATCACCCCCTCCTCCTGCAAACGGCTGAATCCCCGGCTGACGGTTTCCAACGCCAGGCCGAGGAAGCGCGCAATGTCCTCGCGGCTCATCGGCAGCTTGAACTGGCTGCCGGACTCGCCCAGGCGGCCCAGGCGCACGCTCAACCCGTGCAGGAACAGCGCGATACGCTCATTGGCCTGGCGCCGCACCAGCATTTCCATGTGGTCCTGGTCGCGGTCGGCGCTCTGGCCGATCACCCGAAGCAGCTGCTGTTGCAAGCTGGGCAATTGCGCCGCCACGGTCGCCAACTCCTGGAACGGTACCTCGCAGACATGCGCGGTGGTCAGCGCGATCGCGTCGCAACGGTGCTTTCCCGAACCCAGCGCGTCGAGCCCGACCAGTTCCCCGGCCAAGTGGAATCCCACCACCTGCTCTTCCCCCGACTCGCTCAGCGTGGTCGTCTTGAACGCGCCCTGGCGGGCAATGTAGACCGATGTGAGGGCATCGCCGCCACGGAACAGACGCTCGCCCCGCTCGATCGGTCGCTTTCGCCGCACGATCTCGTCCAGTTGCATCAACTCGGCCGCATCGACACCGGCGGGCAGGCAAAGCTGCTGCAGCGAACATTGCGCGCAGCCCAAGCGCAAGCGCGCCAGATCGAGAACGTTAGAGTCGGACATGGGCCTATGCTGACACAGGCGGCGTGAGCACCCGGCGCGATGGCGTCGAAGGCGGCCACACAGTTCTGGTCATGGGGGTCAGCGCGTCGACGTCACCTTGCGTAACGAGGGGTGCTGGTCCGGGTCAATGCCGTACTGCGCGGCCAGTTCGGCGCAGGTCAGTTGCGCGACATACGCCAGCACCGCGGTTCGCGCCCAGCGGGCGTCGGGCAACGGCAGCGGCAGCTGCACATCGGGAGTCTGCTCGGATCCCAGGCAAACGAACGCCACCCCGCGCGCCAGCAATGCGGTTGTAACGGCCAGCGTGCTGTCCGTGGGCTCGTCGGACCCGGAAAAAAGCACCACGCGGTCTTCGGTACTCGCTGCCGCGATCGGACCGTGCAGGTACTCGGCCATCGAATAGCCCAATGCGGGAATGCCGACACTTTCCTGCAGCTTCAGCGCCGCGTCGAGCGCGCCGCCAACGGCGGGGCCCCGCGCCAGCCAGGTGACCGTGCGCGTCCCGGCCAGGAACGCAGCAAGCCGAGCCGGCACGCCCTCGGCGTCGATGCGCAGCATGCAGGCCGCCGTCTGCTCGGCGGCAGGCTCGATCTCATAGCCGGCCAGTGCCGCAGCGACGAACAGCTGCGCGATCACGCTCTTGGTCGCCGGTACCGCGCGCTCGGGTCCGCAACCAAGGCGAATCACGTGATGGGCGGGTTTGAGCAGGTGCGCCTCGCTCGCATCGCCTTCGGAAACCGCAACCACCAGCGCCCCGCGTTCGCGCAGCCATTCGGCGCTCGCGGCAACGTCGGTCGACTTGCCCGAATAGGAAAACGCATGGACGACGGCATCGCTCCAGTCGGCTGCCGGTAACGACTGCGTCGTCAGCCATGGTCGGAACTCGATCGGCTGGCGGCCGGTCTGTAGCGCGAAAAGATACGCGGCAAAGGTGCAGACGTTGCCCGAACTACCCCGCCCCACGAGCACCGTGGTCCGGCGGTCGGCGACCTGTCGGCGGATTTCGCCGGCCTCGCGCTGCCAGCGCTCCGCCTCGGAACGCAGAACGGTCGGCGCTGAGCGCGCTTCCTGGGCCATATGGCTATTCGACATGTCGTACCTCATTGGAGATGTGCGTTTGGATCGGCCGGGCCTGCCAGTAGAACTCGCTCGGCAGGTCGCGATGCCGGTGGCCCACGATGCGCGCGCGCATGCCTTCGTCATCGCCGAACAGCGACGGCACCTGGGTGGCGTAGTGCCGCAGCAGCGCCAGCTTGCCTTCGACATCGACCGGGACCACGTAGTGCTTGGCCGGTGCCAGATGCAGGCGGGCCAGCGCTGTGCGCGGATCGTCCTGGTCACCGCGCCCGATCAGCGGGTCGGCGACATAGGGGAAATCCTCGTAAAACAGCAGCGTGGCCCCGGCCGCCGCGAGCCGCACCGCCACCTGCGCCGTGATCTGATGGTCGACGTGGTGACCGATCCCGATGGGGCTGAGCAGCAGGATTCGCCCCAGGTCCAGGCACAGGCGTCGCAGCACCAGGTACAGCTCCTCGATGTGGGCCATGTCCTCGATGCGGGGCGACACCCAGCGCTCGCGCTCGCTGCGGTAGATCAACTTGCCCGTCAGCGGACTCCTGCGGTAGATGCCGTCCGCAAAACTGAGGTGCACGAAGTCGGCGTTGACCGAGTGCATCGCCGCGATGTCCTCTCGTCGTCGATGGCGCGGACTCACGTGCCCCCGGCGGTGCGGAAGTTTGCTGCTGCCATCGGCGGACGGCACGCGCACGGCGCCGCAGCAGATGCTCACCACCAGCGTCGACACGCGCCCCTGCAGGGCATGCAGCAGACCCCCGCAGCTCAGGGCGGCATCGTCGAGGTGCGGCGACAGGATCACCACGCGCTCGTAGTCGTCCCAGTCGAATTGGTCGAGCAAGGGCCGCGGCTTCATGCCGATGCCGATGCCGGAAGCAAGGTGCCATAGGCTTCGCGGGCGCGGGCGAGCATGCGCGCGGCGAGGCGTTCATTTCCGACCAGCGGATTGGCCGCGAGCGCCGCGATCAGCGCCGCCGTGTCGCCGCCGGCGGCGGCTCTCGCCGTCAATCGCTGATAGTGCTCCAGCTGGGCGGCGAGGCCTTCAAACGAAGCAGGCAGCGGTGGCGCGGCAATGCGTTCGATCCCGGCGTGCGACACGCTGACGCGGGTCTCGATGACGGTATCGGCGGCGAATGCGGCGGTGGCGCCGCCATTGGGCAGGTTGAGGACCAGTTCGTGCGGCGTGGTAGACGCCAGCGCCCGGATCACGGTCACGGCCAGGTCGCCGAAGCCGGCCGAGCCACGAAACCTGCGCAGCCGCGGAGCGGCGCTATTGCCTTCGCTCTCGAAGTGCGCGTAATACCCATCCAGCGACGCCGCGACCACGTCGCTGCGCGGCCCCATGCGACGCGCCTGTTCGACGAAGGCTTCGGGGAACAGGTAGTAGGGAAGATAGGAATTCGGCCAGTAGCCGCGGTTGGCGCGGGCCAGATCGAGCGAGAACCCGAAGCGCAGCTTGTGCTCCTCGTCGAACTCGTCCGGCGGCGCCAGGGTCGCGGGAAGATCGCCCAGTGGCGCGCCCTCTATCGCGATGTCGCTGTACCAGGTCGCATGGTTGAGACCGTTGCAGCCGAATGCATAGCCCCCTCGACGGCCGAGTGCATGGCCGAGCGCCTGCAGGTCTTCGTCGGACTGGTCGCACAGGCCGATGACGTTGACGCCGCCGCGGTCCACCAGCGCCTGGGTGACGATATTGCTGGGATTGGTGTAATTGAGCATGACCGCCTGCGGGGCCAGTGCCTGCACGGTGGCGGCGACACGCAACGCTTCGGGCACCGATCGCAGCGCGAAGAAGAAGCCGCCCGGCCCCACGGTCTCCTGACCCGGGATATCGAACTCCAGCGGCAGGGTTTCATCGATCCGACGTGCCGCCAGGCCGCCCGGACGCGTCGAGTTCAGCACGACGTCGGCACCGCGTATCGCAGCCTCGAGCGAGTCGGCCGCCTCGACCGTGAAGGCGCCGGCGCTGCGCGCCATGGCCTCGGTGAGGCGCGCAACGGTCGCCAGCCGGCCGGCGTCGATATCGTACAAACGCACGGTCTTGAGCGGCAATTCGTCGGCATGCGCAATCAGCGCCTGCAACAGGCCCGGCGTGTACGCGCTGCCGCCACCCAGTACGGTCAGGATTTCCATTCGTTCTCTCCGGCCAGGTCGGCCATGGTCCCGGGGTCGGTCACCACGCCGCCGGTCTGGTTGAGAATTCGCGCCGCCGAGCGGGTGCCGTGGCGTAGCGCCGCCTCGGCCGGCGCGCCGCGGACGAGGCCGGCGATGACGCCGCCGCAGAACGCGTCGCCGGCCCCTGTGGGATCGATGACGTGCACGGGCGCGGCCGCCGACCGCACTCGCGCCCCGTCGAGCACCCCGAACGTCCCGTTGGCGCCGAGGGTGATCAGTACCGAACGCGCCGCGCCAGCCAGTTGCTCGGGCGCGTTGGCGGTCTCGCCGCAGGCGGCCAGCGCTTCTTTCTCGTTCAACACCAGCAGATCCCACGCGCGATCCTGGCGCGCTGCAAGCCGCCCGAGTTCGAGCGGGGCCCAGCTGCCGCTGACGCAAATTTTCGCGCCGTCGTGGCGTGCCCGCGCCAGCGGCCTGGAAAGCCGGGCGGCTTCTTCCAGGCCCGGCACGTGCACCCAGGTGCTCGGCGGCAGGCGCTCGACCGTGTCCAGTACACCGAGATCGGCGCTGCTCACGAACGAACGGTCGTGGGCGTCGGAGAACACCAGCGAGATAGCCGGGTTGTCGCGCGTAGCGATCGGGACAAGCTTGATACCCAGGCGCTGCGCCAACGATTCCACCGCCTGGTCGACGATGCCGCGACCCATCGGAATGCACAGCGTCACCTGCAACCCAAGCGCCGCGGCGACGGTTGCCGTGTTGAGCGCGCCGCCCAGCGCAAGCGCGATGCCGTCGACGAACAGCTCCTCACCCGGGGCGGGTCGCACATGCGGCGGAACGAAGACCTCGAAGTAGGCCAGGCCCACGACGACCAGGTCGGTCATCGGAAACCACCGGGGAAGCTCCGGAGGCTGCGCATGCGGGCTGCTGCCCTGCCCTGCGGCCGACGTCCGGCGATCAATTCCCGTGCCCATGAGCGGCCACGATTGCCTGGTGTAAGCCGCGAAGGGCTGCTTGCTCGGTCATCGTCTCTCCTGTTCGCCGGCTGGAAAGTACGTCCAACCCTCGCACGAGGTCCGGGCGGGTGACGCGGGCCGATGCGCCCGCCGCCGATTCACGTTCCTCGACCACCATCGTGAGCGAGTGAAACGGAACATTTCGTTATTCGACGTGTCGCAGTGATGTCCAGAGGCGCTCGCCACGATGGCCGCCGTACCGGCCACAGGTGTGCTGCTGCGCTGCAGGCCACGCGGCGCCGCACGCAGGCAACGTGATCGGCGGTTGCGTTCCAGGACGATGTCGCAGGGATAGGGTTGCGGCGCTTGTCGGGCGGCTTCCCCACCCGCCCGCTTCGGCAACGTGCTGGCGGGTTCGGTCCTCGCGATGGCGGTCTCGCCAGGGGGCATGGCGGTAGCAGGGAGCGGTCGCTGGGCTTGGGTCGCTGAAACGACAGGCAGTTATCGTCGAACAGCGGCGGTCAGACCGTGCATGTCCGGGCGACGGCTTCGAGCCAATCTCGCGTCACGCCGGCTCGCTGATCAAGCGGGTCCCCCTGCCTCCAGGTGGCTTATGGCATGGGGCCTGCGGGGCGCGCAGCTGAACCCGTGAACCGGCCATCGGCCACCTCACCCGGCTGCCAGCCGCGGTCGGCATCCATGCCGGTCACCCACCACGTGTGCGCGTCGATCTGCAGCGGGCCGCGCACGCGCTCGTGAAAGCGCGTCGGCACCATCACCCCGCCCAGTTCGCGGTAGTCGGTCAGCGTGGTGTCCACGTGCGCGCCCTGCGTGGTGCGGAATCCATTCAACGTCAGGTGCACGCGATACAGCAGGTACGTCTGTGGGTCGAACCACGCCACCACCTGGTCGCTCGCGGCTTCGCCGAAGCCAGGAGCGATGCCGACCAGCACGCGCAGGTAGCGGCGACCGGCTTCGCTCGCATCCGCCATGCGGACCACGCGAGTGGCGCGCGCATTGAGGAACGACGGGCCGAAGTGGAACAGTTCGAACGCGTCGGAGGTCATCGCCGTCGCGCTCAGCGTGTCCGGGTCGGTCACGCGCACGCCGTCGTAATAGACCTCGATGGCGCCGGCCGTGCGCACCACCTGCTTGATGCCCTTCGGCCCCTCGTGGCGCACCGCGTAACGACCCTGCGAGGGCGAATAGCGCGCCTGCGACGTGACCCGGTAGCC
Source organism: Lysobacterales bacterium (assembly GCA_038248955.1). Lineage (GTDB taxonomy): Bacteria > Pseudomonadota > Gammaproteobacteria > Xanthomonadales > Xanthomonadaceae > Lysobacter_K. The sequence continues at coordinate 25,006 of JBBRWW010000024.1, forward strand.
CGCGTCGGATACCACCGGCTGGATGCGCTGGATCAGCGAGTACCAGCGCCCGTCGCTCGAATAGTTGAGGTCGCCCGGCCGCGTGCGCAGGTCGCCGCCGTGCGCGGACAGGCTGCGCGCCAGCACCGCGCGACCATCCAGCCCGTCCGGGGCATCAAACGGCGCGGACGCCTTGGGGAACCCGGTCGCGCAGCCCGCCAGCAACGCGCCGGCAACGACAACCACGAAGCATCGAGTCAAGGCGTTCATCGCGTGCGCTCCAGAAAGGGACTGCTTCGTGTACGGCGCCCACGCGGAAGTGGATGCAATGAACCCTTCGCGTGCGGACCGGTGCGCCAGACCTGGCCTGCTCGATCCCGCGGCACGTGGACTGCCGGCCGGTTGCAGCCGGATTGAAGGGGTCGGAACCGCCGGCGCCGGGTCGCAGCCGGCTGGATCCCAGCCTGTGCCTAGCCCGATGACGACGCCGCCATGTTGGGCGACTCCACCGTCAACTTCGCTTCCATCCGGGCGTTGCGGAATGCCAGCACGCGTGGGTCCACGAGGCGGAACCAGAGTGCCGGGAACATCGCCAGCACGAACATCGCCGCATACCCGCCCGGCAGTTGCGGGCTGTCGGCATGGTGCAACAGCAGCTGGTAGCGGCGCCGGGGTGTTTCGTGGTGGTCGGAGTGGCGCTGCAGGTGGAACAGGAACAGGTTGCTGACCAGGTAGTCGGAATTCCACGAGTGCAGGTGAGTGGTGGCCTCGAAGCGGCCATTGGCCAGCCGCGCACGCTCCAGTCCGTAGTGCTCGATGTAGTTGATGATCTCCAGCGAGCAGGCGGCAAGGAAACCCTGCACCAGGAACAGCACCAGCCCGGGCAGTCCGAGCCAGGCGGTCATGCCGGCCGCCATCGCCAGCCACAGCGCACTCCAGCCGAGTAGTTCATTGCGCGGATGCCAGGCCCGCAAGCCAGATCGACGCAGGCGCGCGGCCTCCAGGCGCCATGCGTTGCGGGTGTTGCGCAGCAGCGCGCGCGGCAGGAAGTTCCACAGCGACTGGCCGTAGCGCGCACTCGATGCATCCGCTGGCGTGGATACATGCACGTGATGGCCACGCACGTGCTCGACCTTGAAGCCGAAATAGCCGACCGTGGTCAGCAGGACGCCGCCGAACAGGCGCTCCAGGCGGGTGTCCTTGTGGATCAGTTCGTGGGCGACGTTGATCGCCAGTATTCCGCCGACGATGCCCAGCGAAAGCATCCAGCCGACCAACCCCGGGGCCCCGAAACCGACAGCCAATGCATGCCAGACCGACCACGCCACGGTCGCAACCTGCGCCGGCAGGGCCAGCAACGTCAGGGTGCGGAACCACC